>JBARZF010000472.1:0-18244 GCA_049649675.1 Rivularia sp. (in: cyanobacteria) | reverse complement strand
CAGTTACGCAATTTAGGACGTACAGTTTCTTGGTTGGGAATTATAGATGTTCAAACAGAAGTTCCCACCATCGAACAACAAGCAGCTAATTGGGATGATGCTCAATATATTGTAGAGCTAGGGAAATTTTATCAAGGCAGTTTGGGAACTAATTTTAATTTAGAACGCCAAGCAAAATCATCTCCGGGTGCCATAGAACTGATGGATTACCTAATAGCTCAATTGAGAAAAGAAGGACATCAATTAACCAAACCTGAACTGCAAAGAATTTTGGCAGTTTACAAGGCGAATACTCAAGCTAGTGCTAGCTATATAGCTCAAAAGATTGATTCAACTGAGATTAACTTGTTCCGAGCCAGGGAGTTAGGAATTTTGGGGGATTACTTGCCGAATTTAGCTATGTCAGAAGCAGATCCGAAATGGGGTTGGCAGCAACTTGCAGTTAATCGTGTAAAGCTTGAAATTGTCCCAGGAAATCATTTCACAATGATGGCACAACCAAATGTTCAGGTTTTAGCAGCCAAGCTGCAAGAGCAAACAGACAGAGCATTGCAGGAGTTAAAGTAATAATGGTAGAAATTTTAGAAACTAACCCAACAGAAAAAAACCATGTAAGCGATCGCTTTGTCAAGATTGCTGGTCAAAGATTTCATTATGTGTGGCTGTACGATCATTGCCTTTGTCCAATTTGTCACGATCCGAGTTCATTTCAAAAGATGAAGGATTTGAGCGATCGCACTACATTACCAAAACCCAAATCGTTAGAGATAGGGGAAGAACAGTTAATTATTGACTGGGATGAAGATATTCCTCACCGCAGTATTTTCCCCCTTTCTTGGTTGAGTCATCGTAGCTACGATGGCTTACCTGAACAGGAATCCGTTTCCGTTGGGGAAAAAATTCTCTGGAATCGAGGGTATTTAGAAGCTAATCCTCCAGAATTGCCTGAATTTGGAGTCCACAATCAAGAATACTGGATTAACCAACTCGATACCTTGGGATTCACAGTAGTACGCAATATTGACTGGTCTAAACTAGATACTTTTGTTTCTTCAATTGGTCCAATTTACTATCTGGCGAAATACGGACGCTACGCAACGGTGAAAGCCATACCCAATGGTCAAGACTTGTCCCTGAGTGCCAATGGTTTGTCCCCTCACACAGATTTGACCTTTATCCCATCTACACACATTATTCAACTTCTTTATTGTGTGGAGAATGAAGCATCTGGCGGGGAATCCACATTGGTAGATGGTTTTCGTGTTGCATCAGATTTTCGTCAAGCGAATCCCCAATACTTTGAGATTTTGTCTCAAACCCCAGTGAAGTTCTCGCAATTCTATCAGGATTGGGATTATTATGTCACCAACAAAACTCCTATTATCAAGCTAGGTGAAAAAGAGGAAATTACTAACATTTTCTTCAGTCACAAAAACTTGAATTTGGATTTACCTTTTGACCAAGTAGAAGGCTTTTATGAAGCTTATTATGCCTTCTTTCGCTATTTAAAAAATCCAGCTTATGAATACAGTTTTCGTCTAGAACCAGGAGATTGTTTATTAGTACAAAATTTTCGCATTCTGCACGGACGTAAAGCCTTTAAACCTAGTTCGGGTTCCAGACATTTGGAAATAGTCTATATGGATTGGATCTACTTTAGGGGAAGAAGGGATTTTCATCAAATCAAATCTTTGTACATATAATCACTTTTATTTTGGAATTATGACTATTACTCGCTACACGAGAATGGATAACTTGAACGAGGAACAATGGAACTTTACGAATCAATGTTTTGAAGAACTAGTTAATGGTTTGACAGACAGAATTATTAACACCTTGGGGGGCTTGAAAGGTCATGGCATGGGAAGTCAAGTAGATCGTTTAGAACACTGCTTGCAAACAGCCACTCGCGCATACCGAGATGGTGCTGATGAAGAAATGGTAGTTTGTGCCCTGCTACATGACATTGGGGATGACCTTGCTCCCTATAATCATGGTCAGGTGGCTGCCGCGATTTTACGACCTTATGTGCAACCGGAAAATGTTTGGATGCTAGAACATCACGAACTGTTTCAAGGCTATTACTTTCACGATTTTATTGGTCGCGATCGCAATGAGCGGGATAAGTATAAAGAGCATCCCACTTTTGAACAAACCATTATTTTCTGCGATCGCTGGGATCAAGTGTCTTTTGACCCAAGTTATAACAGCATGTCACTATCTGATTTTCGACCGATGCTCGAATCAATTTTTAGTAGAGAACCCAGAGACTTTGAATAGTAAAAGAATTTCAACTCAAATGTAATTACCTAACAATTTAAATTATGGATTATCAAACTGTTCTCCAAGAAAAAAAACACCAGAGTCAACTGTTCAAAGCAGATCGATTCGTTAAAATCTCAGAGCGGGAAGATCGATGCGATATTCCTATCTCAGCTTGGACTCCGATGCTGGAAAATGCAATGTTACAAACCTGGAAGGGAATAATTCTCAATAAGTCTGTAACTGAAATTGGTCTTTATCCCATGCTGATGTACGAATTGCAACCGAAAACAATTATCGAACTTGGTGCATTTAACGGGGGAAGTGCTGTTTGGTTAGCAGATCATTTGGAACTCTTTGATATACCAGGTACTGTTTATTCCATGGATATCGATCTCTCCCTATTAGACAAGAAGGCAGAAAAAGACTCTCGGGTAAATTTTTTAGCCGGAGATAGTTACAAAATCGCTGAGGCATTTCCTCGTGAAATGCTTTCTAAGCTTCCTCATCCTTGGTTGATAATTGAAGATTCCCATGTAAATCTAGTTGGCATTCTTGATTATTTTCATCAAAACGGTCTTCAGAGTGATGATTATTTGGTGGTTGAAGATACGAGCCAATCGATGTGGAATTATTGGCGAGAACACTGGGATGATGCTAGTGAAGTTGAGCAAGGAATGCGTAAACTACCCGATTTAAAAAATTGGTTGAAAGATCATGAAAATGAATATCTGGTGGATACTCATTATCAGGATATGTACGGTTATAACGGTTCAAAAAACTGGAATTCAATCCTAAAAAAAGTTTAATTTAAAACATTTGCGACATGAATATACAAGACAAATCGGTTTGGCTATATAAAACAAGAGCCAGCAGTAAATGTATTCGCAACACCGGATCATTTACTTTAACTTGAAATTATGAGCTACCAAACTATTATTCAACAAGCTAAGCACAAGCAAGAACCGTTAAAAGGCGATCGCTTTGTCAACATATCCCAGCGGGAAGATCGATGCGATATTCCTGCTGCTGCATGGAAACCCCTTTTAGAAAATTCTTATTTACAGACTTGGAAAGGAATAATTCTTAACAAAGGAGTTACGGAAATTGCGGTTTACCCCATGCTCCTTTTTGAACTACAACCGAAAACCATTATCGAAATTGGTGCATTTAACGGTGGAGGCGCAATTTGGCTAGCGGATCACTTAGATTTGTTTGGGATTAATGCTCATGTCTACTCAATGGATATCGATCTATCCCTTCTTGATGAGAAAGCTAAGAATGATTCTCGGGTTTCTTTTTTAGAAGGAGATTGTAACAAAATTGAAACAGTTTTTACTGACTCCATGCTTGATGAACTTCCTCATCCTTGGTTGGTAATAGAAGATGCCCATATCAATATGCCCGGAGTGCTTGAATATTTTCACAAAAACGGTCTTCAGAGTGGAGACTATTTGATAGTTGAAGATACCAACGAATTGCACTGGCAATTGTGGGGTGATAATTGGGACGATCCAACAGAAATGCAGCAAGGTTCTCGAAAAATGGCTGACTTGCGTGATTGGTTGAGTAACCGCGAACTGGAGTACTTGGTGGATACCCATTATCAAGATATGTATGGCTATAACGGTTCAAAAAACTGGAATTCGATTCTAAAGAAAGTTTAATTTAAAACATTTGCGACATGAATATACAAGACAAAGTACAGTGGGTATATAGCTCCCAAAGTAAACAGGAATTAACTGAGCGCTATGATGTTTGGGCCAAAGACTACGAACAAAATTTAGACGATCAATTTGGCTATATAGGACCGGAGCCAGCAGTAGATATACTGACTAAGTATGTGTCCCCAGATGCCACAATATTAGATGCTGGAGCAGGAACAGGTTTGGTAGGGCAAATTCTTCATCAAAGGAGCTACCATAACTTAGAAGCGATGGACATGTCCCCTGGTATGCTCAAGGAAGCAGAGCAAAAGAACGTATACACAAAAGTACATCAGGGCATTTTAGGAGAAGCTCTAAATTTTACCACTGCAACATTTGATGCCATTATCAGTGTTGGGGTGTTCACCCATGGACATGTAGGTAGTGACGCTTTTGATGAGTTAATTCGTATTACTAAGCCAGGGGGATACATTGTTTTTACAATCTCCGTTGGTCATTACGAGAATAGCGATTTTAAAACCAAGTTAAGCTCATTGGAAGCGAATGGTAAGTGGGAAAAAGTGGAAACCACAGAGAAGTTTCGCGCCCATGCTAAAAAAGATACTGGTGTTTATCTTCAAGTTTGGGTTTATCGAATTAAGTCAATTTCAAGATAAATAATACTACTCGGTTAAGGGGAGATCCTCCCTAACAGGAACGCTAATTTGGAGGGAACTAAGCCCCAAAATTAGCGGGGGTTTGGTGAGACTACTCCCGTGCGGAGGTTCCCGACCTTGAGGGAAGTAGCGTTAGCGAAGCGTCTCCCGTCAGGGAGATACCCGAAGGGGGGATCTAACGATTGCGTTCAATTCCTTAACCGAGCAGTATTGCCAAGATAAAATATTCCAAGATAAATATTGTAAACAATCGTAAATCGCAATCAAATTCCTCGCGATTCTCACTTATAATATTAAGTTTGGGAACACTTTAAAATAAAAAACACTTGCACGCTTAACTGCACTCAGTTAAAAATAAGTACGGCAAAGCAAGCGGAGTAATATGACGGTGAGTCAGGCATTTGATTACGATTTGGTGATTGTAGGCGCTGGAGTAGGTGGACATGGCGCTGCCTTACACGCCGTTAGCTGCGGATTGAAAACTGCAATTATTGAAGCTGCTGATATGGGGGGAACCTGCGTTAACCGTGGTTGTATCCCCTCGAAGGCTTTACTTGCAGCTTCCGGAAAGGTACGGGAGTTACGCGATGCTTACCACCTTAAGGCACTGGGAATTCAAATTGATAACGTTCGGTTTGAAAGAGAGGATATCGCCAACCATGCCAATAATTTGGTGGCGAAGATTCAAGGAGATTTAACTAACTCTCTCAAACGTTTAAATGTTGATATTATTCAAGGTTGGGGTAAACTTGCCGGACAACAAAAGGTTACAGTTGATACGCCCAACGGTGAAAAAACTATTACAGCTAAAGATATTATTCTTTCTACAGGTTCGGTTCCTTTTGTGCCGCCGGGGATTGAAGTTGATGGTAAAACGGTGTTTACTAGCGACCAAGCAGTAAAGTTAGAATGGTTACCGCAATGGGTAGCAATTGTCGGTAGCGGCTACATCGGTTTGGAATTTTCCGATGTTTACTCAGCTTTGGGTTGCGAAATTACCATGATAGAAGCCCTACCGCAGTTAATGCCGGGATTTGACCGCGATATTGCTAAACTTGCCGAAAGGGTATTGATAAATCCTCGCGATATTGAAACTTATTCGGGAATATATGCTAAAAAAATTATTCCAGGAAGCCCTGTAGTAATTGAATTAGCAGATTTTAAAACTAAAGAAATGGTTGACGTATTGGAAGTTGATGCTTGTCTGGTTGCTACCGGAAGGATTCCAGTAACGCAAAATATAGGTTTGGATTCGGTTGGTGTTGAACTCGATCGACGCAAGTTTATCCCCGTAAATGATTCGATGGCGGTACTTAAGGAAGGCCAAGCCGTACCTCATTTATGGGCGATTGGTGATGCTACTGGCAAGATGATGCTGGCTCATGCTGCTTCGGCTCAAGGTATTACAGCAGTAGAAAATATTTGCGGTAGAACAAAGGAAATTGATTATGCAAGCATTCCCGCCGCAGCATTTACTCATCCAGAAATTAGCTATGTGGGAATGACTCAAGAGCAAGCCAAAGAAAAAGCCCAAACCGAAGGCTTTGAAGTTGGTGTAAGTAAAAGTTATTTCAAAGGTAATTCCAAAGCTTTAGCAGAAGGAGAAGCCGACGGAATCGCCAAAGTTGTTTATCGCAAAGATACAGGAGAAGTGCTTGGAGTCCACATCTTCGGACTTCACGCCGCCGATATTATCCATGAAGCAAGTGCGGCGATCGCCAATCGTCAAAGCGTAAATTCACTAGCTCATCTAGTCCACGCCCATCCGACACTTTCCGAAGTCTTAGATGAAGCCTACAAGCGAGCAGCAGTCAGTTAACAGTTAGCAGTTAACAGTTAACAGTTAGCAGTTAACAGTGGAGAGTTATAAATGTAGTGGGAGCGTCTCGCTCCCTAATAACAATAAACTTGTGAATTTAAATTTTCTCCCCCCTCTCCCCATCTCCCCATCTCCCCCATCTCCCCATCTCCCCATCTCCCCCTCTCCCAATTACCAATTACCAATTACCAAATAACCATGCAAATCCGTCGTCGTCCACCAAATCCCGATATCGCCGTAATGTCATTGCGGTATCAAATTGCTGCTGCTGATGCCGAGCCAAGCAATATTTTGGAAGAAATTGTTTGGTATAAAGAAGCTGAAGTTGACCAAATGCGCGAGAAGCAATCTTTACAGGATTTGCAGCGCCAAATGGCCAATACTCCACCCGTTCGCGATTTTCTGGCAGCTTTAAGAGATGGCAAAACGAAACCGGCTTTAATTGCAGAAGTAAAAAAAGCTTCTCCTAGTAAAGGCGTATTACGGGAAGATTTTGATCCAGTACAAATTGCTCTGGAGTATCAAAAAGGTGGCGCTAGCTGTCTTTCGGTGCTTACAGATAAAAAGTTTTTTCAAGGTAGTTTTGAAAATCTATCTAAGGTTAGATCTGCTGTAGATTTACCTCTGCTGTGTAAGGAATTTATTATTTATCCTTACCAAATGTATTTAGCACGTCTTCGCGGTGCTGATGCAGTTTTGTTGATTGCAGCGGTACTCAGCGACCAAGATTTACAATACTTTGTCAAAATCGCTAAGGCTTTACAGTTAACGGCTTTGATTGAAGTTCATACTCTAGAAGAACTTGACCGTGTTTTAGCTGTAGATGGTGTTTCTTTAGTTGGGATCAATAATCGTAATTTAGAAGACTTTTCTGTTGACTTACAAACTACTTGTAAGTTATTACAGGCAAGGACTAAACAATTGCAGGAACGCAATATCCTTGTTGTTAGCGAATCGGGATTGCATACCCCATCGGATTTAAGTTTAGTAGCCGAAAGTGGTGCCTCTGCGGTATTGATTGGTGAATCTCTGGTAAAACAGCAAGATCGGGCAAAGTCTATTACCAATCTGTTTGCAAATTTTTCATAACCAACTTTTTTTGGGACTTACAACATTCCACCTGTCGGCTGTGTAACAATTCATTTATCACATACCTTAAGCTTGGCTAGAGCCTCAACCCTACCAATTATCTTTTAAACTTCATGGAGCAAATTCCTCTTCCTTCACCCGTTCATTACGAACTATTACTGCAATTACTTGAAAGGCAAACCATGAATGCAGTTAATCAAAATCCCAATTTACGGAACCAGGTAAATCAACTGATTATTACCCTCCGTAAAGCAGCCGTCCAACAAAAGCATTTGGAACAAGTCTGTCAGGTTTCTTCTATGGAAGTTTCGCACCGCTGGTCTATCAACCACGTTAACTCCGAACAAATTGCAGTTTCTGAGTAACCGAAAGTTACCATAACTTAGTAGGGCAACACAAATAAAAAGCATCAGCTAAGTCTTATCTTGGGTTCTTTGCCGTGACGAGCGGAAAATGTAGTTCAATATAGCAAGTGTGAGGAGCGCTATATAGCTTCGGCTTATAAACTACATACAGTCTGCCCTACAACAGTTTTTTTGCTTTAGACTGCTAATCAAGCAACTTTATTGTACAGATAGCATAAATAATAAAATAGACGCATAATATACCATTAAATTTAATTGTCATTGCAAAATAATTAATAGGGTTGGAGGGAATAGGGTTGGGGGTAATTATTATTAACTACTTACTCCTAACTCTCAATGCAAAATCCAAAATCCAAAATCCAAAATCCAAAATCCAAAATCCAAAATCAAAAGAGCGAGTTGAATATTCAACTCGCTCTTTTGATTTATATATAATTACATTCGGAATCAGTCTTCGCAAAAAGTGGAGTCTTTGCAACAACATATTTTTATTCTCCCTATTGCTAACTCATTACCTATGCTGTTTCTAACCAATCGTATATTTGCTCCAACTGCTCTAAAGTTACCAAACCATACTGCCATAGAATCATCGGTAAAGGACCTGGATCTTGTTCGCTGTGCCGTAAAGCTACCGCTAGCGAAGCCGTAGAAATCGATAAGTCATCTTGCAAAAACCGTATTAATCGCGAATAAGAAGATTGTGTCATTTTTATCTCACCTCCTTCAGTAGGATGTATTGTCATATATCTATCCATTCTTCATCCGTAGCTAGTAGCCAGTAATTCATGTGTCACTGCACGGTTATAAAAAAACAGTTGAGTACAGTTTCTCCAATCCAAGACGACAAAGGAGAACCAAGGGAAATAAATATCTTAGCTTGATTTATATCAATAGTCTCAAGTAGCACTTAACTTAATTTACAAGAGTTTAATTCTTTCTACTTAAGTGATGATAGCTAACTTCATTTCTTGTAACAAAGATTCCATAGCCTATACTCCCCCATTTGCAGCTGTTAACACGTACACCAAAAGGAAGATTTTTGCGATCGAATATAAATTTTGACTTGACTTTAACCCAGACGCTTAGTAACAGACTAGCAGCAATGCAAATCTTAACATCACATTCGATTTTTATACCACTATTATTGATACTTTTTTATCAACAATCGTTTCAATATATATCTATTAAGCTATATAAGCAGATATGCGGCCTTGGCTTATTAAGTAATTATTGCGATTGCAGTGATTCAATTGTTACTTTGTCTCCTTTTTTTAAGTTTAGTTCCGCTGCTCTCCCAGAACGTAATTCAATTACTTGGTCGATAAGAGTTCTTGGGCCGTAGGTAGGGCAAGGTTCTTTTGTACACGGAGGTGCGGAAGCTTCAACATATTGGACTACTCCTTTACGCAGAAAAACCATATCTAAGGCAACTGGTACATTTTTCATCCAAAAACTAACTGGTTGGGCAGAAGGAAAGCTAAACAACATTCCTCGGTTATCGGGCAAAGCTTGTCTGTACATCAATCCCATCGCTTGTTGTTGTCGTGTTTGCGCTACTTCTAACTGAATTTGCGTACCGTCGGGAATAGTCGCTACAGCAGATATTGGCAATTCTTGACCTAAGTTATTCACGCTTAAAGGAGTTGGGGATACGGTGATATTAGGAGATTTTGCTGGTGTCTGTTGAGAACAGCTTATAAGTAAAATGCCCAATACTATAGGCAATAATAAGCGACAATATTTCATGTAATTTTTAATAATTGCTCCAAAATTTGATGATTTTAGACTTTGCATTTTAACAATATGAACGAATTAAGAATTGCGAATAGACGCTCGTATTTCTTGGATAAGGCTACAGTATGCATCTCGCTCGCCGATTTTAACCAAGAAACGAGATGCTGCATTCCCCACCATCTGTATTTTATTTGAAATGGCTGTATAAATTAAGATTTTCTTCATACTTCAATTGGCTAAACCTATACCAAAAGCTGTATTTCTAATAGAAGAAAATCAAATTTGACGCTAATAAAATTACTTCTTTGTTGGATTGTCTATTCGGTTAACTTTAAAATTAAGATTCTCTCAATACATAGCCGACACCACGTACAGTTTGAATTAGCCGTTTTTGACTTTCGTCTTCTATTTTTAATCGCAAGTAGCGAATATAAACTTCGATCACGTTAGACTCACCCATAAAGTCATAGCCCCAGACATTTTCCAGAATTTGCTCGCGAGTTAACACCTCACGGGGATGTTCCATGAGATACTTTAGCAGTTCAAATTCTTTCATTGTCAAATCGATCGCTCGTTCGTTATTAATCGCGCGACGAGTGGCTAAGTCTAAAATTAAATCTCCAAAACGCAATTGCTCTGAAGTATCAACATCTGGTTTCAAATACAACCGAACCAGATTCATGAAATTTTCCGAACGGTAAGGCTTGAGAAAATAATCATCCGCACCTGCTTCTAAACAAGCTACTCGATCATCAATTGAATCTCTTGCCATTAACATTAGTACCGGAGTACACACACCGCTACTTCTGAGATTTTTACATAACGAGATTCCCGATTCTCCGTGAAGCATTCTATCGACAACAATTAAAGCAGGTTGGCGTGAGCGATTATGCTGCAAGCCAGAAACTGTATCGGAGGCTAAAATCGGTTCGTAACCAATTTCTTTTAAATCGGATATTAGTTGACTGGCAAGATTTTCGTCGCTTTCTATGACTAAAACACAAGGGTTATAAGCATTCTGCATTCGATTTTTGATTTTTGATTTTAACAAGATTTTGGATTATTCTCTTCTTGAAAAAAGGAATCGGGGTAGTTTTAGATTTGAAATAAATTAATTTGTTGGACTTCACTATAAGATTTTACCTGCCAGACGCTTTTTACATCTGAGTGAAAAGTTAGACGTAAAATTATTGTAATAGTTGCCTTGGTTACAATTTATTTATACTGCATATGTTTCTACAAGATGTTTTAGCACGTCCAAGTATTAATCGAAGAAATTGAAATATCCAGTATTTATAATAATTTATTAACAATTGACTTGTTTTATTTATGATATTAGATGGGGAGATGGGGGAATGGGGAGATGGGGAGATAGGAGGCAATCAAAAAGGGAGCATCTCAGTTTTGGAAAAATATATCTACAAACTTTAAAATTTGGGATGCTCCCAATAAAAAAATTCAATATCCTCTGCTTCCTCCGCTCTCTTCAACTCCTAACTCTTAACTGGTAACTGGTAACTGGTAACTGGTAACTGGTAACTGGTAACTGCTCAAGGAAGCTCTACAGAACTAGGCTTGGCAATATGAGGTAAACCCCAACCTAATTTTTCTCGTAAAACTTGGAAAAATTCGGGTGATTGAAGGCGAATAAAACGAGCGCTGTAATCTGATTTTTCTATATAAATGCGGTCTTCTGGCAAAATATAACATCCAGCGTTGCCATCAACTGTCATCACTAATTGAGTTGCATTTACCGAATGAATATTAACTGGTTCGTTATCTGGAAATACTAATGCTCTTGATGCTAAAGAATGAGGGCAAATAGGTACTAGCTGTAATACTGCGACACCAGGAGCTATGACTGGGCCGCCAGCGCTCAAACAATAGGCTGTGGAACCCGTTGGTGTAGAAACAATAATGCCATCTGCGGCTATATCTACAGCTGCATGACCACCAATTCCGATTTCAAAATGGCACATCGAAGTCAAAGGCTCGCGATGCAATACCATCTCGTTTAGACATAGAGCTTCCCAAAATACTGTTTCTTTGCGAAACACTTTGACGGCAAGCATTGCCCGCTCTTCGATTTCATAATTACCTTGACATACTTGTTCTACTGCTTGGGGTAATTGATTAACATAAGCTTCAGTTAAAAAGCCCATGTGACCAGTATTTATCGCCAGCATGGGAATTCGGCAGGGTGCGACTTGGCGAGATGCGGCTAAAACCGTACCATCACCTCCTAATACCACTACGAATTTCATAGACGAATCGAAACCGGGGGGAGTCAATCCATCTATCGGCGTATGACATACAGGGCTTCGTGGAGTCGAATAGCCCAAAATTCCACCGATACCAGTTGTGACACATACATCCCAACCTTTTTCGGTGAACTTTTCTTCTAATTCGACAGCGATGTCATTAGCTATCGGCTTTTCGTCATTGTATATAATGCCTACTTTCGGCACGTTCAAATATCCAAATTTAAGGAACCGTTTTTTATGTAATTAATAGTTACACATTTTGCGTGTCTAGTACACACTTTAGATTGAAAGGGAATGGGGAATGGGGAATGGGGAATGGGGAGAAGGGGAGACAAGGGGACAAGGAGATATTAACTTCTAATTCCGCGCCTCCGCGCCTCCTCACTGCTCACTGCTCACTGCTCACTGTCAAGAAGATTGTTTAAAAGGAGTTCTTTTTTCTTTCTTTTTCTTACTTTTATTTTGCTGGTAATCGAGTTCTCTAAGTTTTTTGGTAATTCTGTTGAAATATTCTTGCAGATAAGATTCTAAAGTAGTGATTTCGCTTTTATCTATGTCAAAGGCTTTGTATGTCTCATCCATTGAAGCATCTAATGCCTTACCGCTTGCCAATACTTCTGTAAATGAAAGTCTATCGGATACGTTCCATCCCCATTGAAAGATACGCAGCATATTACGAATGGTGCGAAGTAAGTTTAACGGCATCCGGGTTATTCTTGCTGTCTTACCAGATAAACGTTCGCATAAGTTAATGACTTCTTGGGCACTCCAAGCGCGAGTTCCCACCACTGGGAAGGTTTTATTTTCAGTTTCTTCTCTTTTCAGCGCTTTGATGGCAAATTTTGCAATATCTTGAGTATCCATGTAGGCAATGGGGGAAGAATCTCCCGTTACCCATACTGGCTGTGCTTCTAAAATCGGAATACCGTATTGTCCAATTAAGCCCTGCATAAAGCCAGCTAACTGTAAAACGGTGTAATTTAAGCCGGATTCTGCCAAAAATAGTTCCGTACACCGCTTGATTTCCATCAAGGGTACTTCTGGATAATCTTGGTTATTTAATATTGAGAAAAAGATAAAGCGTTCAACATTCGCTGCTGCTGCTGCTTGAATTAATGCTACTTTCCCATCCCAATCTACTTGTTTAATACTCAGTGAATCTGTGGGACGAGAAGTGGATGCATCTATTACCGCATCTACACCATCAAGTGCTGCTTCAAGGGTTTCAGGGTAGCATAAGTCTCCCCGGACTAATTCTGCACCCCACTCTTTAAGAAATGATGCTTTCCTAGAACTTCGGGCAAGACAACGTACCTCATAACCTTCATCGATCGCATGACGAGCAACCTGTCTTCCCAAGGTACCAGTAGCACCTACTATCAATATTTTCATCAGGTTTGATTAAAAAATGTTAACTTTTATTAAAACGATTTTATCAGAATTGTTTTTTTAAGCAAAAGTAATACAAAGATTTGTGATTTAAAACCGCTGTAGAATGGCAGAGACTGCCTTTAAAGTCTCTAGCCAAAGTTTGAAGAGCTTTTCAGGAATTGTAGACTACTCTTATTCTGGTTCTGCACCTTGAATTTTGAGTAACAAAGTACCTATAGCCCAACCAACGAAGATTAAGCCGAAGGATAATACAGCTGCGTTGAACATTTCGCCGCCCATTTGAGTTCTCCTTTATGAATCGTTTAATTAAGTTAAGTTTACCAAGTTATCAGTTATCAGTGACCAGTTATCAGTTATCAGTTATCAGTAAATAGCAGTCAATTTTTCATTCCTAAGTATTATGTATCAATTAGCTAACAATAAAGCTGTTTCCAGTTCAGATATTCGTCCTCGTTTGGCGGTGACTTTAGGGGACCCGGCGGGGATTGGAACGGAAGTTGTATTAAAGGCTTTAACCGATCCAAAGGTTGGTCAAAGTTGCGATTTAACTGTAGTTGGAAACCGAGATTTGCTATTAAAAAATTATACTAGTTTGCGGGTAAATGAGAATATAGATTTTTTAGATGTGGGTTTGGACAACAATATTAAGGATAAAGTTACTCTTGGTGTTGAAAATGCGGCGAGTGGTGCGGCAAGTTTTGCTTATATGGAAGCTGCTATAGCTGCTACGCTTGGGGGTAATTTTGATGCCATCGTTACCGGGCCAATTGCTAAGTCTGCTTGGAAGGCTGCGGGTTATAATTATCCGGGGCAAACGGAACTTTTAGCTCAGAAGGCTAATATACAAAAATTTGGAATGCTGTTTGTAGCTCGATCGCCGCATACTAATTGGACTCTGCGAACTCTGCTTGCAACCACACATATACCATTGTGTCAAGTTCCAGAAGCGCTGACACCGGAATTGATGACGCAGAAGCTTGATTTATTGGTGGAATGTTTGGAAACAGATTTTGGGATAAAAAATGGAAAAATTGCGATCGCAGGGTTGAATCCCCACAGTGGAGAAAAAGGACAATTAGGGCGTGAAGAAGCAGATTGGTTGATTGATTGGTTGGAGGAAGAGAAGAAAAAGCGTCCAAATTTAACTTTAATTGGTCCAATTCCTCCAGATACGATGTGGGTAAAACCGGGACAAGCTTGGTATGGTAATTCTAAAGTTCAAGCAGCCGATGGTTATTTAGCGCTTTATCACGATCAAGGTTTGATTCCGGTAAAGTTGATGGCTTTCGATCGAGCGGTTAATACTACGATTGGATTACCTTTTATTAGAACATCTCCCGACCACGGAACGGCATTTGATATTGCTGGTAAGGGAATTGCTGACGCTACGAGTATGAAAGCTGCGATTGAGTTAGCGAGTGAGTTGGTATCTGTGAGGTTGGGGAGTAGATAGAATTTATAAATGCTAAACGTTCGCTGTCTTTAACAGTGATACAATGGATAAACTAGGGAAAAATCTATTCAATGAAAATCAAATATTCCAGTCGAAAGAAATAAATATACTCAATTTAATTCTTTCTCAAGAATAAAAATAAACAAAAAAACACTCTATCTATTCTCTATAAAAAGATAACAACAGCTTAACTTTTGGTTAAGGTTTTATTAATCCGGGGCATCTATATTTTAATTACCCTTTTGCTCACCTGGATAATATCATGTTTCGTAGGCTATTATTTTTTATCTTTTTCCTAATCGGGCTTTATGGCTGTTTTGGATATAAAACAAATTTTCTTAACACCACGACTGTTGCACAAAGCCAAGTAGTATTAACTCCAGAAATCAAAGATGCTGGTGTTCCTAAGAATAAAAGTCAAACATTATTAACTTTTACTAAACCAAAAAATATTATTCATGTTGCTGTTAATGGTAGTAATAATGGTGATGGCAGTTTAGATAAACCAGTGCGGACTTTAGAAAAAGCTTTCAAAATTTCTAAAAATGATACTTTAATAAAAATGGATAAAGGTACATTTGAAGTCAATCGGATGATAACGGTTCCTTCTTTCATTAGTTTAGAAGGTGCTGGTGAAAAAACGGTTATTGTACCGGGTAATAATTATCAGGGCGTACTTTTTGAAGCCAAGGATTTTAAGAAAGAAAAAGGTGATGGATATCAGTATTTTCGCAACTTTAATGTCGATGGCAAAAACAAAGCTAAATTAGGATTTCGGGCTTGGGGTAGAGAGAATACTTTGTTTGAAAATATTACTTTTAGCAACCTGAATAATGCTGGAATTGATATTTCCGGTTTAAATGGTGAAATTAGTAATTGCCGATTTATCAATGCTTCTGGTAGGGAAGGAAAGAACAATCGAGAATTTGCCGGAGCAATTCGATTTATGGGTGCGAATGGCTTGCGGATTCATGACAACTATATAGAAGAAAATTCTGGTGGTGGTATTAAAAGTGTTTCCAGTAGAATTCGTAATACTCAAATCTACAATAATAAAATTAATATTATAGGTTCAAAAAATAAATCCGTTAATAAATCAGCTTCTATTGAAATTTGGGATTTACAGGAAGGAAACAAAATCTACAATAACGATTTAAACGCTTGGGTTTCATTTATCAGTCAATGGAATAAAGACGAAGATATTGCAAAAACTGGTAATTTGATTTTCTATAAGAATAAATTACACGCAAACAAGAGTGTAACTGACGATATGTCGGGTTTAGAATTAGGTATTAAGGGAGCCGAATTTTATGAAAATACTTTCAGTGGATTTAAACATCGTATTTTCTGGATAGAAGGTTGGGGTGGAAAGAAAAAACCTACTAAGGACATCACCATTCATCATAATACGTTTAACGATTGCGGTAATGCAATGAATCTCGGTCCGAATGGAAATGGAGTTGAAAATCTGAAGTTTTATGAGAATTGGATTCAGAGTTGTAATGGTGTAGCTATGGGAATGGGAGGAAATAAAAAGCTAGTTAACATTGCACTCACTGATAATATCTTCATAAATGCTAAGAAAGCTATTTCTTTATATGGTCAAAGCAAGCAGTATGTTAAACTTCGGATTGCTGAGAATAAAGCTTATAGTTCTAAAGTTGGTTTGGATAATAATGTGAAGGGATTAAATATTCAAACAAGTGATGCAGTGAGTTTGAAAAAAGGTTTGCCAAATTGAGCTGCTTCAAAAACCTACTACTCTGCATAGGTGATGTATTTTACCATAAATAGTAACTTTAGGAAAGCTTGAAAGTTCATTTTGACGCAGTTTATTTACCTTTCCCTGGCTCGTATCTAAATTCAAAGAATTTTATTCAACTTTTTTTGAAATAACACTTCGCACCTGCTACTTTTTCGGTTATGCTAGTATTACAGGTGATTTAGATAACCATTATCCACCGAAATTTCCACACTTCACACACACTATATTTGAAATCAGTAGCTCTGCAATGCAATGATGCTACTGATTTTTTTTATTTATAAGACAGAAAATAAGTTTTGTAGTAATCTATACTAAAAGTGGTGACAGTGAAAACCGCTATAAACAAGACTGTTTTAAGAGCGTTGAGGTAATTTTAACATCCCCCTAAAAAAGAGGGATGATGACCTTTAAGTGCTAGGTGTAGGTGCTTCTCCTAATGGCATTACAGCACTTATTTGAGGTGCGTGGGCAAAAAACGCGATTCCTCCGCACGTAGGACACTGTACTCTATGATCTATTGGTTCGCTGCCATCGTGATGGGTTTGGATCAATAAAGGTTGGTCGCATTTATAGCACTGTGTGAAAAGACGCGGGCTATCAGTGTTGCAGTCTACCACCGTTATTGGTTGAAATTTTTTGGGTACGGGTGGTTTTGGTTTTGGTTTTGGGGTATTCTGTGAATCTGTCATTAAATTATCTTTCTACTAACTTTGCTTGGGTTTTGTTTTGAGAACTTACATATGATGACTTATAAATTTATTATTGCAAAATTATTCAGTTAATTTACGTTGAATGCGCGATTGGCTAGCTGTGTAAAATGAGTTAGTTAAGAAAATGGCTGAAGTACTTAATGTATACAGGTTTGAAGCTTGTTTACGAGATTGCGGCAAAATATCAGTAAGAAATTACGAATTATCTCCTACTTCTTCCGCTTGCTGATGAATCGTTTCCAATTCTTCAGGGGACATTTTGTCAAGATTTTTCAAAATAAAATTCATTCTTCCCTCATTTTTCAATTTATCTCGATGTCGATTTAAAAAATCCCAATATAAGAAGTTGAAGGGACAAGCTTTTTCTCCGGTACGTTTTGAATGCTTGTAAAAACAACTTTTACAATAATCGCTCATCTTATTAATATAGTTGGCGGATGCGGCATAGGGTTTTGATGCGAGTAAACCACCATCTGCATATTGTCCCATGCCGATGACGTTGGTTTGCATCACCCAGTCGTAAGCGTCGATAAATGCTGAGTGAAACCAGGTTTCTAATTCTTGCGGTGATATTCCGGCAATTAATCCAAAGTTATTTAATACCATCAATCTTTGAATATGATGAGCATAACCCGTATCCATGACTTGGGTTAATATTTGATGCAAACAGTTCATTTTTGTTTCACCATTCCAAAAGAATTCGGGTAGTGGTTTATGATGTTCAAACCAATTTTGTTGGGGATAATCTGCATCGACATGATGATAAATTCCGTGCATATATTCTCTCCATCCCAGCACTTGACGGATAAAACCTTCTACACTATTTAATGCAAGTTGATTTTCGTGATACGCTGCTTCTGCTGCTTGAATAATTTCTAAAGGTTGTAATAAACCAATATTAATATAAGGAGAAAGCATAGCGTGCCACATTGTTTCTTCTCCCGTTACCATTGCATCTTGATATGGACCAAAATTGGGTAAGCGAATTTCGATAAAATATTTTAGTACTTCTAATGCTTGTAAACGATTGACTCCCCAGCGAAATTCTTTTAAGTCTCCATAAGTTGG
>JBARZF010000471.1:0-13232 GCA_049649675.1 Rivularia sp. (in: cyanobacteria) | reverse complement strand
TCTCCAAACCTCTCTCCTACCAGGAGAGAGGCTTAATTTCCCCCTTCCCGCTTTTGGGAAGGGGGGTAGGGGGTTAGGTTTTTATGTAAGTTTGAAACCATATAAATGTTTTCCCGCAGATGTCTATTGTACTTAAGCAACAAGTGCTATGGGTACTCTTATTCTAACTACAAATTCATACGTAATAACTTTTCCGCATACTTTAAATATAAACTACATGACATTTAAATATTCACAGTAAATTTACAGATATTCAATAGTGAAAATACTGAATTACACCAAAATAGCATCTATTCAAGCAAATTCTCCAAAAATTTCAACAATTTATGTTGTTGAAAACTTTGAGCCAACTCGCAAACTTTCTTGATGAATGGAAGGTACTTAGTATCTAACTCTTCAAGATGCTCTGCAAACTCAATAATCGCTTCAATATCGCCTATTTGAGTCAAATGGATGAGATGGTTTAGTTGCTCGTCTGATGGAGCTACTATAGACTGATTAATATTAGTATCTTGGTAAGCAACAATTTCTTGAGGCTTATTCTTTTCACTAGATGATGCTAATTTAGAAGGCTGCGGATAAATCCATTCTATTTCTACAAATTGGGCTATGGATTTTATCAGTAGCTTTAAGTCTATAGGTTTTGATAAGAAAGCATTACATCCAACGCGATAGCTGGAAAGTTGAGCATCAAACATGGCATTAGCAGAAACCGCGATAATTGGTAAATCTTTAAATTGAGGATTGTTTCGTAGGGCTTTAGTTGTTTCAAAACCATCCATAACTGGCATGACTAAATCCATTAGAATCAAATCCGGCTTTAAACTTTCAACTTTTTCCAAGCCTTGTTTACCGTTGCTAGCTTCATCAATCTCAAAACCTAATTGTCTTAAATAACTAATGACTACAGCGCGATTAATTTTATTATCATCTATAACTAGTACTTTTGGACATTTGCCTTTGATACCTATAGGCTGTATTTCTAAATTAATATCAATATGGGTTTGAGCATTTTCTACTTCTGACACACAAATGTCAAAATAAAATGCACTTCCTTTTTCTGGGGTACTTTCTACAACAATTTCTCCACCCATGAGATTGACAATTTTTTGACTAATAGTCAAACCTAATCCACTACCCTCATTAATAGAATCATCTTGTGTTAGTTGATGAAATGGGAAAAATATTTCATTCACTTTTTCTGGAGGTATACCAATTCCCGTATCTTCGATTTTAAACCGAATTAGACAATCTTTATTAGACTGAGTAGATTTTGTACATTTTCCTAAATTGCTGATAGAAAAATTAACCTCACCTTTGTCAGTAAACTTAACAGCATTACCTAATAAATTAAGTAATACTTGTCTTAAACGAGTTTCATCTCCTCTAATTACAGCAGGTAAAGATGATAAAGCTTCATATTTGAAACCAATATTTTTTTGTTGAGCGCGGACATTAATAATAGAATTTATTTTTTCTAAAAACAGTGGAAATGGTATATCCTTTAATTCTAGTTCTAACTGATTAGCTTCAATTTTTGACAAATTCAAAATATCATTAAGCAATGTCAGTAAATGCTCTCCGGATTGATGAATCGTATCGATTTTTTGAAGTTGTCCCTTGCTAAGAGTATCATCTGCCTGAAGAATTTGGGCAAAGCCTAAAATCCCATTTAAAGGTGTTCTTAATTCGTGACTCATATGAGCGATAAAAGAACTTTTTGCTTGATTAGTACTTTCTGCTACTTCTTTAGCGCGGGATAATTGTATAGTACTTTTTTCTAACTGATAATTAGCTCGATAAAGCTGTTCTTTGGCATTTTTAATTTCGGTAATATCAATGCACGAACCGATATAGCCAATTACTTCACCTTGGGAATTAAAGCGAGCAACTTGCCTACCCAGCATCCAATAATATTGTGCGTCAACTCCCCGAATCCGGAACTGTATTTCAATCGGTTGACTTTCATTACTTGTGCTACATAAAGTTTTATTGCATAAATCTCGATCTTCAACGTGAACGCTTTCTAACCAAGCATCACCAAGTTGCTGCTCAAAACTCACTCCAGTAAACTCCAACCATGCTTTGTTAAAAAATACCGCTTTACCATTCGCATTACTCATCCAGATAAGTACGGGAGCGCTGTCAGCCATAGTTTTGAACCGAGCTTCACTTTCACGTAACGCGGCTTCGGCTTTTTTGCGTTCGGTAATGTCAATAATTACTGCTAAAGTACGTATGATAAATCCTTGTTCATCTTTATCAACGATCGCACTCAGCAGGGTGTCAATTACTTCGCCATTTTTGCATACAAATTGATATGGAATATCCCAACAGCTACCGTTGTGGAAAAAATCGGGTAAAATATCTTGTGCATAACTAAGAGATTCTGAAGTGAGGAATTTAATAAATTTCTTACCGATAACTTCTTCACGTTCGTAACCAAGTTTATCGAGCCAGTGGTTACTTACATCAAGGATTTTACCATTTTTGTCGATGGAGTGTAGCATCACCGGCGTTCTTAAATAAAGACTGCGAAATCTTTCTTCACTATCGCGTAAAGCAGCTTCAGCCTGTTTGCGAGAACTAACATCTCGAATCAGTTTTAGAAAACCAAAAACGTTATCTTGACTATCTTTAACAGCCATTTTTAGAGTTTCGCTGACAAAAACTTCACCATCGCGACGACGGAAGTTAATTTCATAAGGTTTAATTTCACAGGATTCAATATCAATGTCGCAGTGTGCATCGCTTAATTCCAATTTATATTTGTGAAAATCTTCTGAACTTGCATACAATATTTCGGGATTTTTCCCAATTAAAGCGTCAGTTTGATAACCGAATAGTTTCGTAAATCCGGGATTAAGCATTCTAATCTGCTGATTAGTATCGGTAAAAATAAGAGCGTCGGGTAAAGAATTAAAAATAGCTTCAAATTCTGCTTTTTTCTGGTTTAACTGAGTGTTTGCATCTTGTAGCGCATCAAAAGTTTTTTGCAGTTGCTTTTGAGCCGTTTTAATTTCGTTAATATCAATAAAACTAAGTACTATACCATCAAAGCTACCATTATCTTTGAGATAAGGATTAATCCGCATCAATAAATATCTATCAAAATGGTCGAGCTTGATTTCTAAATCTAATGATTTTTCATTTTGGGTAACTTCTTCAATAATTTCAATAAAATTATTGCAATCAAGATTATGGCTGAGATGTTTTAAAGGACGATTGATATCTGTTTCTATCAGATTAATTGCAACTGTTGCAGCAGGAGTAAACTTACGAATTTTGAGTTTTTTATCTAAAAAGACAACTCCGATATTCGTACTTCTAAGTAAATTATTTATATCTTCGTTTAGTTCAATTAATTCATTAATTTTTAACTGATATTCGGAATTAACTGTATAAAGTTCTTGGTTTACTGAATGTAATTCTTCATTTGTACTTTGTAATTCTTCATTAGAAGCAGTTAGTTCTTCATTCGCAGCTTGATGTTCCTCATCAATAGACTCTAATTCTTGAATCAGGGTTTGAAAACTTTCTTCAGCTTGCTGTAATTGATATTCGAGTTGCGAAATTCTCTCCGAAGCTTGAGAGTCCGGTTGAAAATTTTCTCCTTTGATAAGCGGTATTGATATATTTTGTTCTTCAAAACTTACTACGAATAAATCACCCGCTACTTTGTTATCTTCTGATAAATCCACTTTTAATTGCATAGTACGGATATTATCTTCTTGACCTAGTTTTATACCTTTGTAAATAACGCTATGTTTTTCTTTGCGTACCCGATATAAAGCTGTATTTAAAGGTAACTGTAAAGATGGTAATACAAGTTGAGTTACATCCGCCGTCAATTTTCCTACAGGTATTTTTAGTACTTTAGCTAAATCTTCAAAAATTTCTACCACTTGATTGTCATTGTTTACAATTAAGCAGGTAGCTTTGGTAGCATTTAAAAAGGTTTTTAATGCATTCTCTAACATTAATTCCCTTTTATTTTGTTTGTTTCTAGCACTAGATATATTTGGAATTGTAAACTTACTAATTTTATCTGGTTTATCTATAGAAATTGCAGGTAGATGTAAACTGACATCTCGTCTTTTTTGATAAAGCTTATATTTCTTATTTATCGGGATAAATTCATCTTCTAAATTACCCAGATGTTCGGAATTACCCAAAAATAAAATACCTTTACTTTTGAGAGAAAAATGCAAATTTTGCAGCACTTTACGCTGTAATTCTGGCTGCATATAAATTAATATATTGCGACAGCTAATAAAATTTATCCGAGTAAAACCCACATCTGTTGTTAAATCGTGAGTAGCAAAAATCAGCATATCTCGCAGTTTTCGCGTTACCTGGTATGAATTTTCCTTGCAAATAAAATATTTTTCTAATCTTTCAGGATCGACTTTAGATGCAATAGTTGCAGGATAAATACCAATAGCGGCTGTTTCTAAAGCATTTTGATTAATATCTGTAGTAAAAATTTTGACTCGTAATTTTTTTTGCGAATCTTCTAAAGCTTCATCAACCAAAATAGCTAGAGAATATGCCTCTTCCCCCGTCGCACAGGCGCTTACCCAAAACCTTAGTTCTTCATCCGGTTGACTGTTCTCAATTAAATCGGGAATAACTTTTTCTCCTAAATATTCCCAACAAGCTATATCTCTAAAAAAGTTAGTTACCGTAATTGATAAATCTTGAAATAAAGCCTGCTTCTCTTCATCAGACTCCTGCAAAACTTCGATATATTCTTGCACGTTATCGCAGGAAGTTGCAGCACAACGACGATGGATTCGTCTTGATAAAGTACTGGGTTTGTAGAACGAGAAATTGACTTGTTGGTATTGGGATAAAATATTAGTGATTTGTTTAAGTTTTATATCATCTAAGCCCAAACAAGAATTTATGTATGCTTGCTGCATGGATGCAGGTGAAAGCAGATAATCATAGACTAGCTGCGCTAATTCAGCAGGAGAATCAACTTGATTTATTGTTATCTTTGGGTTTCTTTGAGGCAACTTTTGTAAATTCAATCTTGCGATCGCGCTCGATGGCATACCATCAAATTCAGCGGTTGAGGGTTCCTGAACTAAAGCAATACCACCAGCTTCATTAATCGCTTGCAAACCCAAAGAACCATCACTTCCGGTTCCAGATAAAATTATCCCAATTGCATTTTCTTTATAGCTTTGTGCTAAGGAATTAAAAAATAAATCAATCGGAAAATTTGGTCCTAAATATTTTTTATCTTCTCGTTCGAGTAAACGTAACTTATTATCTTCCACAATCATATTGTTATCCGGTGGAATTAAATAAATAGAATTAGCAGCCAACTCGATATTATCTGTGACTCGGTGAATTTTCATCTGAGTATGTCGCTGCAATATCTCCTTCATCAAACTCTTAAAATCAGGAGAAAGATGCTGCACAATTACAAACACCCCACCACTATCACCAGGCATATTTTTGAAGAACTCTTCAATTGCATGCAAACCACCAGCAGATGCACCAATACCTACAACAACGAATTTGCAATTATCCCCATAAGACGAGCATCCCGTATCCATTTGTCCAGCAGACATACACACCCCCCGATTGTTCGTCATTTCTATAATATTAAAGAAAGTTGAAGTTTGTCAGTAATTATACATATATTTTGAAATGTTTTGGGAGATTGGGCACGGGGGATTGGGAATAGAAATTTTGGATTTTCGCGCATCGACGGATTTTGGATTGCAATTAGGAGTGAGGAATTAAGAATAATAATTTGTCCCCTTGTCCCCTTGTCCCCCCATCACCCCATCTCCCCCTCACCTCCACTTTGCAGTAAGCTGATAAACTATGCGTTTATCAAACTAATATGGCAACTATTAACGACAATTATTTGAAGCTGAAAGCAGGTTACTTATTCCCCGAAATCGCGCGGAGAGTAAATGCTTTTGCCCAAGCGAACCCCAATGCCAAAATCATCAAATTAGGAATTGGTGATGTTACCGAACCATTACCTGAAGCTTGTCGCACCGCGATGATAGAAGCTACCAAGGAAATGGGCAACCGAGAAACATTTCATGGTTACGGCCCCGAACAAGGTTATGCTTGGTTGCGCGAAAAGATTGCACATCAAGACTTTCAAGCACGGGGATGCGAAATTGATGCCTCGGAAATCTTTATTTCCGACGGTTCTAAGTGCGATACCGGAAATATTCTCGATATTTTTGGTAAAAATAATACTATTGCCGTCACAGACCCCGTTTATCCTGTTTATGTTGACACTAATGTCATGGCAGGTAATACAGGAGATGCCAAGAAAAGCGGAGAATATGAGGGGCTAGTATATTTACCAGTAACTGCCGACAATAATTTTACTGCTCAAATCCCTTCAAAAAAAGTTGATTTAATTTACCTTTGCTTCCCCAACAATCCCACGGGAGCCACAGCTAGTAAAGAAGATTTAAAAGCTTGGGTAGATTACGCCAAAGCCAATAATTCAATTATTTTCTTCGACGCAGCTTACGAAGCTTATATCACCGACTCTGAGCTTCCTCACTCGATTTACGAAATTGAAGGTGCAAGAGATTGCGCGATTGAATTCCGTTCCTTCTCCAAAAATGCAGGTTTTACCGGAACCCGTTGCGCGTTGACAGTAGTACCCAAAACACTCACCGCAAAAGCTGCCGATGGTTCCGATGTCGAACTGTGGAAACTGTGGAATCGCCGTCAATCAACCAAATTTAACGGTGTATCTTATATAGTACAGCGCGGTGCAGAAGCAGTTTATTCTAAAGAAGGGCAGGAGCAAATTAAAAAACTTGTCAGTTTCTACTTAGAAAACGCCAAAATCATTCGCGAGAAACTTACCGCTGCCGGATTGCAGGTTTACGGAGGAGTCAACGCACCTTACGTTTGGGTGAAAACACCTTTAGGATTAAGCAGTTGGGACTTCTTCGATAAATTAGTCAACACTTGCAACGTAATAGGAACACCAGGTTCAGGTTTTGGTGCTGCGGGTGAAGGTTATTTCCGTATTTCAGCTTTTAATAGCAGAGAAAATGTAGAAGAAGCAATGAAGCGGATTACCGATAAATTTAAAGTTTAAAGTTCAAAAATCTACGTCAGGCATCGTGCCTGACTGTGATTGTTATCCTCTTACAATATAGGCTATCTAACATAGATATTAAGCAAGGCCAAAAAATTCTATGAATCCGTCTAATAGCAATTCAGGAGATACAAGACGGCAACTAGTCACTTTAGCTGCTGTAGTAATTGCTTTTATCGTCAATGTCTTATCAAATATTTTTCCGCTTAACGGACTTACGATTGGTGGAATATCCAATACTTTATTCAAAGATGTTCTAATAGTTCCCGCCAACTATGCTTTTGCAATCTGGGGGTTAATTTATCTGGGATTATTTGCTTTTGCAATTTATCAAGTTTTACCTTCCCAACGAGATAATCCTAATTTACGCAAAACCGGATATCTACTAACGATTGCATCGGTAGCTCAAAGTATTTGGGTGTATCTATTTTTATCTCGGCTTTTCGTGCTTTCAGTTATTGCAATGCTGTTAATCTTAATACCGTTAATAGTTATGTCTCTACGCTTGGCAAATGGAACGACACCTGCATCACGCGCCGAAAAATGGTTTATTCGTTATCCAATTAGCATTTATCTCGGTTGGATAAGCGTCGCGACTATCGTTAATATAGCAAGTGCTTTATATATCAATAATTGGAACGGTTTCGGTATACCCGCACAAACATGGACTGTAATTATGGTAATTATTGCCACAATTATCGCTGCGATCGCACTTCTTCAACGTCAAGATATTGCATACAGCGGTGTTACAGTATGGGCATTAATTGCGATCGCGATTAAACACTGGGAAAATCCAACTTTGATCCGAGCAGCATTATCATGCACTTTTTTCCTATCGATCGCAATCGGCTTATACGAGAGCTTCATTCAATCAAAGAGAGACAACTCTTAATTCCGCGCCTCCTAACTGATTCCCCATTCCCAATTCCTAAAGCGATTCTAAATAGCTTAATAAATCCGCCATTTCCTTAGCACTAGGCTGAAATTTAGGCATTGGAGGGGTCTCTCCGCCGGTAACTTGGTGAATCAGTCCATAACGAGATTTATGTTTGGATACCGCTTTTAAAGAAGGACCTACACTTCCCGTTGCTTCTAAGCCATGACAGCCAGCGCAGTTAATCTGAAAAATTGCGTGTCCTTGAACGGGGTTTCCTTTTAAAGACAGTACATTTTTAATATAGGGATCGGAAGTTCTTACCATATTTACAGCAAAAATGCCTAATAGGATTGCTAGCAAAACCGCTAACGAAAAGAACGCGATTCGCCCTATTAGAGTGTCCGGTTTGATAATCTGGTTATCCAAAAGGTTTGCTGTCAAAGTCGGTGTCTACAAAAAATATTTCATTTCCTACACATAGCTTAAAAGTTCTTGACTGTCTGTGCAAGCACCAATCGCCATTTTCCGCACCCAAAATATGCCTCTAATTCTTTATAGGAGCGCTATGAAGCCAACTCTTAATGGTAAAATGATTTTAGTACACAAATATGAAAAATTGCAATAAGGAGGCTCCAATGGTTGAACCTTTACTTGATGGAATGGTTCTAGGTTTAGTATTCGTTACTTTAGCTGGTTTATTTTACAAAGCTTACGAACAATACAAACGCGGTAACGAACTCGGACTTTAACAGTTACCAGTTATCAGTTACCACTTATCAGTGACCAGCTTCTGGTAATTTGTAAGTATAATTTCTGAGAAGCGATTAAAATAAAATCTTCATTTAGTCCTCTTGTAGAGGACTTTTGCTAGCTATTAGATGGCAGTTTTCAAGCGTCAGCGAGATAAATATTAGTAAGATGGTTTCAAACTTGAACCTAACTGATAACTGATAACTGCTAACTGCTAACTGCTAACTGCTAACTGCTAACTGCTAACTGATAACTGATAACTGCTAACTGCTAACTGATAACTGATAACTGTAAAAACTCACAGCGCTATTACCATAAACTTTTTGACGGCATATTTCCCAATCCGGAATTTGTGGTGGTGTCCATAATTTGGGATTATGTTCTACTGCAATTTCTCCATTGATATCTAGAAGCTCGTAGCGAGTGATGGCTTCTAAAACAGGTTTATATAGATCGCTTGCATAAGGTGGATCGAAATAAATTCTGTCAAACTGTTGTTCGCTAAGTTTGGGCAACTGCTGTAATATATCTCCCTGCAAAAGTTTCCAAACTTGATCGGAAGTTGCGACCTGTTGCCAATTTTGTTTTATAATACCGCAAGCACTTTTCGATTTTTCTATACCAACTACAAGGCTAGCTCCTCGACACAAAGCTTCCGCACCCATAGAACCCGTTCCGGTGCATAAATCTAACCAGCGACAATCTGTAATTCTTCCTTGCCAGATATTAAATATAGCTTCTCTTACCCGTGCTAGAGTTGGTCTGGTTTGCTTCCCTGGTAATGTTTTTAACTGACGATTCCCGTAAATTCTTAGCAAAATAATTTTCGTGTCGTTCCGGATTTTAGCGACAATAGTATCCTTGACTGCCAAATATTGAATATAGCAGAAAACACGAGTTTAGTTGTTGGATTAAATTTGAATTGTTTGCATTGGCAATCAAATGTAAGATACGAGGCAATTAATTAAACACTATTAACAGCGATTTTTTCGCGCACCTGGGAGACAAAATTAGAAAGTATTTGAAGTCCAACATTCGAGGATTTCTCAGGGTGAAACTGAACTGCGGAGACATTATCGTAAGCAACGGCAGCAGTTACAGTTTGACTACCGTGAGTTACGGTTGCCGCATTCACTTTTTTTTCTACCGGTGAGACATAGAAAGAATGAACAAAGTATACCCAAGGTTGGGGGGGTAAATGCTCCCATAAAAGACTTCTCGGCTGAGTTATTTCTAATTGATTCCATCCCATATGAGGAATCCTTATTTCTGAGGATGCACGAAAACGTCTTACTTTTCCCGGAATGATTCCCAATCCATTTTCAACACCTTCCTCGGATGATTCAAAGAGAATTTGCATTCCCAGACATATTCCTAAGAAAGGTTTACCGCTGTAGATGACATTCTTAATTGGTTCAATCAAATTTCGATCTCGCAAACTTTGCATTGCCGGATCGAATGCACCAACTCCAGGTAATACAACCGCCATAGCTCTTTCTAAATCGGAGGGATCTCTTGTAATTTTAGGAGTTGCACCAGCTTTTTCTAAAGCCTTACAAACTGAGTGCAAATTTCCCATGTCATAATCAATTACTGCAATTACCGCCATAACCTACTCCCGATAAACTTATAGATGGAGGGTGAACAATTTTCAATAATAAATTTTAGCTCGGCAAAAATTGTTATTAACTTCCGAACAAATTTTGGCTTATACGTTACAAATAAATTTGTTCTGAACAATTCCTGCTTAAAATTGCTTTACATTGTTAGATTCTCTCATTGATTTGATTTTCCTGCTTTGACCTTACTGTAAAATTACAACTTGTTAGTTTAAGAGAAATTAAACAACAGTGAACTTTTAACTCTATGCTATTCTAAGCGGCTCGATCGTGCAAAGTAATAAGGCATCAATTTCAAAAATTAAATGGAAAAAATATTAGAACTTACATCTTCACCCTGCTTTTTTTTAAGACTTGAACGGATATAAACCCTCTTCTTCATCTACTATTGCCTAATTTTTAAATAGCCATCTAATCATTTACATAGTACAAATATATTCCCATTCTAGTAAATAATATAGATTTGTACAAACTGTGTTGCATACAACTGTTGATTAAAAGCAATAAATTCCCGCATCGCAATTTTTTCGTTAATATCAAACACCCAAGGATAAATTTATTGTCCATCTGTTTTATGATTCAGTTTTAGATAGCTGGCTCTTACCTAAATTCTTAGACGTTGTATATTGATTCGAGTTATTATTTTGACAAAAATAAATGCCTATAATTATTGTCAATTGGCGAACAATAGATTGGCACTTAGGCACTTTGATCGATATAGGTGCGTCTTTAATGGAACGAAAAAACGTGTGTTATATGTTCTCATTATTACTCAACTTGACTATTGCTCAAACAACTACTCCCACCCCCGCACCTGTAGAAGTAGTACAACCACAACAAGTACGTCCTTTACCAGGTAGACTTGATGACGTTCCGGTTTTTAATAGCAATAGTCCGGAATTAGTTCTCAAAGAAGGAATTTTGCTTTCTACATTTCCTGAGAAAGGAAAAAAAGTGTCCTCAGCACACCTTAATTTCCCTTTTAAAGGACGGTTTGATATATTTGCCCATCATGTTGCTAAAGCATCAACTCCAGAGGATTTAAGGACGTTATACTTAGGGATAATTCTGCACAATCCGACTTCGCAACCCGTTACGGTAAATGTATTAAATGCAGCCAGTTATTTGAGTCAGCCGGATGCGCCATTTATTGATTTACCACCCCAAAAAACTAACTATTTTGGTACGGTATTTTCAGGTCCTGGAAGTCGCGTTATGAGCGATATACTTAGAAAACGCCGTCAATCGACTTTTCCCGCTACATTAATTATTCCAGCAGGGGAAAGTCGCATCATGATGAATGCACCCATTCCCGTAAAAGAACTTGAACCGCCGATAAATGGACGTTCTACCTTGATGCGATTGTGGAGCAGCGATAAAGTATATGCTGCATCTTTAGCAATGTTTGCACCTACCAACGCTGATGGAAATGAACGTGCCCCGACGTTACAAGAGTGGCAAAATTTACTTTCGGACGGCGATTTAGCAGGGCCAAGAGATAAAACTCCAACGCCACCAGAAGACATCAACAAACCAATGATTTACGGTAGAGTATCGGGAGTTGCAAAAGGTTCGCAATGGAATTCTTTAGTCGTTGATACTCCTAAAAAAACTTATCTGACAATTCCTCAATCCGGTAAAGCTTTTTCCTACGGTATCGCTACCTTACATCGCGGAACATTAGGAACCAACCAAATTCAAAGTGCCAAAATGTTAGCACGCTATCCCGACACTGCATATTACGCTCATGGAAACTATGGAATTTTATACAGTTTGCAATTACCTTTATTAAATAAATCCGATGCACTGCAAACTGTTAAAGTATCATTGCAAACACCAATTAAGGAAGATAAATTAACCCAAAACGGGTTACGTTTCTTTGATAATCCAGATAAAAGAGTATTTTTTCGCGGTACGGTAAGGGTGCGTTATACAGATGACAGAGGATTTCCCCGTACCCGCTACTTGCACTTAGTACAAAACAGAGGTGAAAAAGGCGAACCCTTAACAATATTAAATATGAAACCAGGTGGTAAAAGACTTGTAGAAGTTGACTTACTCTACCCCCCAGATGCAACACCACCGCAGGTACTTACAGTTGAAACGGAAAATAAGTAAGAATAAGTTTTTATTGTAGGGTGTGTTAGACCCACGACTGTGTATCACTTAAAACGATAATCTATCTACGGGTCTAACGCACCATCCGAATTTAACTGTACTCTGCTAGTTGTTCGGTGGGATGAGGTTAAAAGGGGTTGATGAGTTATCTTTAAATTTGTTGATGAATTGAAGAAGCAAATTATGACTGCTGAGGAATTGTTGCAACATTATGCTGCCCGAAGGAGAAATTTTAGCGGAATCGTCATTAGTGAATTGCGTGAAGGTTTGTTCAGAGGTATTGATCTTAGCGATATTAATCTGGAGGGTTGCGCCCTTGACATTGACTTCAGTGGTGCTATTTTGAGAAGAGCTAACTTGCGATACACTGTCTGGCACTTTTGGAAATGGGAAAACCTTGACTTGAATGGTTCCGATATGACTGGGATCAATAATATTAGCACTTGTATTTTCGTTCGCTGTAACTTTAGGAATAGGATTTGGAATCAAGCCGATATCTTCCAATCCACTTTTGAAGATTGCGATCTGGTTGATGCTAACTTCGATAATACCCGTTTCAGCGAAGTTGATTTCTAAAGTTTTAAATAGAGGAGCATTAATATATATAAAAAAACCCCTCTGCATATAACAGAAGAGTTTTTCATTTTATCTCGTTTTAATTAAAAACCTGGCACCGAGCTATTTTCACAGGAGGCAACCCTCCAACTATCGTCGCCGCAACGGCGTTTCACCTCTGAGTTCGGGATGGGATCAGTGTGGTTCCACCGTG
>JBARZF010000470.1:0-1832 GCA_049649675.1 Rivularia sp. (in: cyanobacteria) | reverse complement strand
GTTTATTTTCCATCTGGTTATTTGGCTATCCCTTCGGCTTCAACCCAATTATCGGTACTATAGGTTTGATTGGTGTAGCAGTCAATGACTCGATTGTCGTTCTCAGCGCTATCTCTAACCATCCAATAGCAAAAACTGGAAATCCCAAAGCTATTCAAGAAGTAGTTTTACATTCGACACGTCACGTACTCACAACCACGCTGACAACTGCGATTGGTTTTGTCCCATTATTGATTTCCGGTGGGGAATTTTGGCCACCTTTAGCAGTTGCTATTGGTGGTGGTGTAATTGGTGCGACTTTGCTGGCTCTTTATTTCGTTCCTGCTGCTTATTATTTGATTAAATCGGGTTTTAATAAAAATCGGTTTTCAGCTAAGGCTATTTCACTTTAATTCTACAAACATTTTACCTTCGTGAAAATCCTCCCGATTTGGTCTGAAATAGGACACTCTTAAGATTGTAAAAGATTTTCTAAGGCTTTTTATTCCATCAAGACACTCCTTTTTGGTTCCTTTCATACGAATTTTCATTGCGAAAACACCCTTAAATATTTAATCGTTACTAAGTAAGCTATCCCTATGGATCACTAATTTCATTTAACGTTTTTAATTTCGTTTTTATCATCTACCAATTTATATAGATAGTGTTTTTGATTAAGAGAATGTTAGTAAATACTTGTATAGTAATCTATTGAATATAATTATTTAATATGTACAATGCTTAACTTTTGTAAACTTATAGCTAATTATAAAGCGGCTTATTTTGTGGAATTTTGTATACTACGAATTAACTAACGCCTTACGAAAAATAATCTTGTCATCACCCGCTTTATAAAATTCCCGAATTCTCGCTTCCTCTTCGTATCCCTGCTTGCGATAGAATTTACGTGTCAACTCAAAGTTTGGTAAACCGGAAGTCTCTACCAGTAACAACCTTTCTGCTTTTTCTGTTAAAGTCTTCTCTACATGATTGACTATTGCAGAACCATATCCTTTCCCCTGATGCTTAGGATGAACTGCAATAAAGTATAGATTATAAACACCAGAAGCATATTGTTCCGGTGCAAAATACGCTACTCCCACGGCTCCATCATCGTCACAAACAACCCAAGAATGTCCTTCACCAAGACTACCTTCAAAATATCCAGCTAACATACCACCAAGTACTTCAAGCTCTTCCCCTTCAAACATTCCTATTGCTTCAGCCAAATTCATTATGGTATTCGTATCATCGAGTTTAGCTGGTCGAATTGTGGCTGTAGTATTCATAGTTTTGTCTTTGAATGAATTGAACAATACTACATGAAATTTTCAATCCTTAAAATAAGAATGACGCACCCTTTCATTAATTCGTTTAAAATTTTAGATACTGATTAAAAAAACCGCAGAGACCCTGAGAGCGCAGAGGAAGAAGGAAAAGAGAGTTAAATTGATAACTGTTCACTGCTCACTGCTCACTGTTCACTGCTCACTGCTCACTGATAACTGCTCACTGTAATTCCACCATTTCCCGAATATTCCCCCTCAATCCTCCAACTCCTCGATTAAATTCTCTATCTTGCTGACAAATCAACATTGGTAAACCACCTTTAGCAGCTAAAACAATTAAAGCGCTACGATTAATTTGTTGTTGTGGTAAACATTGAAAACGGAATTTTTGTAACAACATTGCTAATAAAATTTTAATTTCCATCATCGCAAATCCCGCTCCGATACATTTACGGGAACCAGCGCTGAAGGGATTATATGCAAAGTTATCTACTTCTAAATTCTCCCAACGTTGGGGATTAAATTTCTGAGGTTCAGAGTAAATTTCGGGATTTCGATGAGTGT
>JBARZF010000469.1:0-13412 GCA_049649675.1 Rivularia sp. (in: cyanobacteria) | reverse complement strand
AACTGGCGCGGAAGCGAATATCTTCTATTTCACCAAACATTGCTTCCAAAAACTCTTTGATAGTGCCTTTGAGGTCGGTAAAAGTTAATCCCTCGTCAACTGCCAAAAGTTCCATTTGATGGAAAACTGCTGCGTGAGTTGCGTCTACATTGTCTCTTCTATAAACTCGTCCCGGTGCAATAATGCGAATTGGGGGTTCGCTTTCTTCCATAAACCTAATTTGCACCGAAGAAGTTTGAGTCCGTAGCAGATTGCCGTCGGGAAGATAAAACGTATCCTGCATATCGCGAGCGGGATGATCAGGGGGAGTATTTAAAGCCTCAAAATGATAATAATCGCTTTCCATTTCTGGCCCAGCGGCGACCGTATAACCCATACCCACAAAAATATCCAGGGTTCGGTCAATAACACTATTTAACGGATGAATGCGACCTTGGGGACGAAAAACTCCCGGCATCGTCACATCAATCGTTTCCGATTCAATCTGCGCTTGGATTTTGGCAGTTTCCAAAGTCACACGCTGCTTATCTAAATTATTTTGTAAAGCTTCCTTAACAACATTGGCGATCGCACCAACTTTTGGTCGTTCTTCAGCGCTTAATTTACCCATACCGCGCAGCAGAACACCCAACTGACCTTTCTTACCCAGATAATCAACCCTGAGTTTATCCAAGCTTTCCAAAGAATCAGCGCTACTTATTGCTTTCTCGGCTTCAATACGTAATTCTTCTAATTGAGATTGTAAATCGCTAGTCATCAGTCAAATAATTTTGGATTTTAGATTTTGGATTTTGGATTTTAGATCGACCCCACGGATCGATCGGGCAATATCTCACACGCTTTTATAATGCCATTTAAAGGGAAATTGGGCCGAAGGGAATTGGGAATTGGTGATTGGTAATTGCTTATAATTATTTATTCTTTCCCCTTGTCTCCTTGTCTCCCCATCACCCCATCACCCCATAACCCCCTCTCCCTCCAGTTATCGCAATTAGTGCAAGATGTGAATAACAACTAACAACTATCAACTATCAACTAACAACTAACTAACAATGAGATTGTTAATTTCTAACGATGACGGTATTTACGCTAAGGGTATACGTGCTTTAGCCAACACTATGGCAGAAGCCGGTCATGATGTGAGTGTAGTTTGCCCGGATAGGGAACGTTCCGCAACGGGACACGGCTTGACTTTGCATCAACCGATTCGCGCTGAAATTGTCGAATCGTTGTTTCATCCTAATATCAAGGCTTGGGCTTGTGATGGTACTCCCTCAGATTGCGTAAAATTGGCGCTGTGGGCTTTGTTGGATTCACCCCCCGAATTAGTTCTTTCTGGGATTAACCAAGGTGCTAATTTGGGAACGGAAATTCTTTATTCTGGTACTGTTTCGGCTGCTATGGAAGGTTTGATTGAAGGAATTCCTAGCGTTGCATTTAGCCTTACTAGCTACTCTTCCCAGAATTTTGAAGTTGCGGCTAACTTTGCCAAAATACTTGTAGAACAATTACGTAACAAATCTTTACCGGATTCAATTTTGCTTAACGTTAACATTCCGGCGGTGGAATCGTCGCAAATCAAAGGTGTTAAATTCACTCGTCAAGGAGTGCGTCGCTACGTTGATGTATTTGATAAAAGAATAGATCCAAGAGGTAAAACTTACTATTGGTTAACCGGAGAAGTTCTTGAAGATGTAGAGCCACCAGTCAGTTTTAATTTATCCGAAAATATACCGATTGATGTACGTGTTATCCGCGATAACTACATCAGTATTACTCCTTTACATTACAATCTCACTTACCCTAACGGACTCAAACACTTGTCTGAGTGGGAATTCCAGTTTGAGTAAAATATTTGTAGGCAAGAAAACAAGCTTTTTAGGAGGTTAAATGCATTACTGGAAAATATAGGTTATAAAGTAAAAACGTCTATAAAGAAAATATGCAGACGTATAGTTTAATTAATCGCAGCATAAGTTTAAAAGTGGCTCGCATGATTGGCGCGAAAAACTCTTGAAAAATATGTTGCGAACGCTTATTTTCCCTTTCTACAAGAATAGGTTAGATAGCGTTAACTGAACTATAGATCGTAAATTTTTTTTGTACTGTTCGCCCGCTCAATCTTGACAAGCAACACTCATGTCTAGGACAGAGAATCAATTTACCGTAAAATTTTGGGGTGTTCGTGGCAGTATCCCCTGTCCGGGACCCCAAACAGTTCGTTATGGAGGTAATACCCCTTGCGTCGAGATGCAAGTGGGCGACAAACGCTTTATTTTCGATGGAGGCACGGGAATCCACGTTTTAGGGCAGTCTCTATTACCTAAAATGCCGTTAGAAGCTTATCTCTTTTTTACCCACTCTCATTGGGATCACGTCCAGGGATTTCCGTTTTTTGTTCCTGGATTTGTTGCGGGTAATAAATTTCACATATATGGTGCAGTAGCTCCTGATGGTTCTACTGTAGAACAACGTCTAAACGACCAGATGCTGCACCCAAACTTCCCCGTACCTTTGCAAATTATGCAGTCGAATTTGGATTTTTGCGAAGTAAAACCTGGAAAAACCATTCATATAGAAGATATTGCTGTCGAAACCGCACCGCTAAACCATCCAGGTGAATCGGTAGGATACCGAGTTAATTGGCAAGGTGGTTCTGCCGTGTATGTTACGGATACCGAACATTATCCTGATAAATTGGACGAAAATGTTTTAAGGCTTGCCAATAACGCCGATATTTTGATTTATGATTCAACTTATACCGATGAGGAATATTATTCATCGAAATCGCCGAAAATTGGCTGGGGACATTCTACATGGCAAGAAGCCGTCAAAGTAGCCGAAGCTGCGAATGTCAAAACTCTAGTTATTTTTCATCACGATCCATCCCATGACGACGAGTTTTTAGACCGCATTGGGCAAGAAGCCCTCGCAAGATTCCCCGGTGCAGTCATGGCTAAGGAAGGAATGGTATTAAACGTTCCGATGAATGTTCCCTTATCAAAAAATTTTCCTATTAGTCGATAGTTGAAATAAAGCTTCGTTCTCAGATTGATTACAGAATTTGGATTAAATTGGTATTCGAGAGCCAAAGTTCAAACTATGGCAAATTGGGAATAGGTAATGGGTAATAGGTATTGGATATTGGGCATTGGGTATTGGGAATAAAAAAATAACTCAATACTCCTAATTTCTAACTCCGCGCCTCCTAACTCCCAACTCCTCTACTCCCCGTCTTGTTAAACCTCTCGTCCCAAAATTGACGTGCCAAATCTGTCTCAAAATGGGTGTTCTGTGTGGGTAACATCGTCAACCGAATTGATTAAAACTCCTACTGCTGTTGCCCTTGGTAAGTTTGATGGCGTTCATCGCGGTCATCAAAGGGTAATCCAACCAATTTTGCATAAATCAGCAGGCGCAGAACGTATTTACCCAACAGTTATTACATTTGAACCGCATCCCCAAGAATTTTTTACGGGGAAACCGAGAAGTTTGTTGACTCCTGTGGATGAAAAAGTCCGACAGTTGGAACTGCTTGGGGTAGAACAACTTGTACTAATCCCCTTCAACAAAGAATTAGCTGCTTTGACTCCCGAACAGTTCGTAGAACAAATTATCGTAGAGAAATTACAAGCTGCAAGAATCAGCGTTGGACAAGATTTTTGTTTTGGTTCCCAGCGCAGCGGTACTGCAATGGACTTACAGGTACTTGTCGCTAAGTATGGTATTCCCGTTACCATCGTTCCTTTGGAAATGCATGAAGACGATGTACCGCTAATTGAAGAGGAAACTCGCATCAGCACTTCACGAATTCGCCAGACGCTCGAAACTGGTCAGCTTGAAAAAGCCAACCGACTGCTGGGAAGACCTTATACTCTTATGGGTAAAGTAGTCAAAGGACAGCAACTCGGTAGAACGATTGGTTTCCCCACTGCCAACTTGGAATTACCAGAAGATAAATTTTTGCCCCGACAAGGAGTTTACGCCGTTAGAGTTAGCGATATCAACCAGCCAGATATTATAAACAACCGTTGGGGAGTAATGAATATTGGCGATCGCCCCACCGTAAACGGCACTCATCTCACAGTAGAAGTACATCTTTTAGATTTCACTGGAGATTTATACGATAAAAAACTGCAAATCCAATTAGAAAAATTTCTCAGGCCCCAACAGAAATTTTCATCATTAGAAGCCCTCAAAGCTCAAATTCAACTCGACTCCACCACCGCCAGAAAATTTTTCAGCCAAGCGTGTTAGTTTATGCCAACTCTGGGAACAATAAAAAAGGGAATTGGGCATTGGGCATTGGGCATTGGGCATTGGGCATTAAAGAGTTTTGAATTTCTAACTCCTAACTCCTAACTCCTAACTCCCAACCTTTGACCTTTGACCTTTAACCTTTAACCTTATTCGTTGCATGAGAGATAAAATTGACGCTCTGACACACAATCTAGCTCGTACCATTGTTGGTAAATCTGAAGCTATCCGCTTGGTATTAGTCGCCTTATTAGGTGGCGGACACGCTTTACTTGAAGACGTTCCCGGAGTGGGCAAAACTCTGCTTGCGAAATCCTTAGCTCGTTCCGTTGATGGAAAATTTCAACGGTTACAATGCACGCCCGATTTACTACCTACTGATATTACAGGTACAAATATTTGGAGTCCTAAAACTGGTGAATTCACTTTTTTAGAAGGACCCATTTTCGCGAACGTCATGCTAGCAGATGAAATCAACCGCGCTACACCCCGTACTCAATCTGCCTTGCTAGAAGTTATGGAAGAAGGGCAGGTAACAGTTGATGGTGTCTCTCGTGCCGTTCCCCAACCGTTTTTCGTCATCGCCACTCAAAACCCAGTTGAATATCAAGGTACTTTTCCCCTACCCGAAGCGCAAATGGATAGATTTATGCTCTCCTTAAGCTTGGGTTATCCTACGGAGCAAGAAGAGTTACAAATGCTATCTCGACTCCAGGATGGCAGCAAATTTACTGACTTAAAACCCTGTATAACCTTAGCTGAAGTTGAAGAATTACAGCGAATTTGTGCTGGTATCAAAGTAGAAGCTTCATTACAGCAATATATGCTCGACTTAGTAAGAGCAACAAGATGTGACGAAGAAATTACTTTAGGTATCAGTCCAAGGGGAACTGTCGCATTACACCGCGCCACACAAGCCTTTGCGTATCTTTCCGGACGCGATTATGCAATTCCCGATGACGTGAAATTTATTGCTCCTCATGTTCTGAGTCATCGTTTGATACCCGTAGGGGGAAGGAGAGCGCAAAGTGTAATGGAACGTTTGTTACGGGTGGTAGCGATTCCTTAAGTCAGTTAACAGTGAACAGTGAGCAGTGAGCAGTGAGCAAAAACACCCGCAGGCTAGAAGCCTGGGGCTAAACAAACGAAGCCTGCCTTCGCAGGCTGAAAAGCTTTTAGCCTGCGAAGGCAGGCTTTGTTAATGTAGCGATACCCTTGTAGGGTATTGCGACTAATTTTACGTCGTCTAAAATTATTATGTAGTGGGAGCATCTTGCTCCCTAGCCCTGCACAAAATTTTTAATCCAAAATCCAAAACAAAAACATCCGTTGTTAAAATCTAAAATCCAAAATCTAAAATCTAAAATTCTATGCCCCATTATTTACAAATACATTGTTTCAAGGGAATAGTAATTACAAATTCAGTTCCTTTTCCCGGTGCGGAAACACACTCCAAGGAACCACAGTGTTTTTCTACAACAATTTGATAACTAATTGATAATCCCATTCCGGTACCTTTTCCTACTGGTTTAGTTGTAAAAAATGGATCGAAAAGTCTTGTTTTAATTTTTTCGGGAATTCCCTTTCCGTTATCGGAGATAGAAATTTTTACTTGCTTGCATCCTACTAATTCGGTTCTAATACAAATAGTAGGAGAATTATTATCCTTAATTCCTTCTTCTAATGCATCAAGTGCATTAGCTAAAATGTTCATAAATACCTGGTTTAATTGACCGGGATAGCATTCTATTTGCGGTAATTTACTATAATATTTGATAATTTCAATTCTGGAACGGTCGTGTTTAGCTTTGATACGATGTTCTAAAATCATCAAAGTGCTGTCGATTCCTTCATGAATATCAACTTCTTTCATTTGTGCTTCATCCATGCGGGAAAAGTTACGTAAGGAAGCAACAATTTCCCGAATGCGTTGCGCTCCTACTTTCATAGAACCCAAAAGTTTGGGTAAATCTTCGACTAAAAATTCTAAGTCTTTTTCTTCTGTTAATTCCTGTATTTCTAATGTGGGTTGAGGATAATTTCGGCCATAAGTTTCGATTATTTCTAATAAGTCTTGAATGTAGTTATTAGCGTGGTTTAGATTTCCGTAAATAAAGTTGACAGGATTATTTATTTCATGTGCAACACCTGCTACTAATTGACCTAAACCGGACATTTTTTCACTTTGCACTAACTGTGTTTGGGCACGTTGCAGTTCGCTAATAGTATTTTCTAAGTCTTGCGCTTTTTGATGTACTTCGGTTTCGGCTTGTTTGCGAGCGGTAATATCGTTACGAATGGCAATATAGTGTTGCGGTTTACCTTCTTCATTTAGCATTGGCACAATGGTTGTGTCTACCCAATAAAGACTTCCGTCTTTGGCACAATTTTGTATTTCTCCTCGCCAAACTTTACCACTACTTATTGTTTCCCACATTTGGGTAAAGAAAGATTTAGGATGATTCTTTGAGTTAACAATGCTATGGTTTTTACCGATTAATTCTTCGCGAGTATATTTAGAGATTTCGCAAAAATTATCGTTAACGTATTCAATATTTCCTCCTTCGTCGGTAATTGCGACAATGGCTGCTTGGTTTAAAGCAAACTTAATATCGGCAGATTCTTTTAAAGAACTTTGTAATGCTATTTCTGCTTGTCTGCGTTCGGTAATCTCAAATGCCATTGAAGCAATACCGACTACTTCACCATTAGCAGCCACCAAAGGGTAGTTGTACCATTCGCAAACAATTTTTCTACCATCTTTAGTTACATTTTCATTGGTGCTGAACATCCTTTGTCTGTCAATGACAAAGTTTTGCAACATTTCTTCTAAACGAATTTTAAAATCATCTGTTACTAAAAAGCTAAAATCACGACCTAAAACTTCACTTTTGCTGTATCCAAAAATTCTTTCTGCGGCTTGATTCCATTCTTTGATTTCAAAATTACGATTCCATTCAATCACCGCTAACGGACTTTGTTGCACCATTAATGCTAAACGTCGCTGCCCAGACTCTATTAATTCAGCTTCCTCTAACTTACGCTTAGTAATATCTTCAATGCGACAAAGCATACCAACAACTTCACCATCACTATTAACCAAAGGATTTTTACGGATATCTAACCAGACTTTCTCACCTGAAGCTAAATTAGAAATTCTTATTTGCTCAAAATTCGTATTGTCTTCGATTATTTGGCGATCGCTCCTAAAACTACCACTTTGAACGCGATTTCGCAAGAAGCCGAGCATTTGATTTTTCAAAGGTAATTCCGAGTCTGTTTTTCCGACAATCTGTTGGGGGGAAGTTAACCCTACGGCTTTAGCAAATGCTAAATTACAACCTTGAAAGACTAAATCATTATTCTTCCAATATATCAATTCAGGTAAATTGTCCATCGCCAATTGACACATGGGTAACGAATTAACTGTATTTTCGTTAAGGGGTTGTAAAGATTTAAATTCTGCCGGTAGCATAAGTTAATTTGAGGAAACACGTTATGCTTAGTATTCCCAAATTAGCTTTATGAATGAACAATCATCAATTATTAATGATTCAAAGTCTGTTACAGAAAATATCTCTGCTGCTTAGAGCGGTAGTCAACACTGTAAATTCCGTATTTTTACTTAGAACTAACAGGTATTTGAATTTTAAATTCGGTACCTTCTCCCAAAGTCGAAATACAGTTTAATTGTCCCTGATGCTGCTCGACTATAATCTGGTAGCTCATAGATAATCCCAAGCCAGTACCTTTACTTACGGGCTTAGTAGTAAAAAATGGGTCGAATAGCTTGTTCCTATTGTCTTCAGGAATACCGGAACCATTGTTAATAATACTAATTTGTAGCTTATTCTCCGAAGCTTTGATTTCTTTAATCGTACCAATTATAAATTGATTACCAGACTCATCATTAAATAAATATTTTTTTGTGGAAACAATATAAACTTTGCCTCCAGCATCGGTAAAATATCCCTACGAGTCACTACTGATACCCGAAGTAAATATTAATTCATCTGTTTCACGAATATCGGCTTCTTCGTTATTAAAAAAATCGTAGTCCGATTTACCAATCAATTTCTCCGAGTCATAACCCTGGCATAGTTAATCGTTATCCTGTCTTCTAGAGCCTGTATATTGCGTCGAGTAACTCTTCTGATGTCCGATAATTAAAATCTACCGGAACCGCTCACAGTGCCCCTAATTTCTAATCATGGGGGTGTAGTGCGCCACGGGAATTCATTGGTGTCGATTTTTAAAGTCTTGTATATTACTACAAGGTATTATATGGACATTACGCTAACTTTATCCAACTATTTCCAATTTTTTGCTTACAGTTACTCACCCGCTAACTGACAAAAAGCATTATTGAGAAATATCCATTGATGTTGCCGGTTTTTAACGAAAATTGGGTCAGATACATGATTAATTATTTTAAGCAGAAAACTTTGAGTAATGTTATTCCTGGAGTTGTCTGTTGGTAGATAGGGATTCATTGGCAAAGTCATCTATTGCAAATCAGCTTGATACTTGCTGCTTCTCTAGCCTTATCTTTTATTATTCCCAATCTTGACAATATTTCAACAATTATCAGTTATCAAGGTTAAAGGTTAAAGGTTAAAGGTTAAAGGTTAAATTCAATAGCTCCTAACTCCTAACTACCTGTTAAATGATTATCTAACAATGCGATCGCAATTGAGGGTGTTTCTAAATGCGGTAAAATACCTGTATCGGGGATGATATGAAAATTGCGAATTGCATTTTGATTCAAACCTGCCAAACGTTTTCCTAACTTAACGTTGATAAATTGTGCTTTTTCACCCCACAGTATTGCTGTAGGTACAGTTAATTGTTTTATATACAAGCTAAGATCAAAATATAAATCGCCGCGTAAAAATGATAAAGCCGCAAATATAGCGTTGGGTTGCTGAGCGGAAGCTAAATAAGCTTGTACAATTTCTTCCGATATTCGTGAGGGTTTTGCAAACAGAAAACTTTGTAAAAAATTTCTGACTGCAATTTCATTTTCCGCACCCAATTTATAAATTAAATTATCTAATAACGGTGTATTTATAACCTCCAAAGGAAGTCTACGTCCGCTACCTTGTCCAAAATCATCAAATCCAGATGGACAAGAAAGAAATAATGATTTAAATAAGTCAGGTTGTTGAATAGCCAGACGAATAGTCAAAGCAGCAGTAAGAGAAGACGCTACAACTGTTACAGGTTCCCGACAAGTTTGTTTAATAAATTCTGCAATAGTGGTGATGTAATCGTTAACTTGATAATCCCGTACCGGATGAAAAGATTCACCCCAGCCGATTAAATCTGGAGCTAAAATGCAGTGAGTTGCAGCAAAAGCAGAATATACCTTCGAGAATTCATAAGCAGAAGCACCACCACCAAAATTATGTAGAAAAACTACTTGCGGTAAGTTTTTAGTTTCAGCAATATCCCAAGGTGCAGCAGTTTGGGTGTAGTAAACCATTGCTCCAAGGGATGTTTGAATAATTTTATGCCCAAAGCCGGGAGGTTGAAATTGAAGCATGATACGGGGATGGGGGATGGGGGATGGGTGATGGGAGGAGTTATGAGTTAGGAGTTTTAAACCTTTGATAATTGATAACTGATAACTGTTCACTGTTCACTGTTCACTGTTCACTGATAACTGATAACTGTTCACTGTTTGCCGATTTGCACGAGTTTGTCTAGATTGTCACCGCTAATATGATATGCTTGCCCGAATCCAATTACAAAACGACCGCTGTAGGGAGTCAGTTTAAAAATACGAAAATCGGCTAAACCGCGCAACATTTCAATTATTTCGCCGAAACGGACTGCAAATTTATCTACAATGTTTTTCCATTCATCGGTTTCGCGCTCTATCAAAGTTGCCGTACAATCATAATTTAGTCGGCGACGGGCAAAAATTTGTGGGGTTTGAGCTTCATCTTCAATCAATAAAACACTTGCACGGGGGTTGACGTTTAAATTTTGCGTGTGTGTTGAAAGCCCGCTGACGTAGATATAAATATTTTTCGATTCGTCCATTATGAAGGGAGTGTAACTACCATTGGGCATTGCCTCTTCATTTACAGTACTAATAATGATACTTTGGAATTCTTGGGTGAATTTCTGATATTGGCACGTAGCTTTTTCTAATTGATTCATAATCCAAACTTGCTATGCTCTAAGAGTATTCTTGACTTGAGGTATCCGGGTAATGGCCGAGTTGCCTAAAAATTAACAAGAGCTTCTAAACTTTCGATGGTAAAAAGTTAATTGTATGCGTGTTTTACAAATCTATGTATAATTATACTTTTGAATATATAGGTTCATTCTATAACCAATACTGCAAATTATTATGACTGAGTTTCACGAAATGTTGAATCTGCTCGAAGCCGAAAGGGAACGCTATATATTAGAAGCTGCACGTTTAGAACGCCGTTTAGAATCTATTCGCACTCAAGTTACTGCTATAGATAACTTAATATCTGGTTACATTGAAGAAAAACAGCACGATCATTTTTATAAACAGTTTCCTCAATCTCCAGCCTTGGCATATTTAGAAGCAGATAGACGAGATATTAATATTTTATCTGTTGATGAAAAGATTGATTTAGATGAAGAAAAGTTAGAACCAGTAGATAATTACAACGAAGCCCAACCGCAGCAAGAAGAAATTGATATTTCTGATATCCCAAAAGTAAAAGGAAGGCAATCAAAAATCTTGCAAATCTCAGCTCAATACCAAGGATATTCAATCAAAAATGCCATTGTGATCTTAATGCGTCGCCGACCCAATTTTCATTTTCATATCCATGATATTGTTAGCGACTTATATGGCGACAATTTGACAAAAAAGCAACGCGATACTGCCAGGGTAAGCGTTACCAAAGCTTTATCTCTTGGTTTTAAATCCGGTTTATGGTTTAAGGTGCTGCATTCTCCCGGAGTATACACGTTCAAATATCAAAAAGGAATTACAGCTAAAACTCCGCCATGTTAATAAAATTAATAAATTGGATGTAAAGCTAAAAGCCTTGCTATATAAAGATTATTTAATGTGTTAGTTAGAAGTTTTAAGCGTGCCACCACCAGCTTTATTTTACAAAACTCTATCTGTAGTTAGATACATACCCTTCATTGGTGCGGGAGGATTGTTTTTATTAAAGACTGCAACGCCGGATTATTCTATTAGGCGTTAGTCTTGTAGATTTATTTTAAATTTTAGACTTTAGATTTTAGACCGTTGAGATAAATGATTTGTTAATTTTATAAAAATGATAGCCATTAAGCCAAATATTTTTAACTGATAACTGATAACTGATAACTGATAACTGTTCACTGATAACTGATAACTGATAACTGATAACTGATAACTGAAAAATGTGGGACTTAAATAGATTAGTAAAAACTCTTACCTTCTTTGAAGTAATCCCATTACTTAACTGGGTAGAGGATTTTTTCAAAGGTGATTCAAAGGATAATCCAGATAAATTAATTGGAGCAAAAACAGTGGGTGTAGTATTAGTCGCAGGTGCAACGGGTGGTGTCGGTAAACGAGTGGTAAAACGACTTATTGATAAAGGCTATAAAGTTAGATGTTTGGTGCGCGATATCGATAAAGCTAGGTCAATTCTTGACGATAAAGTTGATTTAGTGGTTGCAGATATTACTAAGCCAGAAACTTTAACTTCCTTATTAATGGCGAACATTCAAGCTGTTATTTGCTGTACTGCGGTGCGAGTACAGCCAGTTGAAGGAGATACTCCCGATAGAGCAAAATACAATCAAGGGGTTAAATTTTATATGCCCGAAGTTGTTGGCGATACACCAGAAAATGTAGAATATAAAGGAGTAAAAAACTTAGTCGAAGCAGCTAAAAAACACTTAAGTGCATCAAACGAAAAAATACTATTTGATTTTAATAATCCATCCGTAGATGTAAAAAACGTATGGGGTGCGGTAGATGATGTAGTTATGGGTGGAGTTAGTCAAAGTAATATCAAATTATCTTCAGGTACAGCTTTATTTTCCGGAAACGTTTCTACTGAAAATTCCGGTGGATTTGCTTCTGTTAGAACTAAAAATTTCGATCCTTCCTTTAACTTATCTGGTTACGAAGGCGTTGAAATTCGCGTTAAAGGTGATGGAAACCGCTATAAATTCATCTTGCGTACAGAAACAAATTGGGATGGTGTTGGCTACTGTTATTCCTTTGATACCGAAGCTGATACTTGGATAAACGTCTTTGTTCCTTTTGCAGAATTAACACCAGTTTTTCGTGCCAAAACTGTAAATGATGCTCCGAGAATTGAGGCTAACAAAATTTGTTCTTTTCAATTAATGTTGAGCAAGTTTGAATACGATGGAGGTTTAAATCCTAACTTTTGTGCAGGTGCCTTTAGCTTAGAAGTCGAAACAATCAAAGCTTACGGAGGAAGAAACTTCCCTCAATTTGTTTTAGTCAGTTCGGCAGGAGTAACTCGTCCGGGAAGACCTGGTATAAACTTAGAAGAAGAACCACCAGCAGTCAAATTAAACGACCAACTTGGAGGCATTCTCACATGGAAATTAAAAGGAGAAGATAGTCTAAGGCAAAGTGGAATTACTTACACTATAATTAGACCATGTGCTTTAACAGAAGAACCAGGTGGTAAAGAGTTTATTTTTGAGCAAGGTGATAACATTAAGGGAAAAATTAGCCGCGAAGACATTGCAAAACTTTGCGTACAATCCCTACAGCAACCATTAGCTTGTAATGTCACCTTTGAAGTTAAACAAGGAGAAAATAACGCTAATTATATAGATTGGGAAAAACTTTTTCAAACAGTTAACAGTTAACAGTTAACAGTGAGCAGTGAACAGTGAACAGTGAACAGTTACCAATTAGGAATTAGGGATTAGGGAGTAGGGAGTAAGGAGTTTGAAGTTAATAGTTATATATTTCTCCTTGTCCCCTTCTCCCCCATCTCCCAATCTCCCCATCCTCCCATGTTTAAAAAGTTATTACTCACAACACTTTTACTCATTCTTATCTGGGGTGGTTTGCTTTCCGATACGGCTTATTCTGGGTTGTTAGAGTCACGCCTTAATAATTTAGAATCTAATTTTTACCGTTTAGAATCTCAGGTAAACCGTATAGAAATGCAGTT
>JBARZF010000468.1:0-6687 GCA_049649675.1 Rivularia sp. (in: cyanobacteria) | reverse complement strand
ATTCATTCGCATTGCCAAATTTTAATAGACTTATCGTCGCTACCACTAAATAAAGTTTTTCCATCTGGGCTAAAAACAAGGGAATTAACTTTAGCTGAATGTCCGCTTAAAGTGCATATTTCTTGTTGTGTATTTATATCCCATAGCTTGATAGTTCGTACACTACTACTAGCAATAATCTCTCCATTAACACTAAAAGTAACGCACCGAACGCCGCCGTTATGATGTTCAAGGAAATAAATTTCTTCTCCGGTACTTGCTTTCCAAAACTTGATAGTATCGTCGTCGTTACCAGTAGCAATAATGTTTCCATCCGGGCTAAAAGCAACTGAATTAACCCCGGCAAACATACCATGATGATGTAACTTATGGAGTATTTTTCCTGTACTTAAGTTCCAAATTATAACTGTTCTGTCAGCACTACCGCTAGCAATAATTTGTCCATTTGGACTGATAGAAACACTGCTAACCGATTGTTTATGACCTTTGAGAGTACGAATTTCTTGTCCCGTACTTACATTCCACAATCTTACTGTTTCATCGCTACCAGCACTGGCAAGATACTTACTGTCGGGACTAAAACTCAAACAATTAACCCCAGCCAAAAAACTTGTATATTCTTTAAGAAGACCGATTTTACTACGCGAATTTACATCCCAAAGTTGGATATTGTTTGCCGAATCACCAGCGGCAATAATTAACCCATCTGGACTAATAGCAACAGTATTAATTGAGTAGTTACACTTAAAAGTCCGAAGTAATATACGAGTCTTGATGCTCCATAGTTTTATCGGATAGTAGTAATCGCTGCCACTAACAAGAATTCTCCCTTCTGGGCTAATAGCCATAGAATTTATCGGAGAAGAGTAACTATCCAGGGTGTCAATACATTTCCAAGCATAATTTAAATCATTATATTTTAAATCTCTAAATTGCTGAAGAGTTGAAAGATTTACGATTTTTTTAGTATCTGTATTATGTGAATATTGATTACGTTCAGCAGCAACTAGTTCTTTCTGAGTAATATCTTTTAATACTTCAGTTACCGATTGATAGCGGCGACTGGTAGCATTTTCAATCAGTTTGTCTAAAATATTCCCAAGTTTATCGCTAACCGAATTATCAACTAAATATTGTCGCCATACCCAGGTAAATTCGGAAATATCAAATAATTCAAACGGGGAAACTCCAGTTAATAAATAAATACAGGTTGTTCCCAAACTATATAAATCGCTGCTGTAATTAGCTTTACCCCTCGATTGTTCTGGTGCGACAAATTCGGGAGTTCCAATGCTAGTTCCGGTTTGTAAAATTGCGGTTCCCGTAACAACCTTTGCAGCACCAAAGTCTACTAAAAAGAGCTTTCCATCTCGCCTGCGGATAATATTTTCTGGTTTAATATCTCTATGGATAATGTCATTTTTATGAATAAACTCAAGCACGGGCAACAAACTATTTAATAATTCCCAAATTTGGGCTTCTTTAAAAGTGCCTTGTTCTTTTAATAACTCTGCTAAGTCATATCCATCAATATACTCCTGTACTAAATATTGATGTTTTTCTTGAGTTAGATAATCTAACAAACCAGGTATTCGATCGTGTTTGCCTAAATTACTAAGTCTTGAGGCTTCCTGTTCAAATAATTCAGCAGCTTTTTGAGTATTCTCAGTACCTGGTGTTTGCAGAAGAAACTGTTTGATAACGCAAACTGGTTTCAAAGGTTTGCTTTCATCTACAGCCAGTAAAGTTCTGCCAAAACCACCTTGCCCAATTGGTTTTATTGCCCGATAACGTTGTTTTAAGAGCAATTGAGTACCGCAAGTCACGCAAAAATTATCATTTTTTTTATTTTGGGGTTTTTGACAATGCGGATTTAGACAGTAACTCATACTAAAAATAGTAGATTAACTCTATACTTAATATTCTGAATCGAATTCGGTTTATTACTTAAATATTTACAAAAATTTATTCACATCGCCAAACTTTAATAGTTTTATCGTTGCTACCGCTATATAAAGTTTGTCCATCTGGGCTAAAAACAAGGGAATTAACTTTACTTGAATATCCTTCTAAAGAAAATATTGCTTGCTTTGTAGCCACATCCCATAACTTGATACTATTATCATAACTGCTACTAGCAAGTATGTTTCCGTTGGGGTTAAAGGTAATGTATCTAATAGATTTTTTATGATCTTTAAAAGTACATATTTCTTTTCTGTTAACTACTTGCCAAAGCTTGATAGTATTGTTGCGGCTACCAGTTGCAATAATTTTTCCGTCGGGGCTAAAAGCAACCGAACGTATTCCATGAGAATGCTTGTAAGTATTAAGTATTTGACCAGTATTTAAGTCCCAAAGTATGGCTTTTTTGTCAGGGCTACCGCTAACTATAAATTTTCCATCGGCACTAATAGCAAGGCTACTAACCCATCTTTTATGTTTTTCAAGAGTACGAATTTCTAAACCAGTATTTACATTCCATAATTTTACTGTTTTATCGCCTCCAGCACTCGCAAGAATTGCACCATCGGGACTAAAAGCTAAGCAATTAATACCAGTAAATAAACCTTTATGTCCCGTAAATGCGAGAATTTTAGCCCCAGAATTTACATCCCAAAGATGAATGTTATTTTTGCGATCGCCACTAGCAATAGTTAATCCATCGGGGCTATAAGCAATAGCATAAATGGAATGTTTGGTATTAATACTTATCTGTTCTTTACCCGAAGCGATATCCCAGAGTTTGATTGTATTATCGTGGCTACCGCTAGCAATAATTTTTCCGTCAGGGCTGATAGCAATAGAATCAATAGAACGAGTATGAGAGCTATAATTAGCAACGCATTGCCAATAGTATTTCTCATCTATATAGTTATAGGATTTATTCACATCCCTGAACTTTAATATTTTCCTATCGCAGCTACCACTTAATAAGATTTGGTTTTGCCCTTCCCAACTGAAAAGAAGAAAGTTAGGTTCAATAAATTTACTTGATAGAGTACATATTTCCTGTTTTGTATTTAGATTCCATAACTTGATAGAACCACTTTTATCCCCGCAAGCAAGAATTGTTCCATCAAAATTAAAAGTCATGTTGGTAGCAGTTAAGCCATCAGATGTAAGAGTACAAATTTTTCTTCTAGTTGCTACTTCCCAAAGTTTGATAATAGATTTTTTTCTATTGGCAACAGCAATAACTTTTCCATCGGCACTAAAAGCAACACAGCTAATTCCACCGGGAGTATTAGTACTATCAAGAGTATGAAGTATTCTACCCGTATTTAAATCCCAAAGTACCATTTTTCCATCATCACAACAGCTAGCAATAAGTTGCCCATCTGGAGCAAATGTAATAGTTTTAACCGATTTATTATGACCTTTTAAAGTACGAATTTCCGAACCCGTATTTACATCCCACAGCTTTACTGTTTTGTCCGATCCACCGCTAGCAATAAATTGACTATCGGGACTAAAACGAACGCAATTTATTGCACCATACCAGCCTTTTAAAAAGTATATTGCTTTACCCGAATTTATATCCCTAAGTATAATATTGTTATCGCGATCGCCACTTGCAATAATTTTTTTATTGGGGCTAATCGCAACAGTATTAACTACATACCCATTATCGATAGTCAAAAGTTGTTTACGCGGATTAGTTTTCCATAGCTGTATCCCATATGTTCTTTTTTTATGCTTCTCACTTATATATATATAATAAGAACCAGCACTAGCAATCATCGTTCCATCTTCACTAATAAAATTAGAATATACATCATAGAGATATACTTCAAAACGATCGAATTCTTCCCAATCATGATTATTCGTGGATGTTGATATTGTTTCCAGAGTTGTATTTTCTAAAACTTCACTTGCCAATTGATAGCGGCGACTGGTGGCACTTTCAATTAATTTATCTAAAATATTGCTAAGTTTTTCGCTAACCGGATTGTCAACTAAATATTGTTGCCATACCCAGCTATATTCTGAAATATCAAATAAATCAAAAGGAGAAGTTCCTGTTAATAAATAAATGCAGGTAACTCCCAAACTATATAAATCGCTGCTATAAATCGCTTTACCCATAGATTGTTCTGGTGCAACAAATTCGGGTGTGCCGATGCTAGTTCCCGTTTGCAACATTGCGGTTCCCGTAACAACTTTTGCAGCACCAAAATCTACTAAAAATAGTTCTCCGTTACGATTGCGAATAATATTCTGTGGCTTAATATCTCGATGGATAACGTCTTGATTGTGAATATATTCGAGTACGGGTAATAAACTTTTTAATAATTGCCAAATTTGCTGTTCGTTGAAAATCCCTTCTGACGCTAATACTTGTTCTAAATTTTGTCCATCAATATATTCTTGAACTAAATATTGATGTTCTTCTTGAGTTAAATAATCTAATAACTTGGGAATTTGATTGTGCTTGCCTAAATTATCTAATCTTAAAGCTTCCTGTTTAAACAATTCAGCCGCTTTTTCAATATTTTTCGTACCTTCTGCTTGGAGAAGAAACTGTTTGATGATGCAAAATTCTTTAGAAGAGTTGCTTTCATCTACAGCTAACAAAGTTCTGCCAAAATTGCCTTGCCCGACTGGTTTGATAGCGCGGTAACGTTCTTTCAATAGTAGATTTTTACCGCAACTCAAGCAAACTTTATCGTGCGGATTATTTTGTGGTTTTTGGCAACGGGGATTAAGGCAATAACTCATACTGAAATATATATATACAATCTACACTTAATATTCCCAATTTTTTGTTCAAGCTAACTTATATGTTCTTATTAGTAGATTTTAGGGTGTTTTATGATGCTATACATAAGTCTAACTTTTACAAAAAATATACTTAGCACCTAACGCACTATTTTTATATTAGGCTTTTCTAGAATCATAAAATCTTTTTCCAAAATTATTCACATTGCCAAACTTTAATCGTATTATCATCGCTACCACTAAATAAAGTTTGCCCATCGGGACTAAAAGCGAGAGAATTAACTTGTTCTGAATGTCCGGCAAGAATACATATTTCCTGCTTTGTATTTATATCCCACAACTTGATATCATTGTCATAACTGCTACTAGCAAGTATTTTCCCAGTTGGGCTAAAGGTAATGTATCTAATCCAGTTTTTATGACCTGGAAAAGTACAAATTAGTTCTCCAGTAGTTACTTTCCAAAGCTTAATCGCACGATTATTATTATCGCTACAAGTAGCAATCATTTTTCCATCGGGACTAAAAGCTACTGAACGAACTTCCTTATTTCTTCTATTTAGATGATTGAGAATATGAAGTATTTCACCCGTATTTAACTCCCAAAGTATGGCTGTTTTATCGGCACTAGCGCTAACAATAATATTTCCATTTGGGCTGATTGCAACACTACTAACCCATCTATTATGACCTGTTAGAGTTTGAATTTCCTCTCCTGTAATAACATCCCATAATTTTACTGTTGTATCACCACCAGCACTAGCAAGAATTCCACCATCTGGACTAAAACTTAAGCAATTAACTCCTGCAAAAAAACCTTTATGTCCGATTAATCTACGAATTTTTTTACCTGAATTTATATCCCAAAGATGGATATTATTTTGAGAATCTCCACTAGCAAGAATGTATTTTGAGCTAAAAGCAACAGCGTAAATCGATTTTTCATGATCGAGAGTCCGCAGTTGTTTTCCGGTGTTTATTTCCCACAGTTTGACTTGATAATCATGGCTTCCACTAGCAAGAATCATTCCATCCGGGGTAATAGCAAGAGAATCAATTTTCTTTGTATGGCTATACAAAGTGTTAATACATTGCCAACCCTGTTTTGTTTTTTGTGATGCATTTGATAAAATATTTTGATTATCTAAAGAAGCATTATTATTAATATCTCTTAAAACTTCACCCGCAGATTGATAGCGGCGACTGGTGGCATATTCAATTAGTTTATCTAAAATATTACCTAATTTATCGCTAACAGGATTATCAACTAAATACTGTCGCCACACCCAAGTACATTCAGAAATATCAAACAAATCAAAGGGAGAAACCCCTGTTAACAAATAAATGCAGGTTGTTCCTAAACTATATAAATCGCTGCCATAAGTAGCTTTTCCTCTCGATTGTTCTGGTGCAACAAATTCCGGAGTACCGATGCTAGTTCCCGTTTGTAATATTGCAGTTTCCGTTATAACTTTAGCAGATCCAAAATCTACTAAAAATAATTGTCCGCTTCGACTGAGGATAATATTTGCTGGCTTAACATCTCGATGGATAACTTCGTTTTGATGAATAAATTCAAGTACGGGTATAATCGCATTTAATAGTTCGTAAATTCTAGCTTCGTTAAAAGTACCTTGTTCGGTTAGTATCTGAACTAAATTATGTCCATCAATATACTCTTGTACTAAATATTGATGCTTTTCTTGAGTTAAATATTCTAATAAATTGGGTATTTGATTATGTTTACCTAAATTATTTAGTCTTAAAACTTCTTGTCCAAATAATTCGGCAGCTTTTTGAATATTATTAGTATCCTGTGCTTGGGGAAGAAACTGTTTAATGACACAAGGTGGTTTCAAAGGTTTACTTTCATCTACAGCCAATAAAGTTCTACCAAAACCACCTTGCCCAATTGGTTTTATAGCCCGATAACGTTGTTTTAATAGCAATTGAGTACCGCAAGTTAAGC
>JBARZF010000467.1:0-2566 GCA_049649675.1 Rivularia sp. (in: cyanobacteria) | reverse complement strand
TTTGAAGTGAAATGGATTGGTAAAATGCTTTCCACATTCTCTGGAGGGTTGGGGACAATATAATGGCTGGTGACTTCTCCTCCGTGGGATTCTTTTTCAACAGATTCCATACCTGCTGCTACAGCACGTTGAACTTCAGCAACCCTCCCTCTAACAGCGACAAAAAAGCGTCCGCTTTCCGACTTATCGTAAAAAACGATTGAAACTTCGGCAGCTTTCACCATCGTATCTGAGGCTATAAGTATTGCAGGAAAACTTAGCGCTTCGATTACTCCTACTGCCATTGGCATGGCTTTATTCTCCTGACTCAAGGTATAAGTAAAAATAATTATACGGTGGTTTTGACCTGGTTTTTATCTAAATATAAGACAGCTAAATTTGAAACACATCAACTAGTATTTTTTTGTCTGCTCGTAAGCGGTTACTATTTGGAGAATCGTAAAATATCATCAAGCTATTTTGTTCTCCCCAACAAGAATACAGCGCCAAACCTTCAGCATGATCGGAACCTACAGTAAAAGGTAAATCAAATAAAGGAAACAAGCTATCATCTTGCTGGTGGATATTTTCACCCGAATTATTTAAAACATCTTTCCAACGAAAAACTTCCATTTCTCCTTCCACAGCCATTGTAGGCCCCGCCAAGATAATTAAATCTTCCCCTTGCAAACATAATTCTCGTATCCCCAAACCATTTAAATCGAGAAAATGCTTTTTATATTTTGCACCTTCATCGGTGATCTCTTCAAGCACGAGAACACCCGGTTCAGATTCCATCAACTGTATTTCAATAATTACAGCCCACCCCCGCAAAACAGGACCGCGCAAACCGAGAAAAAGACGATTATTACTTGCTGCTACTAAACCTTCAATATCCAAACCATTATCTTTAGAAGGGATTCCACTAGTAATAAAAGGTTTCAAATGTACGTCTTCTTTCAAAACCTCAAATAACAAATTACGCTCATCAAATGTTTGCAAACAAGCAGCGGTTTTGGTTTCTCCTTCCACAGGAACGCAAGATTTAACTAATTCACCATTAATAACCGGAATTCTCGCCAAAATAAAACGGTTCAAATCGGTAGTAATAGTAGCAAGTCTTTCTAAATCGGTTTCTAAATCTTTTCCTTTAGGTTTCTTGCGTTTAGTACTATGAGAACCAGTCAACCACAGATAACCATCCCTAAAATCCATACCTTCAATATCAATTTCGTCATCATCAAATAGCTCGATATAATCCTTTAATAAAAAGCGTTGATGCTCCCCAAAACTATGACAACCGATAGGAGAAAGACGTTCAACCCCAACCATTTCATCAGAACCAATCCATAAGCTTCCATCATCGCTAAAAGTAGCAGATGAAATATCGCTGACAATATCATCACTTCTGCGATCGAATTGAAGTAAAACGCGAGTTAATAAAAAATATTCTAATTGAGACATAATTTATATAGATTAAAGATGCAGCACTTTAACCATCTTGACACGGTTTGTGTGAGGTGAACCAAATCCGCCAGGGATTGAAAATCCCTGGCTAATAGCAAAAGTCCTCTAAAGAGGACTAAGTGTAGTAACGTTTAATTTTTTGAGTTTAATAATTTAACAACCATCATTTTGGACGTTACCATCTGGCATGATTGTTTTACAAAATATTGCTCCATCGAAATTTGTACCTTCAATAACTGCACCTTCTAAATTGGCATAAGAAAGATTTGTATTACTGAGATTCGCATTTGTTAAATTGATAGATATTAAAGATGAACCGCTCAAGTTTGCTCCTGCTAAATCAATTTCACTTAAATCAATACTAGTTTCCATTATCTGAGCATCTTTTAAATTAGCATTTGTAAAATTTGTTTTTTCTAAACCTGAATCTACTATTAATGCACTTTGCAAATTTGCGCCTTCTAAATTAGCTTTATCTAAAATTCCTTCAGTCATCCGACAGTTAGCTAAATTTGCTCTTTTCAAGCTGGCAGATTCAAAATTGCTTCCGTCTAAATTTGAATGACTTAAATCTGCTTCATCTAAAACAGTATGGCGTAGAATTGCATCGTCTAACCTTGCTTCCTTAAGTATAGCTCCCGTAAGATTTGCTCCATGAAGTTTGGCACCTTTAAGAAAGCATCTACTTAAATCAGCTTCACTCAAATCAACACCGATTAGATTGGTATAACTTAAATTTATGCCAGCAAAATTTCTTTCTCCAGCAGTATAACGTTGAAGTAACTCTTCGGTATTCACAGTCATAATTCACTAAAGCGATATTAAACAATACCTTAATTATGCATTATCGCTCTTAAAGCGGTGATTAGTCCATTTTAATGGACTTTCGCTATGAGCTAGGGGTTTGCAACCCCTAGCGGATAGGGACACAGTTATAAATAGCATAATTTATCGATGGTGCGTGACGCTACAAAAAAAGTATTTTCCTTACTATATTTGTCAAAGCGTCACACACCCTACAAAAATATAATTTTTGATTTATAAATATACTTAAATACCCAACAACTTCTCATAATCATCCTGCGTATCAATATCGATCGCTGCTTCCGGTATCGGAATA
>JBARZF010000466.1:0-2127 GCA_049649675.1 Rivularia sp. (in: cyanobacteria) | reverse complement strand
AGAATTGACAGAATCGGTAGCGATAAAGATGTGATTTATGGATATAATTTTTTACCAGAATTAGGAATTGAGCGTAACTTAGGGTTAACGCAAAAACTTAAAAATCGCATTAAAGAAATTCACGATACAATCGGAGAAGATGCAGCAATTCTTGATAAAACAGAACAACTGAATCAAGAAGCAATGTATGCTATTTATGAAAATAATGGCAAGCAACTAAGTCTTTTTGATACTGAAGACGAAGAAGAATTTTTGGACTTAAATGAAGCAGAAGAAATTCTCAGAAAACTACAGAAAGATGACCCAGGAGAATTTGAAAGAATTGCTAGTTTACCCCACGGTATTCGTAGTGCTAAATTCTCTACACAGAAAGGAACATTCGTTTTTTGTGAAGCTTCCGACCTTAATCGTCCCGATATTAAAGGTTATCAACAGCTATTTTTAGTGAATGACAAAGGAGAAATTATTTCTAGAGATATTCCCCTTATTCTCGGTGCAATAAAAGCTGATTCTACAACTCCTACTCAAAAATTACCAAAAAATCATAATGAAATTGTAATGCACGTCAAGAGCCAATTTGCGGAAGAAGTAACACATCGTCAATCAGAAAGACAGTTTAATCATCGCATGACTCAAGGACAAAAATATATAGTGCGGGAATTGAAGGTATTTTTTAAGTCAATTAAGGATGAAGAAATAAAAGCTCAAGTAAATATTATTGAAGAAGCATTTCGATATTCTACAAACCAAGCGATTAATCGAGATTTAAATAAACTACGTCGCAATGGTTTTACTGGTAAAGAATTATTTGAACAACTAAAAAAGATTTATAATCAGCATAATATGCATGAATCGTATTCCCATAGATTACCTACATTATCTGCTCCGATTCCTGTAATTATTGCAAGCGTTGCACTGGTCTAAATATCATTATATTACTGGTATACTCCTAAGACTTTTAAAATTTCCCTTACAGGTGTTTTGTGGTCTTCTAACTGCTGCACCTGGAATAATAAACGCTTCGGAATATAAGTGCTTTTAAAAATTGTTTATCATGAAAGTTAACTGCCAATCATACCAAGCTTGCTGGTACTGTTTACCATTGTTTTTAGTAATAGTCCAAAGCGTGTATTCTACCCGTACCTTCGCCACGGCTTCTTCTTTTAGTACTACTGGTTTGATTAACAGGTAGTACTGTTTCTGCATTAACCTTCCCATTATTACTACTGGTTTGATTAACAACCAAGGCTGCTCCAAACCATTATCATCAAAGGTATAATGCTTTGCTGCTGCTATGTGTCGTCCATCATCCGCGCAAGGGTCAAGATTTATTTCTCCTAAAACCTGGATAACTAATTCAACAATATGAACTGGAGAATACCAACAGTCTGTTTTATTACTGCGCTTAGTTTCTTTTAAATAATTTTTAGAAGTAGTATTTGGAAAAGCCGAACCATCCTCCCAAGCAGAATCATACTTCACACCATCCCAGTCACCTTTGTGGTTTTGTGAATCTGGGATACGATATTGCTCGATATCAAAAAGCATAGTCATTTTTACGCTAATCCTTTTTTATCGGCTTATGTAAATTCAACGCTCGTCGCGTTCAATATCTTTAGCTATTTCAGCAGTCTTTTTCGGAGCAGGTAAATTTCGTCTATCAAATTTCTGTGTTTGAGGATTATATGTGGCGTTTAGCTCCGCTAAACGCCTCCGGCGTAACGCCTTCCCTCGACTAGCCACAAAATCAACAATACCAATAGTTTGAGCGTCTTTAATCCCAATTACAATATCTGATGATTCTTTCATCAGTCCAATTGCATCTTCTACGGACACACTACCAATAAAATCAACAGTTATATCTTGGTGTTCTGCTGCAAGTTGCTCAATAGTTCTAAAAGCTGAAGACTCTGTAGAATTTGTAGAAACATTAACAAACTGTACCCTCTCATAACCCAACTCCGCAGCACGTTCTACAGCCCGCTTGAGCATATTAGACATCACTTGCTCGGTTTTGAGTTTAAATGAACTATTAGCAGGTGCTTCAAAAAATAAAACGGTACAAACACTCTTGTTGATTTCAACAGAATTTCCACTATGTTTAATTTGTGGAAACTTTACGGTAGA
>JBARZF010000465.1:0-7990 GCA_049649675.1 Rivularia sp. (in: cyanobacteria) | reverse complement strand
TCTCCAAACCTCTCTCCTGCAAGGAGAGAGGCTTAATTTACCCCCTTCCCTCGTAGGGAAGGGGGCAGGGGGTTAGGTTTTTGCGTAAATTTGAAACCATATAAATGTTTTCCGGAGATGTCTAATATGGTATAAAACATAAAGAAACGCTTCGCTAACAGGCAAAACAATAGGCGGATTTGAATGCAGCAGTTGAAAATCTTTCCGTCAACAGTCAAGAAGAGAGAAAATTAAATGGGACGCTTTAACACGTCCCAAATCGGATGATATTCTATGTGATTTGAAAAAGTCTTACCGGCGAGTCTCGAAAATATAAATATATCGGCATATCAGCCCAAAAAGCGAACTAAGTAAATTTTGGAAAAATCCAAAATTGAAAATTCTAATAACCTAACAGGATTTAGAATTCCCAATTTGAGATTTTTTCGAGAGTCCGCAACACTTTAAGTCGCATTAACAACACTCTCAGCTATCAAGCCAGGATCTTCTTGTTCTTTATATTTCTCGATCAATTCGACTAAAGCTTCTGGTTTAAACCGAATTGTGCCCGAACTTGAATGGCGATAACGGTCGCCAAGGAATACTGATAATGTAATATTGCTTAAATCTGGATTAGAAATGCATCTTACAGTGCAAGTCTGCATTTTATTCTTGAAGTAGGCAATAATGCGATCGCCAGGCCGAATATTCAACGCTTGAGTTTTCATACATCTTATGGTAACACTTTAACGGATAGAAACAGAAATTATTATTTTTAACTATAACCGGAGAAGTCTCACACCTAAGAGTAAAGGAGGTGTCGAGATGAATCCGAGGTCAAAATGTTTGCGTACCTCGACCAAGAATCTTTGATTCGAGAGAGAGGTGCAGCAAGCATTTTGACAACTTTACCTATTGGTATTACTATAAACCTAAGTTAGCCGTAAACAACCAGGTGATAAGTCAGTGTTGAGGAAAGCTGTAAAAATACGGTTGTATCCAACAGAGCATCAAAAAGTTGTCTTAGCTCAACATTTTGGATGTAGTAGGTGGTGGTGGAACTATGGATTGAATAAGAGCATAGAAACTTATAAAGCAACCGGGAAAGGTTTATCTCAATCTGGCTTAAACTCTTTGTTACCTGCACTTAAGAAGCAAGCGGAAACATCTTGGTTGAAAGATTGTTACTCTCAGGTGTTGCAATCAGTCAGTCTAAATTTATCTCGTGCGTACCAAAACTTTTTTGAAGGTAGAGCAAGATATCCTAGATTCAAGTCAAAGCATCGTAGACAGTCAATTCAATCGGTTTCTCGAAAGGGGGTTGCAGGGCACCGTCTTGGGCAAATAAAGCTACTGCTGCCTCGAAATCAAAGGCGTTCATATTCTCCATGTAGCGATTGATTATAGAGTTGTCGATGCCCTTAATTGTGACCTTCTTTCGAGGTGCAAGTTCTTGAGGTGGAACAACAGGTTCTTTGATTGGGGTACTCTCAGTTGAAGCATACCCCATTTTGGTGACAATATCCTGTAAGACGGTGAGTTGCTGACCTCCGTCAAGTTGACGGATGGCTTGGAGCGCATCTGAAGCGGGAGCAGATGGTTTATAGCCTTTTGGAATTGGAGGAACAATTTCGAGTTTCATCCACTCGCTTAACTGATACCAGAAGCCCAATTTAACATTCGTGCCGAAAGACGAATAGGTACGGCAGATAGGAGTGTCGGTATGGTTAACCAGATCGCACATAACTTGCGTTTGCTCAGCCCGAGGCATCTGTTTGATTTGAGTCAGAGTTTTTTCTGCGAACACCATGTTGATTGCCGACATAGCTGCGGGAGTGATGCTAACTCCCATCTCGGTATAGGCAAACCAAAGTAAAGCTAACTGATCTTCAGCACTGAGTTGATTTAATGATTCGATTGTAGCCCGAACCGCATCAGCTACTTGAGTGTCAGGGAAAATTGTTCGAGCTGAGTCGATGGTATATGACATGATAAAAGTCTCCAAAAATTGATCTATTTAGTTAAAAGGTTAATTTAAATTCGTGAGTACTGGTAAGCGTGACCATTATCTGTCTTATTTGTTTACTGCTTACTTTGTGTTTTCTACTTTCTATGCATCTTGTTCATCAAATCTTTGGTCTTTTTCTGCTCCCAACTTGAGCCGAGGAAACCTCCTATTCCGAACACGGCAAACCCATGAGCAGCAATCCCCACTCCCCACCCTAGTAGCGGCCAGTAGAACCACCAACCTCCACCAGTAAGTAGATCGATGCACAATAAAAGCAGCATTACTCCGACATAGGTAGCTAGGTGGATGTAAAACGCTTTGATTACGCGAACTCGACGTTTGGCACGGATGTATGTTTCGTCGCTTTCCATTTTCATCTCCCGATCGAGTCGAGGCTGCTTAAAAAAAGAGCCTTTTGATATAAAGTTAGACTAAAAATATGAGGAAATCGTGAGGAAGAAGATCGGATATCTTAACTTGCTGCCGGAACAGGAAAGCGATTAGAAACAAGCATTTCCAGATATTATATTTATTCTACGACCAAAGGATTTTGCAATTTTGACTCCTATTTGTTATTTAAAGATCGATTGTTGAGAAATAATGTTAGAATTAAATCTGAGAACCAAAAGATTAACGATTAAGTTGGTATTCAGTATCAAAGGTTTTTCCATAAAGTATTGAGCTATTTCTTTTCCAATAATCTTCTCTCTCTAAACACAACACTCATTGAGAAGACAATCAAAATATGTCAATTTATGTCGGTAATTTATCTTATGAAGTTAGTCAAGAAGGCTTAAATGAAGTCTTTGCGGAGTATGGGGCTGTTAAACGGGTTCATATCCCTACCGATCGCGAAACAGGTCGCGTGCGGGGATTTGCTTTTGTAGAAATGGAATCCGAAGCTGACGAAGACAAAGCTATTGAAGCTTTAGACGGAGCAGAATGGATGGAGCGCAGTCTAAAGGTTAACAAAGCTATACCTCGCGAAGACAGAAGCTCATCTGGTGGTGGTGGTCGTCGAAACAACCGCTTCTAAGTAAGCTTCAAAGTTAAATAAAAAAATAACGCTTCTGGAAATTAAGCAGATTAGTTCTACATCGCTTTCCTAGAGGCGTTTTTTTGGATAAAATCTTATTGTAAGTTGATTTATTAAATAGTTTTTTAAATAAAATTATTAAATAAATTGCTTTTTGATAAAAGGAGAAGTCATTGCTGCGAGGAGACTACCGTAATCTAGGTTGAAATTTACTCCCACTCCAATTTTCAAGCAAAGGTTTGGAGTGTCAAGAACAAGATGATCGCTACTAGATCCTAGTATTTCCAAATCGCGTAATGCCGAAGGCATCAAGCTTCGCTTATCGCAACTTAAGCCAGCGATGAGCGTATCCTGCTTTCCCAGAGCGATAATTGCTCTTTGATGGATACCGCTATCGAGAAAAACGGGAACACTACCAAAAGCATTTCGACCGATTTCCCCATAAGGTAGAGAGGGCTTTGATTTTGACTCGATTACTTCCGCAATCAATTTAAAAGCGTCGGTATCTAATGTTGGGATGGTTTTGCTGTGTGCGGTTTCACGTCCTAAAAGAATTGATTCTCCGATACGTAGGTTATTAATTCGTCCCACTTTCCGTGCAGATTTGTACCATTCATAGTTGGCAGAATTTCCCCCAGAAGTGATGGGTAGATTAATTTGAAATTCCTTTTCTATAGCTTCGGTTAAGTCCGATAGTTGCTGCATTTTCTGGTTATCGGGCTGAATTCCTCCATAACAAGCCAAATTACAGCCGAGTCCGACAATTTTGATCTGAGGTAAGCAAAGAACTTTTTTAATGAATGAGAAAATGTCGCGAGGAAGTATTCCTTCTCTCAAATCACCCATTTCCACCATTAAAATTATTTGATGAATCTTATTCTGTCTCTTTGCATAATAATTAAGCTCTTGAATCGTCTCAATTTCGGTGTTGAGGCTAATGTCTACATCTTCAACAACAGATTCTGCTTGACTTAAAGCAGTGCGGAGTAAAACAAAAGTCGCCGAGATTCTCGCAATCTTCATCCTTTGAATGTTTTCTAATCGAGAGTCAGCAATATACTTTACACCACCTCGAATCATAGCTTCTGCAATTAAAGGCTCTCCCAATACCGCTTTGGAGACTCCCATTAAAGAAATACCCTGTTTTCCGTAAAGTTCGCATAATATTCGAGCGTTATGCTGTATTTTGGATAGGGAAATTTCGATTCTCGGCATAAATGCTTTCATGTATTTTATTTAAACGTTTTGCGTTTACCTTGTCGTTAATAAAGAAGTTGTCTGAGAATTTAGTTTCTTTTGACGATCGAGACTTGGAAAACGATTACCTAAAGTACGAACGAGTTTTTGACAGCCAGAAGTTAAAACATCTGTAGTTGGTAATTGCAGACGATCTTCATAGCCTTCGATAGTTTTAATTACTTCCGTTTCTGTCAAATTTTCATGGTTTAACGCGATCGCAATTACCTGAGATTGAGAAATTGCTTCAATCAAGAGAATTTCACTTTCAATTTTCGGCATTGCTAGATGGGGAAAATCGCAGCGAAATTTTCTTGCGGGAGGATGTTGCAAAATAATTCCATCGGGCATACTTCCTTTTAAAATGCCTACAGAACTCATAAAAGCAGGATGAGAGACTGCACTTTGTCCTTCCACTAAAATAATATCGGGATTTTCTCGTTCAAAAGCTTGGACAACGGCATTTTCTATTTCTCCGATGACAAATTGAGACACCAGCGCGTCGATGGATACACCATACCTTGCCCCTTGCATCAAGCCAGTTTGACCTGTGGCTACCAGCACCGACTTGATGCCCAAATTATTTAAAGCTTTGTTTAATTCCACTGCGGTAGTCATTTTTCCGCAAGCGCAATCAGTACCCAAAACGGCAACTACAGGAATATTAACTTTAGCAATTTGTCCTGTAAATATATGAAGATCTTTTAATTCCGGAGGTTTTCTGATGTCTTTAATTTCAACTTTATAGTTCGCAGCCATCTCGCTAAACTCAGAATCTTCAGAAAAGAACTGATGCAGACCATTAATAATATCCATACCTTTGCTCATTGCTTCCAAAATTAAAGCTCTTTCCTCAATGGGTATGGAAGCCTCTAAAGGAGCTTTACCGTAAATGTAGCAATCGGGAATCTCTGGTAATTTATCTAAAGCTGACTGTAAGCTAGCAAAAATGGGAATATAGTTTTTTTTATTGTCTAATTCTTCTCCTGCATCCTTGCCAGCTAACGAACTATCGATTACGCCGACAATATGATAAATTTCCGAATGTCGAACTAAACCGGCTGCGGTTTTGCCATCCATTAAGCCAAATTGATTTTCACAGTAAACTAAAGCTGTTTTTTTTGCGATCGACATTAAGATTATTTTTCTAATATTTACTGATTTCTGCTTCTTAATATTCTGACCGTTTTAGTCAGCAGAGCAGACACTAGACGGGGCGTTTGTAAACACCCCCGTCCTTTTAAACGCGGTGGTGTACCGCTGACTCATCGAAATAAGCTCCCTTCAAGTCAGCTCCCTCTAAGTTAGTCTCTTTCAAACTAACTCCTGTTAGGTCAGCCCCTCGGAGATCGGCACCTTGTAAATTAGTATCCCGCAAGTTTGCTCCCCGTAGGTCTGTTCCTCCTAGATTAGCACCCCGCAAGTCTGCCCCTCTCAAGTCAGCGTCTCTCAAATCGGCTCCACTTAGGTCAGAATCAATCATTTCGGCATCAATCAAGCACGCTTCAACCATTTCCGCATCAGCCAGATTTGATTGATTTAATTTAGCTTGATTCAAATGAGCTTTAGTTAGATTTGTTCCTTGCAAGTTAGCTCCAATTAAGTGCGCTCCATTCAAATGCGCTCCAATTAGATTAGCGTTAGTTAAACATACTTGAATTAGACTTACATGACTAAAATCTCTTTGTCCTGCTGCGTATCGTTTTAAAATCTCTTGAGCATCCATATTTGATTGTCTCCTGAATATATACTTGAAAATTTTGTTGAGTAATCGGTTTTAAAACTGGCTTTTTTGAGAATAGCGATACAGCTTCGGTGTCGGCTTCACCTATCGCAAAGAAGAATAAATATCTGCTTTCATATAAAATAAATCAGTAAATAACTAACTTCCCGATTGTAGAATTCGAGTCAGATATAGCTGTATTATTTTAATCGTTTCCCATTGTTGGAATCGGTTAGTTCTTAATGCTTAAAATAAGAAGGTTTTTTGCTTCCAAAACTTGCAGGCATTTAGCGATGTCTTTTTTGTTCGGCGATAGGAGCGTTTTGCAGCCACAAAAACAGTTGAGCTAAGTTAAACAAAAGATAAATTGCTGATATAAATTTGACATAGAACATCTCCTCAATGAAAGGGTGTAGAGATTATAGGTTCGGAAAGGAGTCTAGGTCGTTAGTCTAAATACCCGAAAGTATTTCTCATGCGATATCATTTTAACGAGTAAATCTATACCAATACGAGAAAGATACAACTCTTATTAATACAAGAATTGATAAATTCTAGATCTGAGATTTTTAGATTTTGCGAAAATTTGGGGGTGTGTAACTGTGTAGGTGTAGGTGTTTCCCCCAAACTAAACATCGAGGGATTTTGGATTAAAAATCTGAATTAAGAGTTAGGAGTTAGAAATTATAAGTTATTGATAATTGATAATTGATAATTGATAATTGTTCATTGATAACTATTTATCGATCAAAATTTCTGCATTTTATTGCTAATAGGGTCGAAATTTGGAGTAAAGCGAGTGCTGTTATCGTAGCAAGCTCTATCGAGATTAGCTCCATAAATCTTGGTATATTTGAGTTTGGCACCTCGGAGGTTGGCATCTTTGAGATTTGCGCCGCTCAAATTAGCTCGTATCAAATTAGCATTCGCTAAGTTCGCACCTCCTAAATTAGCTCCCCATAATTTGGCTTTAGCTAAATTAGCATCGCTTAAATCGGCAGCAAAAAAATTAGCTCCAACTAAATTAGCTCCAATCAACTTGGCTTTAGCTAAATTGACTGCTGTAAAATCTCTTTCTCCTGCGTCGTAACGTCGCTGTAGTTCCTCAGCATCCATATTTATTTAACCTTCGCGAGTAATTTTGAAACTATTTCACTCTCATATATCTAAATTTTACTCGATTATAAAAGCAACTGTTAAATTTGTTTCCCAAGCTTATTAATTTGTGTCCACCTACTTACCTCCTTCAGCCTTCAGCCTTTTTCACGACTTAGTTTTGCTAGAAACTTAAGCAATTATCATCTAAATTCTCAGATATTTGCTCATGATGTTTCTCAGATTTCCAGTACAATCTACCACCCAACCAAACACCGACATAACCGAATAATCTACGCCACTTGCTGACACCTGCTTCTTCCATCATTTTTAGAAATAAATCGTCAGCCTCTTTGCGGGAGTAGAATATGTCTTGAGGTTCAATGGTTCCTAATATTTTTTTATTGTTATGGCACTTTCGTTTTCCTCCTTTGCTCATATACATGAAATCGTGAATTAACGGTGCTTCAAGAGAAAGCTCATGTATTCCAACTATTCTCCAAAAAATTCTGGGAATCGAAGATAAATCGAACTTGAAACCCTTATTGATGATAATTTTAGCATCTTTAATATCATCAAAGTAATGGTATTCCTCTTCCAAAGTCCATATATTTTCTACAGGATTGTAAGATAATTTTACTCGTGGAAATTTTGATATTGCTGGTTTGTTAAGAGTTTGCATGACTTAGTTTTCCTATATTTATAAGTTGTTAAGCATTTAATTTGTATAATACTAGCGAGCAAGATGCTCGCACTACAATATTTTCACTTTTTTGCGTTATACAATTTAGCTACACATCAGCTTATTAACGACGTATTATGTTTTCTATTCTTATCTCCATGAAAAAAAACTTTTTTACGTATTTTTCGCTAGTAAAAGTACCAGAATAAAATTTGTCACGCAGAAACCTGC
>JBARZF010000464.1:0-4453 GCA_049649675.1 Rivularia sp. (in: cyanobacteria) | reverse complement strand
ATGGCAATTCCAACTCTTTCTCCCGGTAATCCCGCTTTCGATAAACTCATGCAGTGCAAAATATTTTCACCAAAAGTTGGTGTCATCTCGGTATAATTCAACGCGGGAAAAGGTGGCGCATATGCCGAGTCAATTAAAACTGGGACATCTGATTGTGCGGCTAGTGCAGCGATTTTTTGGACTTCCTCGTCGGTGACAACATTACCCGTAGGATTGCAGGGACGAGAGAATAAAACACAACCAGTTTGTTCGGTAATTGATAACTTGTTGAAGTCGGGACGATATTTAAATCTATGTGCTGCTGCGTCAATATCTAAAGTCGGTTTGTAAGCAAATAAAGCTTCGGGAACCAAACTAACTCCGCCGTAACCCGTATAATCAGGACTTAAAGGAAGAACAATTTGTTTGAGAACCCCCCCATTAGCCCCCCCTTGAGAGGGGGGGGTTTGGGAGGGTTCAGTGTAACCGCCGAAGACATTTGCAGCATAGAAATAAAGCGTTTGGCTGCCGGGAGTAATTAAAATATTGCGTTCGGTAAGCTCTAAACCATAACGTTTATTAAAGTCTTTTACAACAGCTTCGATTAAAGGCGAGTAACCCTTAGAATAACCATAGCGACAAACCACTTCACCATACTCCGCGCTTGCCAAAAGTTCCGCAGTACAATCGCGCCACAGTTGTTCGACTTCAGGCAAAATCAACGGATTACCCGCACTCAAATTCATCAACTCCTGCCCTTTACCCGCGCGTAAAGTTTCATTGATATCCTTCATAATCGCTCTCACGCCGGTAAGCTTGGACATTTGAGCGCCGAATTTAGTTAAGGCAGGTTTCATAAGCAATCGATAATAAATATAGATAGTTTAACTTTAACTATAATATTTAATGACGATGGGGCATTAGTAATTGGGCATAGGTTAAAGGTCAAAGGTTAAAGGTTAAAGGTTAAAGGTTAAAGGTTAAAGGTATTTATTTCTCCTTGTCTCCCCATCCCCCCATCCCCCCATCTCCCCATCTCCCCCATCTCCCCATCCGCTATAAACTCTAATAAAGAAGATTGACTGAAAAAAAGGGGTGAAAAGTGGAAGTTAAAGCAGCAGTAGCTTATGAAGCGGGTAAGCCGTTAAGTATTGAAACGGTTAATTTGGAAGGGCCAAAATCTGGTGAGGTATTAATAGAAATTAAAGCCAGCGGAATTTGTCATACCGATGCTTACACGCTTTCGGGGAAAGATCCTGAAGGTTTATTTCCTGCTATTTTGGGACATGAAGGTGCTGGTGTTGTAGTTGATGTAGGGCAAGGTGTTACCAGCGTCAAAAAAGGCGATCGCGTTATTCCTCTTTACACTCCCGAATGCCGTCAGTGCGAATATTGTTTGAGCTTAAAAACTAACCTTTGTCAAGCTATTCGCAGCACTCAAGGTAAAGGTTTGATGCCAGACGGTAGCAGTCGTTTTTCGATTGGCGACAAGAAGCTTTATCACTACATGGGTACGTCAACTTTTGCTAACTATACCGTGTTACCGGAAATCGCGATCGCAAAAATTCGCGAAGATGCTCCTTTTGAAAAAGTCTGTTACATCGGTTGCGGCGTAACTACGGGAATTGGTGCGGTTATTTACACGGCAAAAGTCGAACCTGGTGCAAAAGTTATAGTTTTCGGTTTAGGTGGTATTGGTTTAAACGTAATTCAAGGCGCGAAAATGGTAGGTGCCGATATGATTATCGGTGTAGATATTAATCCTGCAAAACGCGAATTAGCAGAAAAATTCGGAATGACACACTTTGTTAATCCGAAGGAAGTTGAAGGTGATTTAGTTCCTTATTTAGTAGATTTAACTAAAGGTGGAGCAGACTATACGTTTGAATGTATTGGAAACGTAAAAACAATGCGTCAAGCATTAGAATGCTGTCATAAAGGTTGGGGACAAAGTATTATTATTGGCGTTGCTGGTGCCGGTGAAGAAATTAGTACTCGTCCGTTTCAATTAGTAACAGGAAGAGTTTGGAAAGGTTCGGCTTTTGGTGGTGCAAGGGGACGTACCGACGTGCCAAAAATTGTTGATTGGTACATGGAAGGAAAGATAAATATCGACGATTTAATTACTCATGTAATGCCGATAGAAAAGATTAACGAAGGTTTTGAATTGATGCATAAAGGCGAATCAATTCGTAGCGTAGTTACATTTGATTAATAGATAAATAAATAATGTAAATGTAGAGACGTAGCAGTGCTACGTCTCCAGTATTTAGGTTCTAATATGAGTTACTTACACGCTACCTTATTTTACTAGCGAGCAAGATGTTGATTACTAGCGAGCAAGATGCTCGCACTACAAATATTTTTGATAAAAATGGTCACAATCAACGAAATAATTAACAATGCTGATATCGAGCAATTTTTACCAGAAAAGCGAGTTGCCGTCTTTAATCTTAGCTGGCAAGCTTACGAACAAATTTTAAACGCTTTAGGCGAAAACCGAGCGGCAAGAGTGCATTATTATCAAGGTGTTTTAGAAATCATCACGACCTTAGAGGCACATGAAAGCAGCAGTGAAAATATAGGAATATTAATTCATATTCTTACAGAGGAATTAAATCTAAATATAAAGAGTTTGGCTTCAACTACACTCAAAATAGCAGATTAAAAAACAGGTGCAGAGCCAGATAAATGTTATTACATAAAAAACGAGCCTGCCGTTCGCAGAAAAACTGTAAACTTAGATCGAGATCCACCTCCAGATTTAGTTTTCTAAGTTGATATTACTCATACCGATATTAATAAAAAACAGCTTTATCAGGATATTCAAGTACCCGAATTTTGGCGCTACGACGGAAAAAAACTAACTATTTATCTATTAAATCAAGGAGAATATCAAGAATTAGAAACAAGTTTTAATTTTCCGATATTAACTAAAGCAATGGTTCACAAATTTATTTCGCAGTGTCGTACAAATGGCGAAACTCAAGCAAAACGAACACTTCGCAATAAAATACAAGAATTATTGAATAGTTGATAAGTAAGTCGGCGAAAAAAATCTAGCTATGTAACGAAAACTTAAGAAGAGAAATTTGAGTAAAATTTAACACGCTCTGTTTTATAATATCCTCTCTCCCCTCTGGCTTTAACCCCATTCATTACAGCGTAGGCAAGCCCTACTTATCTTTACATAGTTTGGTTTATTTACACCAACTTACTTAGTCGAACTATTTGTGTTTATTTTTAACTTCCATTTCTGATATTTTATCCCTTAATAAGTTCTCCGTTTTTTCAGTTGATGTTAATCTTTCTAAAACCTCTATTTTCTTTTCAATCTTTTATTTTAATACTTTACAACACAACAACCATTAATCACTGATTGAAGTATTCTTTCGCTGAATAAGCAACGGTTATATTGGCTAAAACGTAGGTTATATAAGTTTTATAGCACTTACATCTTATTGATAATACTTCTGTAAATAATAATATTTGTAAATCATCGTAAAACTTTTCAGTCTGCTTAATATTCTTAGCAAAAGTTATGCGATTAACAATTGTAAAACTCTGTATGCAAAATGTAGGTGATAATAATTTAGTGATTGCGACATCCTGAACGCTCTAAAACCTGTTTAGAATTTCTAAACTTATCACTGTATTTGAAAGTATCATACAAAGACTCTAAGAAATTACACCCACGTTTAAGCAATCTATTTAATCCTTCAACTTGATAAATTCTTATATAACCTTGACTAGATAAGATAAAAATACGATTACCATCAGAACTAAAACCACCTTTAGTGATAATACTGTCAGAATCCCAACGAGCAAGCAATCTTCCATTCAAATCCCAGACGCTCGCCGTATTAATCGAAAGAGTCAGCACACGTTGACCATCAGGGCTGAAACTAGAATTTGAAACCAATTGATTATCTCCCTGAAGCTCAGTGATTATTTTTCCATTCAAATCCCATATTTTGGAATTACCACTTGCGGATGACGATACAATTAATTTTCCATTTGGACTAAAATTGACATGATATGTTTTATGGATGCCCCCTTTTAGTCCAGTTAGCTGCTTGCCTCTTATATCCCATACTGTAGGAGAACCTTTTTCATATGTTGTAACAATATTCTTTTTATTAACAGTGAAATAGTTGATGCTACCTTTTCCACTTTTAATTTTAGGAATAGCACCTTGTTGAAACAACGGTTCACTTTCATCGATTGGAATAAAACTTTCAACACGCTCTTCAATAACGGTTAGTAGCTTACCTGCCGTACTCCAAACTTTTATTTTATTCTCATCCAAAGTAATAATATTCTCGCTATTGAAAGTAAAAACAGGTCTATTTTTACTGCTTAAATATTTTGATTTAGTTTTTAGAACGGTTAGTAACTTACCTGCCGTATTCCAAACTAGGATATTGTTACCTTTTGATGAAGAAACAATATATTTCCCATCAGGACTAAAAAC
>JBARZF010000463.1:0-9531 GCA_049649675.1 Rivularia sp. (in: cyanobacteria) | reverse complement strand
CAGTGAGCAGTTACGAATAACTCAAAATTCCTGCACAAACGCATCCGTTGTTAAAATCTAAAATCTAAAATCTAAAATCCAAAATCCCTTAACAACTAACCACTAACCACTAAGCTACGCTGTGATAAAACCACAGAGTGAAAATTACATCAATGCAGACTCAAACACCATCTGTCAGTTTAATTAGGGCAACTTCTTATGAAGTGGAAGCGTTGAGGGAATCTTTGGAAACCTTGCTCGAACCTTTGGGTGGAATCACAGCATTTGTTAAAAGTGGCGATCGCGTTTTACTCAAACCTAATCTGCTTACGGGTTCGCGTCCGACGGCGGAATGTACTACGCGCCCGGAAATGGTTTACGCTGTGGCAACTATGGTTATTGAAGCTGGTGGTAAGCCGTTTTTAGGAGACAGCCCTGCTTTCGGTAGCGCTAAAGGAGTTGCGTTAGCTAATGGATATGAAACCATTTTAGAAGAACTTAATCTTCCTGTTATCGAGTTTCATGGTAAGCGCTACGAAATCGTAAATGATAAGTTTAACCATTTGTTGCTATCTAAGGAGACGATGGAAGCTGATGTAGTTATCAACTTACCCAAAGTCAAATCTCACGCACAATTGGTATTAACTCTGGGAGTAAAAAATTTGTTTGGTTGCGTACCGGGCAAAATGAAAGCTTGGTGGCATATGGAAGCGGGGAAAGATGCCAACCGTTTTGCAGAAATGTTGGTAGAAACCGCAAAGGCTATTAACCCGAACTTAACGATTATAGACGGCATTATCGGTCATGAAGGCAACGGCCCCAGCGGTGGCGAACCCCGTCCCTTGGGGATTTTGGGTTGTTCAACAGATGTATTTGCTTTAGATAGAGCGATAGTAGAAATACTAAATGTTCCTCCCGAACAAGTGCCTAGCCTTGCTGCATCAATGCGATTGGGAATTTGTCCGGAACTCGATGACATCGAATTCGTCAGTTTACATCCCGACTTATTGCAAATAGATGATTGGCAATTGCCCTCAAAATATATGCCAATTGATTTTGGAATGCCCCGCGTAATTAAATCTACTTTTAAGCATCTTTATATCCGATTTATCAAAGAAAAAATGAACGCTTATAGCGGAAATTAAATCAATTGTTCAAAGCCATTAAATTCATATTGCAAGTGCAAACTTGGCTACAGCAATTTTATGTACTAGCAGAGTAACCTATAAATACCCTCCGATTGCTTAACCAGACCGCCCTATCTTAGTGGCGGTTTTTTTAGTCCGGATAGTTATAATAAATTGTTACATTTTTGCATAGGAAGGTATTTGAATTTAAGAAGCTTAATACCCTCACTCTAACCATGATTAAAAGGATATTTAATCCTACATAACCATTTGATAATTTTTCAGAAATCTTCCGGATATTCATAGCCTACGATTGAGACATCTGTAACCGTAATATTAACTGTATTTATAATTATTTTTACTGATTTAAATATGAAGATTATTGACCAGCAATGGTCACTTTCTGTTACTTAAAAACAATTGAAATTTTCTGTACTACTGCGGTATAGAATTATTATAAAAGTATTTTATTGAAAGCATTTAGTAAATAAAAAAGTTTTGAGTGTAATCACTGATGATGATATAAAATATTTAAAGTATACTCAAACACTTTTAAGTATTTTTCAAAAACCAATTTTCTTTGGTAAAAGCTTAAAACTCTTGCCAGCTAATAATTTCTCTGTCTATTGGAAGATGATATTGACCCGTTTTTGATTTAAAGTTAATATTAATAGAGAAAGATTATGTATTTTTTATTGCATGAAAAATAATGAGTAAAAGCTGTAATCATAACCGCAAATACGCAAGTAAAAAGCGAGATTAGTTACAAGCATTTAAATAAGATATTTCTGTATTACTTGGTATCAAGAGTTTCAGGTATAAAGAAATATATAAAGTAACGTTACTAACTCATTTAAATTCTTAAAGAATAGAGAGTTTACGGTCAGAAAAAAAGCTAAAATAATAGCAACACTCTCATTCAAGAGAGATGTAGCAACTAGTGAAGTAAAGAGCTAAATAATTTATATGGATTCTAACAGTCAGTCTGCCAATACAGAGGAATTACCTTCGCAACGTGTGGCAGACGTTGTAGGAACAGCGATTGCTATGTTAACTCTAACGCTACCCATGTTTGTAATTGGTCATTACTCTTCAAACAGCGTTGAGAGCAACCGGCAACCATTAACCTATAACTTGCAAAAAGCTGACAATGATACAGAACTAATAAAAAGTGAAATTTCATCCATTTATAAAATGAATAAAGACGCTTCGGACTTATCGAAGAAAAAATAATTTATTGTAACGATTAACATAAATTTCTTTACGATGAAACTGATATTATCTCTCTACTTATAGTTGAGTATGGGAAAAAGATGAATGCGAATAGGCACGGGAAAGATAGATATTTCTTGTGCCGCATACAAAAGTGTTGTTTCAACTAATCGAGTAGAACCCGACAGCTTAAATGCTTTAACAGCAGTCTGCGTTAATTGGCTTCAATTTAGATATAAAGATGCTCTTACTCTCAAGGGCATCTTTATTTATTGTTGGTTAAAGAGAGATGGGGGACAAGGGGACAAGGGGACAAGGAGACAAGGAGAAATATTTATTTTCAATTCTTCACTGCTAACTGGTAACTGCTAACTGGTAACTGCTAACTGCTCACTGATAACTGTTAACTGCTCACTGATAACTGCTCACTGCTAACTGCTAACTGGTAACTGCTAACTGGTAACTGCTCACTGTTCCAAGAAACTACTTTGGGATAAGTCCATATTGACCTAAAATTCTACACGGGAGCTAACAAACTCTCACCGATAATTAACTTTGTTCTTTAGGAGTAAATCTGTGGACTTATCCATTATCTCAGCCCAACCAAAACCCGGTTTGATAAACGTCTTAATTGAAATTACCGGCGGAAGTAAAAATAAATATGAATACGACAAAGATTTACAGGCTTTTGCCTTAGATAGGGTACTTTATTCATCGGTACAATACCCTTACGACTATGGTTTCGTACCCAATACTTTAGCTGATGATGGCGACCCCCTCGATGGTATGGTAATAATGGATGAGCCAACATTCCCCGGTTGTGTAATTGCAGCACGACCCATTGGAATGTTAGAAATGATTGATGGTGGCGATCGCGATGAAAAAATTCTTTGCGTTGCCGATAAAGATCCGCGTTATGCTCACGTAAAATCTCTAAGAGATTTAGCTCCCCATCGACTTGAAGAAATCGCAGAATTCTTCCGGAGTTACAAAAACTTAGAGAAAAAAGTAACCGAGATTCTTGGTTGGCAAGATGTTGAAAAAGTTGCGCCTTTAGTAGAGCAATGCATTAAAGCAGTCAAGTAGAAAAACAACGCCCCCTTTGACTACTAATTAAATTCAAGTTAACATTTTCTCTCCTAAAACCTAATTGCCTAATGCACCGCACGCTTCTTTTCGCAAAAATTCACAACTGTACTCTCACCGAAGTTAATCCTAATTACGTGGGTAGTATCACCATAGATCAAATGCTTTTAGAGAAAGCTGGTATCTTGCCTTACGAGCAGGTGCAAGTGGTGAACGTGACTAATGGCGAACGCTTTGTTACTTATACAATACCGGCTGTAGCTAATTCGGGAGCCATTGAGCTAAATGGGGCTGCGGCACGTCTGGGCATTAAAGGAGATCGCTTGATTATAATGTCTTACGGGCAGTTTACTTCGGAAGAAATCAAAAGTTTCTCTCCTACAGTTGTTATCGTAGACGACAAAAACAAATTGTTAGAAGTCCGACACTATGACTCACTGCTCGGTAAGACTATTATGTAGCAAAAATGTCACAGATAGAACAGTCCGGCTATCCTAAAAATACGAGCGAATTAACCGAAAATTTTCCCGAAAATCAAGCCGAGAAATTTTTAGTCAAATTTTGGGGAGTGCGAGGTTTAATTCCAACTCCAGGTGAAGAGACTAATCGCTATGGAGGCAATACTGCTTGTGTAGAAATGCAGGTTGGCACAAAGAATTTAATCTTTGACGGTGGTACTGGTTTGCGAGTATTGGGAAAAGACTGGTTGCAACAACAGCCTGAAATTGTAGCTCACTTATTTTTCACCAATGCTCAAACCAACCGCATTCAGGGGTTTCCTTTTTTTTCTCCTGCATTTGCACCGCAAAACTGCTTTCATATTTACGGTACCGCTGCTTCTAATGGCGCATCAATTAAACAATCGCTTGGCGATCAAATGCTGTTACCGCATTTTCCCTACCCCTTACAAGCCATGGATTCAAAACTGCAATTTTATAATTTGACTCCGGGTAAAGCGATCGCCATAGATGATGTAGCGGTAAAAATAATATTAATTAATGATGTAACTAAGTCTATTGGCTATAGAGTTACGTGGAAAGAACATTGCGTTGCTTACATCACCGATTTAAAGTCAGAAATAGATGAGTTAGAAGAAGAAAGAGTTATGGAATTAACTCAAGGGGTAGACTTGCTAATCGCCAATCCCAGTTACATTACTTCTAATATTCGCAACTCTCAAACACCAATTGATTTCTACTGGCAAACTGCTGTTGATTTAGCTCGTAAAAGTGATGTTAAACAACTTGTATTTTCCCATCATCATCCAAATGATAATGATGATTTTTTGGATAGAGTCCAAGCAGCGCTTAAAACTGAATTTGAACAAGCATCTTTAGCACGTGAAGGTATGGTAATATCTATTCATTGAAGCTATTTCAAATATTAGAATGAATCTTTGCGATGACTGCACCGGATAATCCAGTAACTTATGGATAAAGCAAAAACCGCTACTCCTAAACCAATAACCTTTATTCCTTCCGTATTTTTTAAATCTAAAATAATAATTTTTCTGGCTACAGCAATTAAAGAAGTAGCAATTACTAGTTCAACGTGAATTACGCTTTTTCTCAGATAAGCAGTAATATTTTCTAAAATTTCTAAAGCGATTAAAATATTTAAGAATAGTCCGAAAGCTGTAAATAAGTTTTTATTAAAGCTTGCCTCATTCAAATCCCAAGCTAGCAATTTATTTATTACAAATATTACTAAATCTACAATGGCAATTAATATTAGCACTATCATCGTAATCGATAGTAGCTTGGAAACTAAAACCTGAATACTTTCAACTAAATGTAAGAAATTATCATTTCGACTGTATTTACGAATTATTCTAAATAAATTCCTCATGCTTCATACCTTGCAATCAAAAGTTTGAAATCGGTTAGCCTGGTTGGGGAATGTGAAAGTAAAGAAAATCAATTAAAAATCAGAAATAAAGCGGAATAATCTTTTTAAACTATCTCCCGCATTTATTACTATAAACAATTATTGGTCAATTAATAAATAAGAAATTGAGAAACTCAAAACACTACTTAATAAATTCTTGCCTCAAACGACGAAAGAATATAAAGTGTAAAATATTACCGTCGATATAATTTGAGGAATCATGAACCGTCGTAACTTCTTAAACTGGGTTGGAATAGGTTTGCTAGCAAGTAGTTTACCCGTAGCTATCGCAGCTTGTTCTTCAAAGGAAACAAAGCAAAGTACCTCAGAATCTCAAGAATGGGAAGAAGTTGGTAATTCTGAAGAATTAAATACTAAAGGTAAATTACTTGCAAAGAATACATCTGTTGGAGAAGTCTTATTAGTTAAAACTTCAGTTCCTGGCGATTTAGTTGCGGTAAATGCTGCCTGTACTCATTCAGGTTGTACCGTTGAATGGAAAGCTGATACCAATAAATTTGTTTGCCCCTGTCATGGTTCTGAATTTGGTGTTGCTGGTAAAGTCGAAAAAGCACCAGCTACAACACCTTTAAAAACTTATGCTGTCAAAGTTGAAGGTGAGAAAGTTTTAATTAGATAATGAATTCGATAATTATTTAGATTAGGACAGAATATGTAGAGCTAATTGTTATAGCGTTTATAGCTTGTTCCTATTCCCGATTCAAATTAATCTAACAAAGATCGTAAGACCTATTTTATTTATCTATAGTCTTGATTCGCAAACAGAATAGATGTTTTATCAATAAAAATGCTGAATAAAAGCTGACTCCAATACTGTAAGTCATTTCAGTTATCAGTTATCAGTTATCAGTCAATAGTAATCATGTATAATTATAAGTGTATCTAATCTATTTAAGCAAAGATACTAAAAGCACATATGTAACATAAATTACGAAAAAAGATAGAAAAAGTACGTTAAGTTGAAATTGTTATAAAAATAACGGTTACCTACTCAAAAATGCGGCTAGAACAGTTGCAAGCCTTCTTGGCGATCGCCGAGAGTGGCAGCTTTCAGAAAGCAGCGTACAAATGTAGTGTTACCCAATCTACAATTAGTCGCCAAATTCAAGCATTAGAGGCAGATTTGGGTTTTGAATTGTTTCACAGAAGTCAGTCAAAATTGACGCTGGCGGGTGAAACTTTACTGCCTCGCGCCCGTAAAATTTGTGTCGAGTGGCAAACTGTAAAGCAAGAAATAACAGATTTAATCGCAGGGAAACAGCCAGAACTTTGTATTGCTTGTATTCCCTCAGTATGTGCTTATTATTTTCCACCTTTATTACAATTATTTTGCAAAGAATACCCCGATGTACAATTACGGGTGACATCTTTAGGCAGCGATAGGGCACTAAAGGTTCTCAAAGATGGACTAGTTGATTTAGCAATTGTCATGAACAATCGTTTTCTTACAACAAGTAAAGAAATGGTTGTCGAAACACTTTATGAAGAACCGATAGAAGTATTACTTTCAGTTAATCATCCATTAGCTGAATATGAATGCATCCCTTGGTTAGAATTAGTTCGCTATCGACAAGTAATATTCAAAGAAGGTTATGGAATGCAGCGTTTGGTGCAAAATCAATTCGATCAAACCCAAACATTACTTAAATCGGCTTTAGAAGTAAATACCTTAGATGCTTTTCGAGGAATAGTACGTCAAGGAGAATTAATCGCTTTATTGCCAAGTTCGGCATTAATTGAAGCACGTACAGATCCCACTCTTGCAACTCGTCCTTTTGTTATTAACAACAACGGTTCTTCCGTCTACAGTACATCCTTAACTCGCCAAGTAGTAATAGTAACAACTCAAGACCGTTTACAAATTCCTCCCATACAATATTTTTGGCATCTAGTCACCCAAGAAATTCCCAAACAAATTAACAGGAAACAGTGAACAGTGAGCAGTTACCAGTTACCAGTTAGGAATTGGGAGTTGGGAGTTAGGAGTGAGTAGTTAGGAGTTAGGAGTTAGGAAGAGATGATGAGATTATGGTATATAAAATCTACATCACCCCATCACCTTGTCTCCTTGTCCCCTTCTCCCCTATCCCCAAGGGCGTTAACTACAGATAAAATGAGCAATTTATTCAGAGATTTACTAAAAAAAATCGGTAGCGGTCAACATACTTCATATAATTTAACTCGCACTGAGGCAAAATTGGCAACCAAAATGATGCTGCTTGGGGAAGCAAAGCCAGCACAAGTTGGTGCTTTTTTGATTGCACATCGCATTAAACGACCTACTAGCGAAGAATTGGCGGGAATGTTGGATGCTTACAACGAACTTGGGCCAAGATTGCAAGCAATCGAGGGCAAGCAACCGGCTATATTTGGTATACCTTATGATGGCAGAAGCCGAACTGCACCAATTAGTCCGATAACAGCTTTGTTGTTAGCTTGCTGCGGTCAAAATGTAATCATGCACGGTGGCGATCGCCTTCCGACAAAGTACGGACTTCCCTTGGTAGAGATTTGGCAAGGTTTGGGTATTGACTGGACAAAGTTGGAATTATCTAAAACCCAACAGGTTCTAGAAAAAACGGGAATTGGTTTTGTTTATACGCCTCTGCATTTTCCCTTACTTAAAAGTATGTGGGAATACCGCGATCAAATCGGCAAACGTCCGCCTTTTGCCACAATGGAATTAATTTGGTGTCCTTATGTTGGGAATGCTCATATCATTACTGGGTTTGTTCATCCACCAACAGAGGAAAGGTTTCAAGCAACTTTGGCTCACATGGGAATAACCAAATTTACAACAGTCAAAGGGTTAGAAGGCAGTTGCGATTTACCGCGCGATCGCACTGCGATTATCGGCTATTGTAATGGTAATAATGTTCTGGAAAGATTACTTCTAGTTCCTCGCGAATATGGCTTTACTACCAAAAACGTACCTTTGAATAGTACTGAAGAATTAAGATCGGAAATGAAATCAGTTTTAGCTGGCTTACCATCGGAATTAATGCAAACAGCATTATGGAATAGCGGATTTTACTTATTTCGTTGCGGAATTAGTGCGAATATGTCTGAAGGTTTAGCAAAAGCTAAAGAACTTTTTGATTCTGGAGCAGTATTGAAAAAACTTCGAGAATTAGAGTCAACTATTAATTCTATATAATCTATAATTTTGGATGATTTGGCTTTAATACTTTATTTATAGTTCTCTAATAGATAGATATGAACAAATAACAAATAACAAATTTATTCAACCTTTAACCTTCAACCTTTAACATGCAGACCTGTTTTCGTTCATTAGGGAGAAAATCTACTATGGCAGCACAGAAAATTTTGATGATTGTTGGAGACTATGTAGAAGATTATGAAGTGATGGTTCCCTTCCAAGCTTTACAAATGGTTGGACATACCGTTGATGCTGTATGCCCCGAGAAAAAAGCTGGTGAAAAAGTAAGAACAGCTATTCATGATTTTGAAGGGGATCAAACTTACAGCGAGAAACCCGGTCATAATTTTACTTTAAACGCTGATTTTGCCACAGTAGACGAAAGCAAATATCACGCTCTCGTTATTCCTGGAGGAAGGGCACCAGAATACATTCGTTTAAATCAAAGAGTATTAGAAATTACCCAGAATTTTGCCCAAAAGAATAAACCTATCGCTGCAATCTGTCATGGTTTACAAGTTTTAGCTGCTGCTAATGTATTGCAAGGCAAAACCTGTACTGGATACCCAGCCTGTAGCCCAGATATAGGTAGTGCTGGAGGGAAATATGTAGATGTTAGTGCTTCGGAAGTAGTAGTTGATGGTAGCTTAATAACTGCACCCGCTTGGCCAGCGCATCCTCAGTGGTTGGCTGAATTTCTCAAAGTGCTTGGTACAAAAATCGAACATCCCGAGATGGCTACACTAGCTTAATTGACCGATGAATTCTATTAAACATCAGTCATTTGCCAGTTTTTAATTCTTTCTGCACTGGCAGATGTACTGACTTACTGAAAAAATGCTTGAATACAAATTACCCTAAAGGGCAAGGGCAAATTCAGAAAAATCTACAAATAATAAAATTTTAAATAACTATATATCGCTGAAATTTGTTTTTTTAATTTTATAAATACAAAATTATCGTTTAAGTCAAGACAGTAAATATACAGTTAAGCCAAACTACATAAAACAACTTTTTTTGATAACTATTACAATGCGTAAAATTTATAATTCAACAAAG
>JBARZF010000462.1:0-10451 GCA_049649675.1 Rivularia sp. (in: cyanobacteria) | reverse complement strand
CCGTATTTATAATAAGCTGCACAAGCTCCTTCGGAGGAAACCATGCAGGAGCCTATGGGTTTTTCTGGGGTGCAAGCTGTACCGAATACTTTGCATTCCCAAGGTTTTAAAACTCCTTTGAGAATTTCTCCACATTGACAAGCTTTATGATCGGATATTTTAAGATTGGGAATACTAAATTTAGTTTCAGCGTCTAATTTTGCATATTCGGAACGAATTTTTAAGCCGGAGTATGGTATTTCATCTAAACCTCTCCATGCAAAAGTTTTTCGTACTTCAAATACTTTATTCATAGCTGCGATCGCTTGTTGATTTCCTTCTGTTTCAACTAAACGGCTATATTGATTTTCTACTTCGCAGCGATTTTCTACAAGCTGCCACAATAGCATCCAAATTGATTGCAATATATCTAAAGGTTCAAAGCCGGAAATAACAATTGGTTTTTTATATTCTTGGGAAATAAACTCATAAGGATTTGTCCCTATAACCATACTGACATGACCTGGTCCTACAAAACCATCTAATTGCAAGTCAGGATTATCTAATAATGCTTTTAATGCGGGAATCACTAAGACGTGATTGCTGAACATACTAAAATTATTGATGTTTTCCGCTGCTGCTTGCAGGATTGTAAATGCCGTACTTGGTGCGGTGGTTTCAAAGCCAATCGCAAAAAATACAACTTCTTTATCGGGGTTATTTTTAGCAATTTGCAAACAATCTAATGGCGAATAAACCATGCGAATATCTGCACCTTGAGCTTTCGCTTGCAGCAAACTAATTTTTGAACCAGGAACCCGCATTGTATCGCCAAAGGTTGTTAAGATAACGTCTGGATTTTGAGCAATATAAATAGCATCATCTATTCTACCTTTTGGCATTACGCATACAGGACAACCAGGACCATGTATCAATTCGACTGAAGATGGTAAAAGTTCTTCTATACCGTATTTAAAAATAGAATGTGTATGTCCCCCGCAAACTTCCATTATTTTGACGGGCTTTTTAAGCAAGTTTCCTAACTTTTGAATTTGCCATTCTAAGGCTTCGGCTTTGTAAATATCGCGGAATTCATCTACGTATTTCATATTAAAAGGATTAGGGGAACAGGGAATAGGGAATAGGGAATAGGCAAGAGGGGAGACAAGGAGAATTCTAACCTTTTACAACTGATGACTGATAACTGATAACTGAAATGACCTTTAACCTCAGTAATCAACCATTAATTCGGCCATTTCTTGAAGTAGCTGTAGCGTTTCTTTTGCATCTTTTTCGTTAATTCTATTCATTGCAAAACCGACGTGAACTAATACCCAATCTCCGATACATGATTCGGGGGGATGTTGTTCGTCTACGATGCAGGCAATGTTAACTTGACGTTTTACACCGCTAACTTCAACTGTTGCTAGTTTGTTTGTTACGTCGTTTATTCCTATTATTTGACCGGGTATTCCTAGACACATTTTTTTATAGGTAATGGGTAATTGGTAATTGGGCATTGGGCATAGGGCATTGGGCATTGGTATTGGGCATTGGGTATTGAGAGCGGCTAGGGAGCAAGATGCTCCCACTACAAATTATTTATTTATGAATCTTTCTCCTTGTCTCCTTGTCTCCCCATCTCCCCCCTCTCTCTTTCAAATATCTCGCTGCTGCAATTACGGCTTGCCCGAGGGATAAGCCACCGTCGTTACAGGGAACTAAGCTGTGGGTGAGTACGCTGATTCCCGATGTTTGTAAGCGGTTGGTTACTTGTGTTAGCAAAATACGATTTTGAAATACTCCTCCGGTAAGGGCTACTTGATTGATTGGGTGTTGTTGACGCAGGGTATTCACTGTTTCAACAATGGCGATCGCCAATCCTACATGAAATTTTTCAGCGATGATTTTTCTAGGGGTTTGCTGTTGTAAATCTTTAAGGAGTGCTTTCCACATGGGATGTGGGTCTATATAATAAATGCTATCTAAAAAGTTAAGTTTAAATGGATAAGTTAGCGTTTCTTTACGTTTATTTAATAGTTTTTTGTCGTCTATTAATGCTTCCATTTCTATTGCTGCTTGTCCTTCGTAGCTACATTGTTCTCGGCAAATTCCGATGGCTGCTGCTACTGCATCAAATAATCTTCCGGTAGATGACGTTAAGGGTGTATTTAATGATTTTTCGTTTAATTCGTTAAGAAGCTTAAGTGGTCTTTGTTCTAAGTATTTAACAATTTCTAAGTTGCCATAATTTTCTTTTATATCTAACCAATCAAATGCTGATATCAATTGCGCGTAGGTATTACGCCAAGGTTGATTAGTAGCTTGTTCGCCTCCTATTAAAGGAACGGGTTTAAGCGTCGCTAGTCTGGTAAAGTTATGATAATCAGCTAATAAAAATTCTCCTCCCCACAAGGTATTATCTTCACCGTAACCCAAACCGTCTAATGCAATACCTAAAACTGGCGCGGAGTCTAAAGGTAAGCTGTTTTCTACCATACAGGCTGCTATATGGGCGTGGTGATGTTGAATATTATAGAGTTTTGTTTTATTTGCAACCGCTAATTCTTTTCCAAGTTTGGTTGATAAATATTCCGGATGTTTATCTACAGCTACAGCTTCGGGTTGATGCTCAAATAAGTTTAAATATAAATTAAGCGTATCCTGATAGTTTTTAAAAACCGTAGAGCTTGCTAAATCACCTAAGTGCTGAGATAAAATTGCTTGTCCATCTCGCAACAAACAAAAGGTATTTTTTAACTCGCTACCCATTGCTAAAATTTGGGGAATATTCTCGAAATCAGATGGTAAATCTATTGGTGCTGGCGCGTATCCTCTAGCCCTGCGAATAATTTGTAATTTCTCTCCTACAATTCTTACTACCGAATCATCAACTTGGTTAATAATGTCCCTATTATGAAAGAGAAAATAATCAGCTATTTTACTTAATTTTTCTCGTGCGTCCTCATTATCTATACATTGTGGTTCATCGGAAATATTACCGCTTGTTAACACAATTGGACGATGCATCCTTCTTAAAATTAAATGATGCAAAGGTGTATAAGGTAGCATGAAACCCAAAGTGTTTTGTTTTGGTGCGATTGAGGGGGAGAGGGGGAGATGGGGGGAATTAATTAAGACAATTGGTGCGATCGCGCTTTCAAGTAATTGTTTTTCTTTGGGTGTTGGTTTGCAGTATTGCTCGATTACCTGTATATCTCGTGCCATTAAAGCGAACGGTTTATCATCACGCTGCTTCCTTTGACGGAGTTTTTCCACTGCTTGATGATTGGTAGCGTCACAAGCAAGATGAATTCCCCCCAAACCTTTGATTGCTACTATTTCACCTTTTTGTAATAAAGTACATACAGCATCAACATCATCCAACATCGAAAACATCGCAGCCGTGACGGGTTTACCATCCGCACGTTCCAACCATGCTTGAGGACCGCAAGTATAGCAAGCTACTGGTTGTGCGTGAAAGCGACGATTTTCTATTTCTGCGTATTCCTTGCTGCATTGCAGACACATTGCAAACATCCTCATGCTGGTGTTATGACGGTCGTAAGGAATAGCGTTAATGATACTAAGTCGGGGACCGCAATGAGTGCAGTTTGTAAAAGGGTAGCGATAATGACGACTTAAAGGATCGAAAATTTCTTGTTTGCAGTCTTCACAAGTAGCAGCATCAGGAACGATTTGTGTTTTTATCGCGGTATTAATACTATGAGAAATTACGAAATCATTAAATACTAATTCTTCTTGAAAAGGAATTCGCGTTAATTGATTGATATTTGCTAAACGAGGGGATTCTTGCTGTATTCTTTTGATAAATTCTTCTATAGATTCTTGATTACCACATACTCTTATTAATACACCTTCACCGTCATTACAAACATCACCTTTTAAATTTAAATCTTTAGCAATACGGTAAACTGTAGGACGAAAACCGACTCCTTGAACTGTACCGCGAATTCTAATTTCTTCAGTATACATACATATTATAAGCAAACATATTGTAGGGTGTGTGACGTTTATAAAAATATAGTAAATAAACTAAAATATTAGTTACGTCACGCACCGTATTTTTGGAAGATAAAACAGCGGTGGAAGATGGTGTGTTACGGCATGATTTAATTCGTAGTTTTATATTTAATTTATCTGAGCCGTAACACACCCTACAAATTGCAAGATGTGAGTTAACTAATTTTCCACAACAAAACTCTATTATTTCCAGAATCAGCGATAACTGCCGTACTATTATGCACATTAACACCATAAGACCAATTTAAACTATCGCGACTTGGTAATCCATAATCGCGATTTTCTCCTTTGGTATGAAAATTATTTTGTCCAATTACTAAATCAGCATCAGCACCTTGTAACGATAAAATTGATTGCGATCTTTTCCATGCTAATAACCGAGAATTAGCTGTATCCGTAACTAATAACCAATCTTGAGTAGCAGCAACACCATAGGGCATACTTAAACTACCTGCTTTGGGAAAATAAACTCCTCGATTCATTTCTACTAAATCAAAACTTTCTTGCCCCAAAACTACTCTACAAGGAGCATTATTTTCTGTGGGTATTCCTTGCCAAATCATCACGCGATTATTACCTGCATCGGTGACAACTAAATTATTATCCCAAACGGTAATATCGTGACACCAGCGCATAGTAGAAGCATTAGCATTACCACCACCATTTTCATCGCGGGATTTCATATCGGGTTGTCCTAAAACCACATCCGCTGGTTGTCCGTTTTCTTCTGGTAACTGATGCCAAATTAACAGACGACGATTTCCCGTATCAGCAACAAATAGCTTTCCTTGATGATAGAAAACTCCATAACACCAGTTTAAAGTGTTTGCTGCTGCTGTTAAACTTCCGCGATTAGGTTGATTGCTGCTAAAATCAGCTTGCCCTAATACTAAATCTGCCGGAACATTGCTATCTTCAGGTAAAGTTTTCCAAATCAAAACTCGGTGATTCCAAGCATCAGCAACAGCCAATCCTTCACCACAGCCACAGATTCCAGTAGGAACATTTAAGGTATTTTTTCTAGTTTTACCTTTAGCATTTTGTCCTTCAGAATTAAAGTTTGGTTGTCCAATTACCCAATCAGCAGGTTGACTATCTATAGTTGGTAAAGTTCGCCATCCTAATAATCGATGATGTCCCGTATCTGACACCCATAAAGGGCCAGTTTCTGAAATTAAACAAGCAGCACGGGGACCAAACATTTCTATATTGCTTGGTGCTAGAGGTACAGCTAATTCATTTGGTTTTAGACTTTTTCCTAAAATAATTTCTGCATTTGCTTTCAATATTTTATTCTGGGTGTGAGATTGATTATTTAACATTGATAATAGTATTTTATAGAATCAACAATTTGCCAGGGATTGTAAATCCCTGTCTAATAGCTAAAGTCCTCTAAAGAGGACTGCTAATAAGTATATTTATAAAATAATTGTCATATAAGTCTTTTTTAATCCAAAATCTAAAAAAACGCATCCGTTGTTAAAATCTAAAATCCAAAATCTATTTGACTGCTACAACCTGTTTTATTTCCGGACAATATTCTTTAATTGCTGTTTCAACTAGCTGAGATAAAGTTAATGTCGAAGATGGACAATTACCACAAGTTCCAATTAACTTAACTTCGACAGTATCTGCTTCCTTAACACCTACTAATTCCACATCGCCGGAATGAGTTTGTAAATTAGGGCGAATTGCATCGAGAGCAGTTTCAATTCGTTTTATTAAAGTTGGTGTCGGTGGTTTAACTAATTCGTGATATACAAGCAATCCATAAACGACCTCATCTTTAACGGCATTTTTTAAAGCTGACATCGAATCTTGTTTTAAGCTTTTGATCATCCTCGTTAAAGCTTCTTTATGTAAATCCTCAATTGCTCGCTTTAAACCTGCGGCAACACATCGCTGACTTTCATCCCATTCTGAGATTATTGCTTCAAAACGGTTTATTTCTTCTACTAATTCTTTTATTTCTGTCATTAGAAGTTAGTTGTTAGTTGTTAGTTGATATATTTTGTTTTGTCATCTTGCATTTACGAGAACGAATCGAATCAAGAACTAGTAATTCATGAAAAATTACTAGGTTTAGATAATTTCAACAATGCTCTTAACTATTAAATTAATAATAAATAGCTACTAACCACTAACAACTAACCACTATCTACTAACTCATTTCATTTTCAAATCTTTGAGTAAAAACGGCATAAATACACCACCGACAAAACTGGATAATACTACTGGTACCCAAAAAGGAATGTTTGTTTGTGCGAGTAAAAATAGTATTCCGAAAGTTATGCTAATGCCAATTGATGTTTGTCTTACATAATACATACCATCCCGCATTAGTTTTCCTTTTAAAAATAATTTTGCGGAAAACCAGCCTATCTCTAACATAATTACACCTAGAAACTACTTAATAAATTTAAAACTATTAGCCCTAAAATTGCTCCGGGAATTACTCCAGCAGGACCAAATAATCCACCCAAAATAGCAGCGAAGTTATATCCTAATTCTTCTCCTGCTAACAGCATTCCCCCAATCGCACCACCAACCATTGATACAACGGTTGCGACAATAAACCATATAAAACCCGTCAGTAAGTTTAAGTCACCAGCCATTAAACTAGTTACCATTCCACTTAAGTCATAATTCGTTAAAATATCAGCCATTTGATTTTAGATTTTAGATGTTGGATTTTGAATATTTTAGAATACACTGATAGAAATTAGATCTATTTTCAATTACTAATCAATGTGAATAGCGAGAAAAAACACCTTTAACCTTTGACATTTAACCTTTAACCTATTTCCAATTCTTTTAATACCTGAGATACAGCTTGTGCTTGTCCAATCTGTCCGTGTTGAGTAAATATATCTAAAGCTTGTTGATAGTAATCACGGGCTTTTAAGAGATTTTGCTGATTTCCAGCTTCCGGTCTGCGGAGTTTATCTGGTAGGTTAATTAAAGCGTTAGCTTTATTCGCGATGGTGTTAGCGTATTCGATGGGCGTGTCTCTAGGGTTACGCACTTTCAACGCTTCGTCATAAGCTATAACAGCCCGCGAATTGTTCTCAAAGGGATGAGAAGAAGGTAAATATTGCAATGCGTTACCCAAATTGTTTTGCAACATTGCATATTCCCTGGGATGCTCGATGAGGTTAATTCGCTTTAAGGCTACCTCAAATGACTGTACCGCTAAACCTTCAAATAAATACTGTTCTTGCGAACCCGCAGACATTGAGAGATAAGCAATAGAAATATTGTTGTGCAATATTGCGTATTCCTGCGGGTATTTCTCCCAATCAAACACCTGTAAAGCTTCTTGGTAAGTTTGAATGCACTCAGTCATCCGCACCAGATTAGATGATGCCAATGATTGCAACACTAAACCCAAATTCATCTGTGCTTCCGCTGTCTCTTCCGGTGAGGCTAATTCTTGAAGTATCGGTAGGGCTTGTTCGTATAGGCTTTTCGCTTGTAAAAGCAACTCTACGTTTTCTTCAGGAATAGCCTGTAATGTTCCACCCTTACCGACTTTAGCACGAGCTTGGTAGAGGGGAAATTCTTCACCACACAATTCTTGTGCCTTGTCGTACAGAAAAATAGCATTGTATAAATCTTGAGCAGTTTTAGGCTTTTTAAGAAAACCTTGTGCAACCTCAATCAGCATCTCTATTTTTTCTTGTGCTGTGGCTGAAGAGTCAGCAATTGCTTCCATCGCCGCTTTCACAGCAGAATCCGTGATGCTATTGTTCATTACCATCTATATCCTCGAATAGACTGCAAATAGAGACTTATCTGTTTTAGATACAAGAATCATTAAGCAGCATTATCTATAAGTTTGGATGGTAGATAAACCCTTCAACTCCAATCGGAACAAGTTTCGCAACTTGTTAACATTTTTTTGAACATTCAACATTTACTACTCTATTGATTATATTATATTTCCAAGAAAGCAATACAAACAAAATTTTATTTATTTATTTATTTATTTATTTATTTAAATCGTTTATTTGTAATACTTATCTACAATTAATAGAATACAAAGAGTAAATTAAATAACATCAATTCAAAATTGGTTTAGCTTTTAAAATAATTATTATTGTATAATATTGTATATATGATAAGTAATTTGCTAGTGAGAACTTGTACATATCTTAAATGATATTCTAGCTTTAATCAATAAATAACAATAAAAAAGAGAAAACTACTTATATATTATTTACTAGATATTTTAAATTATTTTGTATTTAAAATAACTGTTTTATCGGTCTTAATAAAAATTTTTTGCAGTAAATAACAAAAAGTTATGTAAACAGACGAACAACTAAATAAAAAACTAATTGATATTAAGATTATTAGAGTGTGTAATAAAGGTAAAGATTAGAGGTCAAAGGTTAAACCCTTAGTGCTAATTCTCAATTAATGATAATTGATAACTGTTCATTGATAACTAATAGATGGCTAATTTACTATGGTTACAAGGTGGTGCTTGTAGTGGCAACACCATGTCATTCCTAAACGCCGAAGAACCCACAGCGGTTGATTTAGTAACTGACTTTGGCGTTAATGTCCTATGGCATCCATCGTTAGGAATGGAGTTGGGTATTGATTTACAGACGATGCTATGGGAATGTCTTTTAGGTAAAAAGCCCCTAGACATTCTAGTTTTTGAAGGCTCTGTAATCAACGCTCCCAACGGTACCGGCGAATGGAATAGATTCGCGGATCGCCCCATGAAAGATTGGTTGAGCGATTTGGCTCACGTTGCCAATTTTGTCGTAGCGGTGGGAGACTGTGCTTGTTGGGGAGGAATTCCCGCGATGGCACCGAATCCTACCGATTCAACCGGATTGCAATATCTCAAACGAGAAGAAGGCGGATTTTTGGGTAAGGATTTTCGGTCAAAGTCTGGTTTACCCGTAATAAATATTCCCGGCTGCCCAGCCCACCCCGATTGGATAACTCAAATATTGGTGGCGATCGCAACTGGCAGAATCGGCGATATTGTTCTCGATGACTTGCATCGTCCCCAAACTTTCTTCAACACGTTTACGCAAACTGGTTGTACAAGAAATATCCACTTTGCCTACAAAGCATCCACCACAGAATTTGCTCAACGTAAAGGATGCTTATTTTACGATATCGGATGTCGCGGGCCAATGACTCATTCTTCCTGCAATCGCATCTTGTGGAATCGCGTCTCATCAAAAACACGCGCCGGAGTACCTTGTTTGGGATGCACAGAACCAGAATTTCCTTTTTACGATCTCAAACCAGGAACTGTATTTAAGACTCAAACAGTATTAGGCGTTCCAAAAGATTTGCCTACAGGAGTCAACAAAAAAGATTATGCCGTTTTGACAATGGCAGCAAAAGACTCAATGCCAGCTTGGGCAGAAGAAGACTTTTTTACAGTGTAATGGGAATTGGTAATGGGGCATGCATGGGGCATTGGGAAAAACAAGGGAGCAGGATGCTCCCACTACAAATGGTTTTATAACTCCTCATTCATACCTCTTAACTCCCTATTCCCTACTAAGAACTAACTACTAACAATTAACCACTAACTATGGGAATACAAACATTAGATATTTCTCCTCTGGGTAGAGTTGAAGGCGATTTAGACGTAAGAGTTGATATTGAAGATGGACAAGTGGTCAACGCTTGGACCCACGCAGAATTATTTCGCGGATTTGAAGTAATTTTGCGTGGTAAAGATCCGCAAGCCGGATTAATTGTGACACCTCGCGTCTGCGGTATCTGCGGTGCTTCGCATTTAACTAGTGGAGCTTGGGCTTTAGATACTGCTTGGAAAACTGAAGTTCCGCGCAATGCTATTTTGGCAAGAAATATCGGTCAGATTGTAGAAACTATACAAAGCATTCCTCGCTATTTTTATGGACTATTTGCAATTGACTTAACAAATAAAAAGTATCAGCACAGTCATTTCTATCAAGAAGCTTGTCGTCGTTTTGCGCCGTTTACGGGTAAGTCTTATGAAATTGGAATTACAATTTCTAGCAAGCCTGTAGAAATCTACGCTTTATTCGGCGGACAATGGCCCCACAGCAGTTATATGGTCATAAATCGCGGAATTCCTTTTATGTTAGAGATTTGAGAAGAATTTAAGAATTATTCCCTGGTTTTTCCTTAATTAGGGGGGTTGGTGTTAATTGCTTTAATTCTTCTGAGAAGATTATAGATAAAAACCTTACTAGACGCAGAGAGCGCAGAGGAAAGAGATTAAGAGAGATAGGTCTTTTTATTGCTAATTAATAAAATGCAAGCTTGATATCAACAGTCATTTGATTTAATAAATCATTACCTAGTTTTTCCCTATCACATCGCTATGTTAAATTCTTAATAGTGCCATCTGATCGCCGCATCTCATCATCATGGAAATTGAACGATTACAGGAACTCAAGAAA
>JBARZF010000461.1:0-19216 GCA_049649675.1 Rivularia sp. (in: cyanobacteria) | reverse complement strand
AATCTGTTTGGATTTTGTAAATGTCTTTTTAGGAGGTTTTTGGCTGTTGTGTAAACCAAATTACTTTTTGATTGAATGAAAACCTTACTAGACGCTAAGAATGCAGAGAGAGGAAAACTTATTTTACTGATTTATTCCGATCTAATTATTCTCTAACCGTATAAATAATAGTGTACTTTGAGCTACTATTGAATTAGAAAACGTCAGTTTTATTACGTAGGTTTTTATCCGAAAAAATAAAAAATATAGATAAAAAATCGTAATTTAAAATAGATATATACGATAAATAATTAAGCAATAATCGTTCGTAACGGGAAAGGTGATTGATGCGATTTGAATGGACAAATATTTTTGCAGATATTGACCCTAGATTGCAAAGACTTATACAGCGTCGTCGTAGAGGACTATCTACTCCACCCACAGCTTCAACAGAGGTGGGAGAAGTCGCTGCGATCGCGAAGGTGAACGATCTAAAAGCATGGCTTTCGATGAGTGAAGTACGAGAAGGTGCAGAACTTGGAAGTACGCCAAATGGAGATATTATTGTCACTGCCAGAGTTCCGGTGTCGCGGTTGCAGTCTGTACGTACTTGCCCTTGCGTTGTCAGTTTGCAAGCGTCGCAAAGTTTGCAGCTAGCTACGGAAGACCTAACCCCCCAGCCCCCTTCCCTGCAAGGGAATGGGGAGAATTTAAACCTAACCCCCCAACCCCCTTCCCTACCAGGGAATGGGGAGAATTTAAACCTAACCCCCCAACCCCCTTCCCTACCAGGGAATGGGGAGAATTTAAAGCCTCTCTCCTTGCAGGAGAGAGGTTTGGAGAGAGGTTCCGCCTTAGAACAGCGGGGAAAGAATGCAGTTGTAGGAATTATTGATGTGGGTTGCGATTTTGCTCACAAAAATTTTCGTCACCCAGATGGTTCTACCAGAATACTTGCTTTATGGGATCAAGATGGTTCTTCAGAACCCGATAGTCCTTTCGGCTATGGAAAAGTTTATCGCAGCGCAGAAATAAATCAAGCTTTACAAGCGGAAAATCCTTATTTAGCTTTGGGTTACTCTCCCGGAGAACTTGCTCACGGTACTCACGTCATGGATATCGCTGCGGGAAATGGCAACGGTACCGGAAATCCGGGTATTTCTCCCGAAGCTGATATCATATTTGTCCACTTTTCTAACGGTGCTGTAGAAGCTGTTTTGGCTGATGGAGGTTCTGCTGTAGATAAGTCTTTGGGGGATACTACCGAACTGGTGGAAGCGGTAGATTTTATTTTTGAAATAGCTCAAAACCGTCCTTGTGCGGTAAATATTAGTTTAGCGTTACATGGCGGACCCCACGATGGTACTGCTTTGGTTGAACAAAGTATAGATGCTTTGGTGGAAGCAAAACCCAATCGAGCAGTAGTTATTGCGGCGGGAAATTCATATTACAAAGGAATTCATGCTTCGGGAAAGGTACCGCAAAATGGTTTTACCGATTTGCACTGGGATATTCCTAGAGGGCATTGGCAGTACAAAGCGATGGAAGTTTGGTATAATGGCGCGGATAAATTCCGTTTAGAAATTATTCCTCCCGATGGCCAACCTTTGGTAAGTCTACAATTGGGGGAAAATGGAGAAATTGTAGACGAAGATGATAACACCGTAATTTATTTATCTCATCGTTTTTGCGACCCCAACAACGGCGATAATATGATTGGTGTTTTTATGGAATCCCGACTTCCAGGAGGAGTTTGGACTTTACGATTGCACGGAGTAGAAGTAGAAAACGGTGATTTTCACGCCTGGATAGAACGTGAAGATGGTTCTCAAACCAGTTTTATTCCGCCTCACGATAATACTCATACCGTTAATTCCATCGGCTGCGGACATAATATCATTATGGTTGGTTCTTACGATCCGACAAAACCGAGCCAACCTTTATCATATTTTTCTAGTTCCGGGCCAACTCGCGACGGACGACAAAAGCCCGATTTTATTGCTCCCGGACAAAATATATGGGCTGCTGCTTCACTTACTGAAACTAAATCTTACCGAAAATCGGGCACCAGTATGTCCGCACCCGTGGTTACGGGAATAATCGCCTTAATGTTAAGTGAAGCTCGCGATCGCAATATTGAATTAGATATTAACCAAATTCGCGATATTCTCATCCAAAGCGCTGAAAACAACCCCCCTTTATATCCGTTACAGAAAGCGCGTTATGGTTATGGTCCGATAGATGTTAATGTTGCTCTTTCCCTCATCAGAGCGATGTGATAATATTAAGTGATAGAATATAATATTATTCAACCACAAAAATATTGTCTTGGACAAGGAATAGTTACCTATGCTTTACGTAGCAGGTAGACCAGTTCGTGTTAAAAAAAGTATGCTGCACGGCTGTCATAAAAAAGAACACGGATCTGAAATAGCTCAATCGCAACAAACGAATAGCGATGATATTTTTGGCGTAACCATAAAAGTCGCAGAACCCGGTTACGTCCCCGCAGGCGTAAAATTAAGAGGTCATATATCAGAAAATTTGCTTACAGCAACCGTTACCCCAGAAGATATGGAAAATTTAGAAAATGATTCTAGGGTAGTTTCAATTAGTGCGCCGAGAAAACTGCACTCTGCCGGAAATGATTCTGTTGCCTAAATATCTTTGACATCAAAATTAATTAATAAGAATTGACAAAATAGCTATTTTATGCATATCTACGTATTATAGCGTAATTTAATAAACATTGCGATCGAACAGCGCGAATTAAATGAAATTTTGGTATAGAAGCCTTTTATTAACAAGTGCCCTTTTATTGTTTGGGAATGGGTAATGGGTAATAGGTAATAATTGTTTATTATCCCCATCTCCCCCTCCTAGGATTTTTTAGGGCAACCACCACTCACTATTTCTCTACAGGTAAACTCTCCCCGCTTCCTCTTCAACCTGCGGATTCAAGCGATAACCAATACCATAAACAGTTTCAATAATATTGTTAGGTACACCTTTCTCTTTTAATTTCATTCGCAATCCTTTGATATGAGTACGCACGGCTTCTTCTGTGGGAGCATCTTCGTAAGACCAAAGATGTTCTAAAATCATGCTGCAACTAAATACGTGATGAGTATTTCGCAAAAAAAGCTCTAATAAAGCGTATTCTTTGGGAGTTAAGGCTAGGAGTTGTTTATTATAAGTAACTTCATAACTTCTGGGGTCAAGTTGTAGAGAACCCCATTTTAAAACGGGTAACGATTTTATTTTTCCCCTACGTAAAAGTGCCCTGATGCGAGCGGTTAATTCTTCTTTGTCAAAAGGTTTAACCATGTAGTCGTCTGCACCAGCATCCAAACCTACAGCTTTTTCATGAGGACAATTTAATCCTGTCAACAGCATAATAGGTGTTTGCAAACCGTCAGAACGCATTTGTCGGCATAGGGTAATACCATCTATTTTAGGTAATGTGATATCAAGGATAATTAAATCATAATCAAAAAGTTTTATAAATCCCCAAGCCTCTTCTCCATCGGAGGAAGTTTCAACTGCATAATTTTGATAAGCGAGAATCAGATTCAGCGCTTTTGCAACATATTGGTCATCTTCTACAACTAATATTTTCATCCCGATAGCTTTTTCTGTATCAAAGTGGGAAAGAATTAACATGAAATGGCTTAATTTAAATTTTAGAATATCAAATAAATTATGCTTTGCTTTACTTAACAAATGTAAATTATTATTTAGATTTATTCAAATTCAAAATATAAGCCACTCCCTAAAAAATAAAGGAGTGGCTTATCTAAAAACTGAATGATTTTTGAATGTAACTTTAATTTAACTATTAAACATGGGTAATAGCAAGTTGGGAAGAATTAATGCAACTAACGCGAGAGTTTAAACTCGATTTTTCTATTTTTTGATGCACTATAGATAGTTTTGCCGATATTGCTTCTGTCAATGAATGAGAAGTTGCTAAATCGCATACAGGCATTTCTTGCCAACAACTTGGGCAAAACCAGTAAATATGATTGTGGCTGATGTGACATAAAAGCGTGTCTTTACAACAAGGACAGTAGTTCATGATTATTTTTAACCTCTACTAATTATTTGCAATTATCGAAAGTAGGTAAAAAGTTTTTGTTAAACAAGCAGATGGACGGTGATTCTTTCAGAATAGAAAATAAATGTGAGTAATTTGTGAGGTTTTAGCTAAATATAACTTAATACTCACGAAATCCTCATACTTATTATCTATAAAGGAAGTAGATAGCAGCTAGTAGTTAAGTGGGAAATAATCTGTATGCTAAATAAAATTCTTGTAGCAATGGATAATTCGTCATCGAGCCAGCAGGTGTTTGATGAAGCTGTATGTTTGGCAAAAGCAACAGATGCTGATTTAATGCTTTTACACGTTTTATCTCCGCTTGATGAGCAATACATAGATCCTTTGTTTTTACAGCCGACTATTCTTTATCCGCAATTGCAAGGAAATAATAGTAAATATGCGAATGATTGGAACAATCTGAAAGAAAATAGATACAATTGGTTGCGTAGATTATGCGAACAAGCTACAAAATTAGGAGTTAAAGCGGAATTTTCTCAAAATATTGGCGAACCATCTCGAATGATTTGCGATATAGCTCGAAATTGGCAGGCTAATGTAATTGTAATTGGTCGTCGGGGTCGTCGGGGAATAAGCGAATTTTTAATGGGTAGCGTTAGCAATTATGTACTTCATCATGCTTATTGTTCGGTGTTTACAGTACAAGGCATAATTCTGGACGCTGAGAAAGAACCTCAAACACTAAAGGTAGAAATTGTAGGTAAAGTTTGAATAATATAGATCGTGAAGATTAACTGTAGAGAGACTTTTTATATCGTTTCCCTACAGTTAATTGTTCATTTATTGAAAATCGCTACAATATTAATGTGACTTATTTTTTTTTAAAATACTTTTACCTCGATCGGTTATTTTTAGCATAATTTGCATGAAATTACCCGCTTTAATTCTCTGTATTAATTAGTAATGTTTTTTACTATGTCATCTATTACCAATTCAAATGACTTATTTGCTTTAAATCGGGTTATCGAAACTTATTGTTTGACAGTAACACCCGATACTTTGGTAAATGACGCAATTACTTTAATGCTGAATATCAGTTATGCAAACGAAGAAAAAGCAAGTTGTGTTTTAGTAACTGAAGACTGTCGTTTGGTAGGCATTTTGACTCAGGCTGATGCTCTGAGACTTACTGCTTCCGATCGGAATTTATCAATAGTGAAAGTAGCTGACGTGATGAAACGAGAAGTAATCAGCTTGAAAAAATCGTCAAATCAAGATGCTTTTACAGCGTTACAAGTAATGCATCAGTATGGAATTTCTCATTTACCAGTTGTTGACGATAAAAATATTTTACTGGGAATTATCGAAGAGAAAAGTTTGTTGCGATTTTTCGTGAATGAAGATGATGGTATTATTCACAAATTAAAAAATGCTAATTCCGATCGCAATCAAGATAATAATAGTATTTCGGCAGCTGAAACTCAAATTAAATTTGATGCAAATATTTTAGCTCACGTTAGCGATGCAGTTATTGCGATCGATAACGAACATAAAATTATTTATTTAAACAAACGAGCCGAGCAGCAATATAATATTAATGCTGCCGAGTTTGTTGGACGTAGTTTAGCAGAAGTATATGAATATCGCTGGCTTAATCCAGATGAGAAACAGTTTGCGAAAGAAAGTTTATCTAAAAATGGTTGGTGGCAGGGAGAAAATATTCATATTAAGAAGAATGGTGAGGTAATTTATGTTGAGTTATCAGTTAGTTATTTAAATAATCATAGCGGCGAAAAAATTGGTTTGTTAACTGTAATTAGAGATATTACTCAACGCAAGCAAGCTGAAGAGAAGTTACGTCAAACTGAAGCTTTGCTGCAAGAAGCGCAGAGAATTGCTAAAATTGGAAGTTGGTCTTGGGATTTGACTACAGATGAAGCTTGGTGGTCAAAACAATTTTATCGGTTTGCTAATCGCGATAAAGGTAATTCTATACCCAATATTGAAACTATAAGTCAGCTGATTCATCCGGAAGATAGGGAGCGAGTAAATCAGTTGACTCAAAATGCTATCGAAAAAGGTATTCCCTACGAGACGGAATTTAGATTTATACGCTCCGATGGTTCGATTGGTTATGCATTTTCTTGTGGAAAAATAGAACGGGATTGTAACAATAGAATTGTCCGTTTTTACGGAATTTCTAAAGATATTAGCAAATATAAGCAGGCAGAGTCAGCGTTGCGGGAAAGTGAAGCAAGATTTCGCAAGATGGCAGATACAGCCCCGGTGCTGATTTGGATGGCTGGATGCGACAAGCTTTGCAATTATTTTAATGCTGTGTGGTTGGAATTTACTGGAAGAAGTTTAGAGGAAGAAATCGGTAATGGTTGGGCTAATGGAGTTCATCCAGACGATCGAGATAGATGTGTTGAAATTTATGTGAATGCTTTCGATGCCCGTCAAGCGTTTTCGATGGAATACCGTTTGCAGAATAGGGATGGCGAATATCGCTGGATTTTGGATAAAGGTACTCCTAGATTTAATTCAGATGGAAATTTTGAAGGCTATATTGGTTCTTGTCTAGATATAACCGATCGCAAACAAGCAGAAAAGAAAATTAAAGAACAAGCAGTTTTGCTCGATGTGGCTACAGATGCAATTTTATTAAGGGATTTAGAAGGAACAATTTTATACTGCAATCAAAGTGCGGAAAGGATGTACGGTTGGACGGCACAAGAAGCTTTAGGTAAGGGTGCCAACGAGCTTTTATTTAAGGAATTTACTCAAGAATTGGCGGAAGCAATGGAAGAAGTTACGCAGAATGGTGCGTGGCAGGGTGAGTTAGAAAAAGTTACCAAGCAAGGTAGAGATATTACTGTAGCCAGTCGCTGGACTTTGGTACGCGATGAAGCCGGAAACCCCAAATCAATTTTGACAGTAGATACCGACATTACCGAGAAAAAACTGCTTGAAAGTCAGTTTCTCCGCGCTCAACGTCTGGAAAGCCTCGGTACATTAGCAAGCGGAATCGCGCATGATTTAAATAATATGCTCACACCAGTATTGGCAATATCTCAATTGTTGCCGCTCAGACTTAAGAATGTTGATAAAACTTCGAGTGAAATGTTGGTAATGCTCGAAGCTACTGCTAAACGAGGCGCTGAGTTAGTCAAACAAGTTCTTTCGTTTGCTCGTGGTAATGAAGGTAAGCGCACGGTACTGCAAGTTAAGCATATTTTAAAAGATATTGAGCAGTTTGCTAAAGGTACATTTCCTAAAAGCATCACAATTGAAAGAGATTTTCCGCGAGACTTATGGACAGTTTCAGCAGACGCTACTCAACTGCATCAGGTATTTATGAATTTAGTAGTTAATGCCCGCGATGCAATGCCCGACGGAGGGATTTTAAGCATTGAAGCGACTAATAAGTTTATCGATGAAAGCTATGCCAAAATGAACATTGAGGCAAAAGTTGGTTCATATATTGTACTTACTATTACCGATACTGGAATTGGAATTTCTCCACAAGTTATAGATAGAATTTTTGACCCATTTTTTACGACAAAACAAGTAGGAGAAGGAACGGGATTGGGTTTATCTACGGTATTGGGTATTATTAAAAACCACGGTGGTTTTATTGAAGTATCCAGCCAAATCAATAAAGGTACTCAATTCAAAGTTTATTTACCAAGTATAGAAGGAGAGGTTTCGCCGATATCAGAAAACAAGCAGCTACCTATAGGAAATAAAGAATTAATTTTAGTTGTAGATGATGAAGTGGCAATTTGTGAAATTATCAAAACCACCCTTGAAACCTATAATTTCCGCGTAATGACAGCCAGAGATGGCATCGAAGCTATTGCGGTTTACGTGCAGCAAAAAAAGGAAATCAATGCCGTTTTAATAGATATAATGATGCCATCAATGGATGGGGCAACAGCCATCCGCACTTTACAACAATTAAATCCACAAGTAAAAATTATTGCTATGAGTGGATTAGTTTCTAATGAAGCTTTAGCTCAATCTAGCGGTACTGGTATTCAAGAATTTCTTACTAAACCTTTTAGTGCTTCGGAGTTGTTAAATGCTTTGGGAAGGATTAAGAGTTATGAGTTAGAAGTTGGACTAAAACCATAAGGCAACAAAAAAGGTTAATTGCTCCAAATAATGGATTACAGTAAATTTATGCTTTTATAATCTATCAAAAGATTTAGTTTAAAATACTTCTTTAATTCCTTGACAAATACACCTAAGTACTATCTTGTTTGCTAAACTTTAGTTAATGTTTTGTTAAATTGAGCTTTTCAGGATTTATGTGAAATTAAAATTAAAAAATAATTTCATTTTAAAAATACCAATACTATCTCCATCTATTACTTCTTTCTTAAGATAGAAGCCAATTAACCTTTTATGTTTTATTCTTGACAGAGTTAAATGTCTGAAATGTTGCGAAACATTGCCTACCTAGAATAAAAAGGTAATTTTTATATAGCTGCAAATCTATAAATAACTAAGGATAAGCAGTGTGAGGAGGATAGGAAAATTTTAAATAATAATCGCTAACCCCTATTTCAGATAATGCATTTTAGTATTAACTGCTAACTGCAATAATTAAATAAAAACATTCAGAGGAAAATTTTCATGATTAATAGATTTCGTTCAAAAGCTTTAGCTTTAGCTTTAGCTGCTTTTATACTTCCAGCTTGTGCGGAGACAGCAGATAATACGACACAACAAGAACAAGAAAACGTTACTGCTGAAGAAGTTGCGGATAAAACCAATAAACTAATAGGGCAAAGCGTAACAATCAGAACTAACGCTATAAATAAAATTAGCGACACCACATTTGCCGTCACCGATGATGACTTTTTTGGTGGCGATACCATTTTAATTGTGAATGCAACTGGAGATACTCAACCACTTCCCGAAGATGTAGAATTGCAAATCACGGGTGAAGTGAAAAAGTATGGCACTGATAATTTTAACAAAGATTATAAGTTAAACCTTGACTCGAAAGATTATGCAAAATTTGAGGGTAAGGCAGCAATGATTGCTCAGTCGATCGCATTAGCACCAAAACCAGGTCAAATTACATCAAACCCTGACGAATATTACAATAAAGTGATTGCAGTACCGGGTAAAATCGAAAATGTAACTGGTACAGATGTATTTACTCTAGATGGTTCATTAATTGGTGCTGAGAATTTATTAGTTTTGGTACCAGATGATAAAGATGTAGTTCCTTATTCAAAGAATGTGAAAGCCGGTGAAACGGTTGTTACTACAGGTACTTTGGCAAAGTTTGTAGTTGCTGACTTGGAAAGAGATTATAAGTTTACTTGGGATGCTGGTGTAAAGAGCAAATTAGAAGCAGACTACAAAGATAAACCCGTTTTGATAGTTAAAACTATTTATCCTTCTGCATTACCTAATTCTCTTGAAAAATAAGTTGATGCTTGTAAGTCTGGCTGATTAAATAGCTTTTCAAGGATAGGGGTTTTCATGTAATATGAAAGCCCTTATTTTGCATAAAAATTTCATACTAGGTTTAAAAAGCTATCTACCTTTTGAAAGAAGAATTTGATAAATAGTAAAAGATAAGCTAATAATATATCTAATTTTTTATTTTACAGAAAGTTGTGCGATTACATTTATTTTTGTAAAAATCATCAAGGAGAAAATATCAATGCAGTCTAAAACATCTTCATCACCGAGTAAACGAGAATTTGCCGGAACTTTTCGTCTACTGGGTAGAATCAGCTTCTGGGCGCAGTTACTTTTAGGTGCTGTTGCGGGCATTATTTTACTATTAGTAATGTTCAGTCGCAACTTCAGCGATATAAGTAATCCTTTTATTGGATTCGGAATATTTTTAGGAATATGTGGTTTAGTTGCTTTAGTTTTCCGAATATTTTGGGCTTATCGCTATACTCGTTTAGCCAAGCGATTGCAGTTACCCGACAGCAATTTACACCCTAAAAAAGAAGAAATTATTAGAGTTTTGCGTGTAGGTTTAATAATTAGTTTGGTAGGAATTGGGTTAGCTTTTTTAGCTACCGAACAAACTGCCATCGCAGTGTTAGGGAAAACACTTGCTCAACCTCAAGGGGTAGCAGTTTATAGCCCAGAAACAGTAGTACGTTCGATCGATCTACTTTTGATAGTTGCAGATACGACTATAATCGGCGCTCATTTTTTAGGTAGCGTTAATTCTTTGGGATTACTTGAGTGGTTAGAACAGTAAATTGAGAAGGAAACAGGCAACAGGCAACAGGAAACAGTGAAAGAGGTTAAATATGCGCTTCGGGAAACTAATTGGCTTCCTATTATTTACCGTTGCTCTATATATTTTATTACTTTATTATCGCAGGTTGCTTTCGCTGTCTTCTTTGGATTATTAGGTTTATTTTTAGCTTTCCCGTTGGTAGTAGTTTCTCAAGTTTGGTTGAGAGAACTTTTGGTTAAAGATATTTTGAATGATTGGCAGCCAAAAAAATAGTAACGCACCAATTGTATAAAATGCGTTACTTTTTAAACTTTTAACTAAGATACATCAACATCAATCATTTCACTTTCTTCGTCTGAAGATGTTGGTATATGTGCCCGCATTTTTATTTCAGCTACTCCGACAATTTTTAAATTGACTTCTAAAGACACATTTTCAGCAGTAACTTGTTTTTCTTTTACTCTCTGACTGGCAATTTCAATTATATGAATTGCTTTATCAACTGCTGTAGTAATAGCTTCTTCAGTAATATCTTCAGCTTTATTCTTAGTTACTTCAGAAACATTATCTACCATTTCTTGTCCTTTCTTTTTTACATTATCTACTAAATCTTCAGCGGCTTTCTTACTTTGTTGAGGAATTTTATTTAAGTCCATAATTTTTGATTTTTTATATAAGTTCCATATTTTATTTTATAGTAAAAAAAGCAATAGCTAACATTATTTACGTGGGTAGTCTTTTTGTTCTGTTCCCTGCTGCCCCCAATCCTCTCTTACAACTATTTTATCAGCATAACAAGTACGGCTATAGCGAAAGTCTTTTAAAATTGAAATCCTAACAGATTCCAATAAGCTAAGAAGGGAATGAAAATGATTGCGGCTAAAGTGACTAAAGAATAATGCAATCTTGACAATATTGACCAATATTTATACTTCCAAATTACTATAGAAAAGATTAACAATGCCAAAGTCAAAAAAGTGGTAATTAATGGAAGTACTAATAAAGCGATAACTATTGCCGGTACACCATAAACTAACTTCCAAAAACCGATAAGCCACAAGGATAAGGGTAAACCGATTAAAAATATCAAATTTAAAGTACCATACACACCAGCTATTACCCAAGCAGCGTTAAATTCACTTTCAAATTTAGCAGATTTTCCCCGCAAACGTTGAATTATACCCCGTACTGGGTACATAAAAAACGCTGATAAAAACACAATGGTACAAAAAGCTGCAATCCCAAGCTGTACCCAAATATCTTCATACCAAGAAATTTTTTCGTAAGGTCCAATTTTAGGAAAGAGTGGATTAAATGCATACTCGATTTCTCCATCTTTATTTTCACCAAAGGCTGTATATGCATTATCTTTAGGTCTTCGGAATAACAGTTTATCAATAGGTACTAATTCCTTATCGGGAGTTTTACCTGTAAAAAATAGCTTTGGGGTATTTATTATTAAATTCCCATTATCAGCTTTCTTAATATTTATATCTCCGAAAGGTGCAGCTACTTTTGCAAAAGTATTGCGGGGATATTCAACATCGCGATAATGACCTGTAAATTTTTCGAGTTCTTCTTCATTTAAAGCTAAAATATTAGCTGATGAAGGTGGTTTTGTAACGGGAAAATATCTGTCAAAGAATTGACTTAAGAATTGACTAGTTAAGCTGGTAAAGCTGTTATTAGCAATAAAAATTCCAATATTTCGCTCTGGCATTAAAGTTAGAGAAGCTGAGTATCCGCGCAAATTCCCTAAATGCCCCCAAGTACGAATATTATTTACCCAACGCTCGCGGAAACTATAACCAATACCTGGTAACAATGGATGTTGAGTAAATTGTCTTGTAAGCATTTTGCGTGCGGTGGCTTCTTTAAGAATTCGCTTATCTTGATAGCGCCCGTATTGCAAATATGCATTCATAAAATGAGTCATATCTGTAGCCGTTGTACTTATCGCTGCTGCTGGTGCAATATTTAAATGTAGATAGGGAAGGGCTTGATATTTACCTTTGCGATACTGATAACCTGTAGCTAAATTATCCGCAAATTCTGGCGGTGGGGGCTGTTGGAAAGTAGTGCGACGCATATTCAGCGGCTGTAAAATATTTTTGTCGATGTACTCTACAAAGGGAGTTTGAGAGATTGTTTCTACTAAATAACCTAATAAAGTGATACTGTGATTTGAATAACTGTAAAGTGTACCTGGTAGCCATTCAATGGCGGGCATATATTTAGCTAGATAATCGCCCAGCGGTAGCATTTTTTCGGGTGTATTAGCTGCTAACCCGATCCTTCCAGTGGTTACACCATCGGTATGCATCATCATTTGCGCTGCGGTTACGGGTTGGGGAAAAGAATTTTTGATTTTAAATTTTTTCAGATATTGATTCGCATCTGCATTTATATCTAATTTTCCCCCCTCAGATAGCTGCATTGCTGCTGTTGCTGTAAATAATTTGGAGAGGGAAGCAACGCGAAACAAAGTTTTATCCGCATCTACAGGAATATTTTTTTCCACATTTGCATAACCATAACCCTTAGTAAAAAATACCTTCCCATCCTTAACTATAGAAATAACTGTTCCAGGAATGTGAGATTTTGACATCTCATCATTCATAAATTTATCTACCCATGCAGTAAATTCTTGCGGGTTACTTAAACCTGGTGCGGAGTCAGATGGTGTTACAGGTGGTTGCGATGGCGTAGGCTGCTGTTGCTGAGAATTGATTGGTAGAGGAAATTGAGGTGGGGTATCTCTAGCAAAACTGGTTAAGCCAGACAGAGATAAGAATAAAATAAATCCGATAAGCCCAATGCATAAGCGCTTCATCCACTTTACAAATATCATGATTCTATAAATGGTATTTCAGTTTTCCAATAAGCACGATAATCTTGTGGAGAAAATCAAAACTATTAGTAGTTAAGCAGTTTATTACTTCACATTACTTTGATAAACAACTATTTTGGTCTTTCTAGAGGTAGATATTGTTTGTTTCCGTCCCTATTACAGATAAAATGTTACTTACTTGCGGAGGAAGACACGAACCATTTAAACGGATACCCTACATATACATTGTCAGCAACTGGGAAAACTCGGAGGCATTTCGTGCGTATAGGAAAATGGATTGGTTTCTTTGTTTTCGTTGTATCAATATATATATTATGGCAAATTAGACAAGTTTTATTGATAGTTTTTGCTGCCATAATTCTGGCGACTGCTTTAAATCAAGTTGTTAAAGCATTGCAAAAACTTAAGATTCCGCGAGGCTTTGCAGTTGGAATATCAGTACTTTTACTACTCACAATTGTGTCGGGTTTTTTCGCGCTGATTGCTCCAAAAATTATTGAACAGTTACGCGAATTTACTTTTATCGTACCAAAATTTTTAGATCAAATTAGAGTATGGAATGACTGGCTTTTGAACGTGATTCCCGAACAAGTTTTAGATCAAATTCAAGGTTTAGGATATCTTACTGAAAACTTACAAACTTGGTTAGGTGCTGTTTCAGGAAACGTCTTTACAGTCTTAGGTCAATCATTTAATATTGTTTTAAACTCTTTACTATTCTTCGTTTTAACTATAATGCTTTTGATAGATCCTACACCCTATCGAAGCGGATTTATATTACTTTTTCCAGCCTTTTATCGTCGGCGCATGGACGAGATTATTCACAAGTGCGAAACCTCTTTAGTAGGCTGGATCAAAGGTACGCTGCTAACCATGTTTCTCATCGGTGGTTTGAGCTATATTAGTTTATTAATTTTAGGCGTGCGACTACCTTTAATTAATGCAATTATAGCTGGAATTTTAGAATTTATTCCTAATGTTGGCCCCACATTAAGTTTAATTCCACCCTTGTTATTAGCGCTACTTGATGCACCTTGGAAAGCTGTTGCTGTAGTTGCCATATATATCGGTATTCAACAGGTTGAAAGTTTAATTGTTGTACCTTTGGTAATGAAGTCGCAAGTCTCTTTATTGCCAGTAGTAACTTTATTAGCAGTAGTAGTTTTTGCTAATTTCTTTGGTTTTCTGGGTTTATTTCTGGCAATTCCTTTAGTACTTGTGCTGCAAACCTTTATCCAAGAAATTTTAGTCAAAGATGTTCTTAATAACTGGCAGTTGGAAAATGGGAATAAAGAATTAGAGAGTAATCTTGCTTTTGTACAAGTTAATCCGACAAATCCAGATATTCAAGATGATTCTGTGATAAATAAAGATTAAATCAATGAACAATGAACAATGAACAATTAACAATTAACAATTATTTTTCGGATTTATCGGAGCGTGAAGAAAAGCCTGTTAAGCTATTTTCGGTTTTTAAAACTACGTCTTCAACTAGTCTTTCACTGAAGCCAGCAAGAAAGGCTATTGTCATATAAAGATAAACGGTGCGATCTTGATCTTGAGTTATTTTGAAAACACCGGAAAATATACCAGATTCAATTACTGCTACCGCGAAAATAGCAAAAGACATACCGACAATCGGACGGAAAAAGCCGGTAAAAAATAAGTCCGATTGTCCTTCTTTGCCTTGTTTTATAAATTTATTTGCACGTACAATAACGCTAACTGAACATCTATCAAGCTCCCATGGAAACTGCTACAAATATGGAGAAAATAGGAGACTTATAAATCAAGTTTGTCAAAGTTATTAATCGATTTTCATCAATTTTTACGGGTTGATTATTTTGAAGAGTATTTTCTTCTTTTTCTTTACGAGAAATAGATTCTAATTCTTGTTCAATATTACTATTAAGATTACCAACTGTACTTGTAATTTCTTTCATATCCGCAGAAAAATTGTTATTTGGGTTAAGTTTTTTGATTTCCCCATTTACCTTTTCTAATCTAACTTGAAGGGAATTGCGAATTTCGTTAGTTGTTTGAAGTTGCTCTTCTTTATTCTTAAGTTCCTTTTTAAGTAATTCAATATTTTTGCTCTGCTCAACTTGCTTTATTGCACCAATAGTATTTAAAGCAACGAATGTTAACCCGCTTGCTAATATCGGACAAATTACAAATATGATAAAAAACCAACTTAAACCTGAAAGTAGCCGATTATAAGCACCTCCAGAGCCTTTAATTATCGCGCTGAAAGGATGTGGATATTCCCGCGTTTGAATTGCTATTTGTCGTCGGGCTTCTTGGATAAAAACTAGATTTCGAGAACTTTTATCAGATACTTTATTCGGAAATTTTGATTTTTTTTTGTTTTGAATTGTATCTTCTTTATTTTCTAGCAGAATAGAAATAGCTAAATCTAAAATATCAATGTGTTGAGAATTGCGATAATCTAATGTAGATATCAAAGTTAATAATCTAGCAAGCTCTCGCTGTATTTCGATACTTAATTGTTGCTGTTGCAGACTCGTTTTAATCTGAGCCAACAAGCTTTGTATCTTAGCTTGCATTTCGCTGTCGATGACTATATTGCTAGCAATGTTAGAAAGCTGTTCGACTTCTGCGTGTAATTTAGCAGAGGATTGATTATTTTCTTCTTGATTTTCAGATGATGGTAGTTGCATGAGAGTTAGTCTAATTATTCTTGTTTATAAAAAATATAGTAATGATAAATACAGGGGTGTTTGTAATAATTACGCAAAGTTTATTAAAAACTATAATTTAGGAATCAGTAAAATTGGCTGGTTACTTGAATTTTTCCTCTTTAATTGGGTATCGATATTTATAGACATCCGATTACTCAACTTCGGGGGTAAATTTAGGCGTAAAATTGCTATTGGTATTATCTCGCGGTGGTGGTGCAGATATCGCTTTTACTCGCAGTTGGGTTGCTCCGGGTACTGCCGAGGAAGTTACTTTAACTAAGCTTTCTGCAAGTTATGCAATCACAAATAATCTACGTTTCTCTACTGAATTGGAACAGCAAAAAGCTAGTCGAAGAAAAGAAAGGCAGATAGGGTTTTTTGTGGAATGGATGCCGTAGAAAAGTTAGTATTTCAGAGTGAATAATAATACATATAACTGATGTAGAGACGTTGCACTGTGCACGCCGTCTCCATCTATTGTAATATTTAGCAAAAATTTAACTAAATATTTGTTTTTTTGTCAAGAAGGCACTTTTTTCTCAAATTTTAGTCTTACTTAAGTATGTGAAATTATATCTGATTAGGAACAAAGAAAAACAATCTTTATTTGAGAAATAAAAGTATAATTTTAACTTTCAATTTTCTATTAAATTCCGGAAAATAAACATTAATTCTGGTGGTTTAAATTATTCCCTAATAAAAAATGAATCTAAAAATGTTAAAACTTGTTTTGAAAAGGTTATCATTTTTACTTACAGTTAGCTTATTAGTTAATGGCTTACCTGCTTCTGCTTCAGAATTCGATACCATGTTGTGTCTGGAGAAATCGGGAAAAATAGCAAGAGACTATCGACGAGACAATAATTATCGAAGATATGGCGATGGTGATGGTAGAGATGGGCGTAGTGGCAGAAGTGGAAACAGCGGTAAAGACGCTACCGTATTTGCTGATGGCTCCCCTGTAAGTCTGGATTTATCGGGTAGGGATGGTGAAGATGGGGAGGATGGTGAAGATGGTTATAGAGCCAGATGTCGTCGTAAATATGGTGACAAAGCAAAGCGGGATATACACGCGCCGGATGGCGGTAAAGGTGGCGATGCGGGTAGTGGTGGTAACGGTGGAAGTGGCGGTGATTTAAGTGTTTATTACAGTAATATTGCCGATTTAAAAAGTATTTTAGTACGCAGTTTAGGAGGAGAAGCTGGGCGCGGTGGGCGCGGCGGTGATGGTGCGAGGGGTTGCAGGTGTCGCCGTAGCAGTTGGACTGTTGAATCCTGTAGTGGTAAAAAAGGCACCGACAGTTATAAGTGTAAAAAGCGTAAATATAGATGTTATAGGGGTAGCGATGGGCGCGACGGTTACGATGGCAGGAATGGGAAACGAGGAAGTTTAGGGATTTTGAGTTTAGTTAAGGGTAAACAACAGCTTGCACCAGATAATCCTCAAGCAGAATTAAATTTTTCAGAATTACAAAATAAATCAATTCGTTTAACAAAAAATCGCTGGATTGCTCGCAATGGTGCCGTTTCTTTACTTGCTCCCGGCTCGGTAATTGCTGATAAATATCGCGAATTTGACAAGCGGATAGAAAGAGATTTTCAAGTAGTTTGGCAAGAAAAACAGCCGATAAGTAATTTTAGTAAGCTTAATCTCAAATTGAATTTAAACAACGACGGTAAAATCGAAGTTGATTTTCCGAAAAAGTTGTGGCTTGACATTAGTAAAAAGCAAGAAGGCGATTTAACACAATTAGTAGTTAATAACGCAATTCCGGAAAAAGAAGTTACCGAATTAGCAGTAGCCGACTTTGTAGGAAGCGGTGAAAATTTGAAACTAAGTTTAGTAGATTTAGCTCGTAAATCGGATATTATCAAAACTCGGTTTCGGGTAGAGTATGAAATCAGAGGCGACAACGGAGGTGAATACGAAGCCGACATTCCCCCCGAATTCGTTACCCAAGACTACAACCGTTTTATTTTAGCTTTAGGAAAACTACCAATTCCCCAAGAAGGATTAGAAGTTGGAACAAAAATTCGCATCAAAGTTTCAGCAATTCGCTCCTTGGGTAAACGCTCCAAAAAGCAAACAATTAATTATAAAGGCAGAGTACGAGAAAGACAGTGAGCAGTTAGCAGTGAGCAGTGAGCAGTTACCAGTTAGGAATTATCAAACATTTGTAGTGGGAGCATCTTGCTCCCTAGTTATTCAATAATTATCAATCCCCATTCCCAATCCCCAGCTACCAATTACCAATTACCCATTACCCAATGCCCATTACCCAATGCCCATTACCAATTACCCATTACCAATCCCCATCTCCCCATCTCCCCATCTCCCCATCTCCCCATCTCCCCATCTCCCCATCTCCCATGCCCAATCCCCAATTCCCAATTACCAATTAGAAAAAATCCATCATCCAGGGAGACGTACCTGCAAATATCTGCGTAGCGGTGGAAATTACCTTTTCTGTCGCGTCGATTTTCCCTGCTAGCTGCAATTGTTGGGGAGTAAATAAACCTGTATACAAAGGTGCTAATCCTCTGATATCTAATTTCAATTCACCTCTACCACCTTTAGCGACATTTCCGCTTCCGTTAGCAATTGATAAAATAAATTTACTGTTATTTTCTGCTATCAAATCGTCTTTGATTTCTAAATGCAATTCTGTTTCAACTGCTGAAGGATAACTGCGTGCTGATAATGCTTTCTCTACATTTATAATCCGCAACATCCAACGTTGAGAAGTTCTCATTTTAGCGGTTTGTTCTGGCAAGATTAATGTAAGATTATCAATGGCAGAGCCGCGCCAACGGATTTTATCTATTTGAGAACGGTGATTGCTCAGAAATGACCAAAATGTTTTTGTAGCTGCATTTGTCAAAGTTGCCCAATCAACTACGCTTAAAATATTGTCATTATCTACCGAATATTGGCTAATGATAATGTAACCTTCAGGTTTTTCTGTAGAGCCAATAATATAACCATAAAAAGTCTCTTTATCACCCGGTTTCATAATTCGATTCCAGATAGTTTGATTCCGATTTAGATATCCATTTATATTTTTTCCCTGCTTTGTATATAAATCGTAAAAAATTTCTGAATCTAAGGGAACAGATTTAATCGGTAAAGGTTGTTCCTTCATTTGAATACTAGAAGCTGCAATCTCCCAACTGCAAAAACTACCCCCTTGCTCGTATCCTGCCTTCCGATAAAGTCTTTGAGTTGCCGGATAAAGTACTGAAATCGGCACATTATTCGCATAAAGTTGCTTAATAGACATCTCCGGAAAACATTTATATGGTTTCAAATTTACGCAAAAACCTAACCCCCTGCCCCCTTCCCTACGAGGGAAGGGGGTAAATTAAGCCTCTCTCCTTGCAGGAGAGAGGTTTGGAGA
>JBARZF010000460.1:0-3536 GCA_049649675.1 Rivularia sp. (in: cyanobacteria) | reverse complement strand
AGCGGAACTGAGGCTCCCTTACCCGACGGAAAATACACTGTTGCTAACTCTACAATTCCAGGTGCGATTACCGAAGCGGGAGAGCATTTTCTACCTATACAGCCTAAATTCAAAACTGGACGTTCAGATTTAGGTTTTCATATAGATCCGTCTTTTGAAAAAAGTAATGGAGAAGATGGTACGGCAGGATGCATTGGATTAACCAGTACAGAAGATTTGGATAAATTATTAGCCTTTGTTAATACCCACAAACCTGAATTTCTCGATGTGCAAATTCTAGATAAAACTTATGCAGCCAAAGTTAAGAAATAATTATACTTGTTTTAAACATTTTGTTGAAATTATGGTTTGTAGTAGCGCGGTGACTCCCATCCTATCTACCAACCTTTCGTTTCTAGCAATTTATCTTTTAGCAAATAAAAATATTTTGGTAAAATGCAGTTTAAATGTGTATTAAATTACTTTAATAATATTTTTAACTTACATATTATTAAAACGGTATATTTACGTTAGGTAGAAAAACTTATGCGGGACAAATTACGTTTATCTTTAAGTGAAATCGCCAAGCAAGATGTAACTCAAAACGAACGAGAAGCAATCATCGAATTATTAATGATGATAATGTATAGCGATAAAACTCTCAAACTTGCAGAAGATGAAGCAATTAAAGAGTATACAAGTAGTATCAAGTGGGAATCGCCTTTATCTTTGGAATTCTACTTTGGTAAAGTTACACCTAAGATTAGAACGGCTTTGTCAGACGAAGGAAAAATGAATGCTTTCTTAAAAGATATCAATACTCGTATAGAAAGCGAACTAGTCAAAGCTCAGGTTTTGCTGGTGTGTAACGATTTAGCAATGGCTGATTCTGAATTTTCTTCAGAAGAGAAGGAGTTATTAACAAATATTTCCAGAGTTTTTCAAGTTTCATAAATATAGATGTAGAGACGTAGCACTGCTACGTCTTTACGTCTTTACATTAAACTATGCTTTCCGATAAAAGCCAAACTGCATGGAAAATGTAGCCATTCCGGAAGTTAAGGAACGCAAGTTACCGGAATATCCAAACATTTGCGTTAATGGTACTTCAGCCCGAATAATTGAATATCCCTGCATGGTTTGGGAACCCAACAACAAACCTCGTCTTGATGATAAATCACCTTGCACTCTTCCTAAATACTCATCTGGTGTTTCCACTTCAACTTGCATTATCGGTTCGAGTAAATGAGGTTTGGCTTTAAGAAATGCTTGTGAAAACCCTTGTTGAGCAGCCATCCTAAAAGCGAATTCTGAAGAATCAATCGGATGATAGGAACCATTTTCTAAAACAATTCTCACTCCAGTAACTGGATATCCTTCCAACATTCCCAAATTCATCGCTTCTCGAAAACCTTTCTCTACTCCCGCAATATATTCCTTGGGAATCGCACCACCAAAGACTTTATTCTCAAATACAAACGGTTCTTCACAAGGTTCAATATACCCTACTACATGAGCGTATTGTCCTGGCCCACCGGATTGTTTTTTGAGTCGAGAATCAAAGGTTGCACGTTGAGAAATAGCTTCCCGATAAGATACTTTAGGTTTCCCAACTTCAACCTCTACGTTGTATTCCCGCTTCATGCGTTCGACGTAGATTTCTAAATGCAGTTCACCCATACCGGAAATCAATGTTTGATTTGACTCCGAATTTACGTTTACGTGAAAAGTGGGATCTTCCTTTCGGAAACGGTTAAGAGCTTTGGAAATCTTATCTAAATCCTGGTTTTTCTTGGGTTCAATCGCCAAAGTAATTACAGGCTCCGGTACGAATATATCTTCTAAAGACACTCGTTCTGACGAACAGAATGTATCCCCTGAAGCACATTCAACACCTAAAAGCGCCACAATATCCCCAGCAACAGCTTGGTTTATTTCCTCTCGCTTATCGGCGTGCATTCTTAATAATCTACCAACTTGCACCTTTTCCCCAGTACGAGAATTATAAATTGTGTCACCTTGGTTGAGAGTACCCGAATAAACGCGGATATAAGTTAACTGTCCAAAAGACTGCATTGTTAATTTAAATGCCAAAGCAACCAAAGAAGCATCGGAATTTAAAGGAATTTCCACAGATTCACCTGTTTTAAAATCTGTTGCGTTAACGAAATCCTTATCTACAGGAGACGGTAGATACAAAGAAACAGCATCTAATAGATTTTGTACGCCTTTATTTTTAAAAGCCGAACCCAATAGTACGGGTACGAGTTCTAAATTTAAAGTTGCTTGACGGATAGTTTTCCAAATCAACTCTTGAGAAACTTCTTCACCCTCCACCAATTTCTCTGTCATCTCTTCAGAAAACAAAGATAAAGTATCGAGCATTTTTTCCCGTGCTGTTTCCGCTTCTTGCTTTAAATCATCAGGAATTTCTCGTTTAACCCAAATTTCGCCATTTTCACCTTCGTAGAAATGAGCTTGCATTGCAATTAAATCAATAACCCCTTCAAACTGACTTTCAGCACCGATGGGATATTCAAGCAACAATGCATTTAATTTCAAAGCATCATGGATTGCTTCAACGACTCGAAACGGATTCGCACCAGTTCGATCCATCTTATTGATAAACGCTATACGAGGTATGCCATAACGCTTCATCTGTCTATCAACTGTAATAGACTGAGATTGCACCCCAGCAACAGCACAAAGTACCATTACAGCACCATCAAGTACTCGTAAAGCGCGTTCGACTTCAATCGTAAAATCGATATGTCCCGGTGTATCAATTAAATTAATTCTAGTATCATGCCATTGACAGGTAGTAGCGGCTGAAGTGATGGTAATACCGTGTTCCCTCTCCAAATCCGTGAAGTCCATAGTGGCACCTTTGCCACCTCCCCGTACTTCCTCAATTGCATGAATTCTGCCCGTGTAGAAGAGAATGCGCTCGCTCAATGTCGTCTTACCAGAGTCGATGTGAGCAGATATGCCGATATTTCGGATGCGCGTTCGGGGAACCATGATATTTTTCCAAATTTAATAATGTTGTACACCTTTCCGAAGTTTGGGAAAGGGTAAGGATTTTGACATACCTCCTCGTTCTAAAGAAGCGAGGATTCCTTGACACTTCGCAGGGATGCGCTAATTAAATTAGTCTTACCTTCCCTCCATGTCCGTTTAAAGTCTCCCAATGCCCTGTGGCGACTATACCAATTTTACCAGAAAGCCGTTCTAAAAGAACGGGGCTTGTATCCCATTATTTCCGGTCAAAAGTCCTTATATTACAGTTATACTACAAAATCGGAAAAAGTCAACTCTCGTTACAATCGCGGTTCAACCTTGTAATGCATTTATAAAGGCTCTGCCTGCTGTATATAAGTTCCCAGCCAGAAACCCGGAGATGAATTTCTTGTTCCCAGGTGGAACCTGGGAACAAACTTCGCTCGGCTCTTTTAGGCATTGGAATGGAGGCAGAGCCTCAACTAATGGGTTCCCAGCGGTCGTCTGGAAGTTGTAAACTTCGTAGTGCGAGCATCTCGCTCGCTCGATACATATAG
>JBARZF010000459.1:0-9396 GCA_049649675.1 Rivularia sp. (in: cyanobacteria) | reverse complement strand
AACCAACCGATGTATATACGGTTGTTGGTGCTGGTGATCCATCCGCAGAACTGTTCCCACGCATTGGCGCTCTCGCGTCTTTGTAATGTGGTTGTCATGGTTCGGATAATTGCGTTTTATTTGTCTTATAATCGGGTTCGATTTCTCTTCCCCGTTATTAACTACATTACATTAGTTTATTCACTTAGGATCATTTACTCAGATTATTATTACTTATTTTAAATATAATTAAAAATTATATCGTATCTTGGGCATTGGTAACAGTTAACTGTTAACTGTTAACTGTTAACTGTTTTAAAAGTCAAAGTAAATATACGGCAATCTTCCTTCGGGGGCTAAAACCCAAACAGCCCAAAGACATAAGGGTATGAATAAAAGTTTTAAATGCCAATTAAGCTTTAATTTGAGGCGATTATTGAGGGCGTAGGAAATGGCCATGATGAATGCGATCGCGATTAATAAAGCAGCTAGCTGATACTGACTAATGCCTATAGCTTCTACATAGACTTTCTGGGCAAATTGCGCGTCGGCAGTACGACCAAATAAGTGAGTAATTACTAACCAAGAGTCTTGTACGTTGGGTAAGCGAAACCATATCCATGAAGTGAAAACCATTAATTGAGTTAGCAGCCAAGCTATAACTATTCCCGCCGGATTTTGCCAGAAGTTTTCTAAAGGCTCAAATTTGTCGCTAACAACATCGGTTAAACGATGCACGACTAACGCTAAACCGTGATAAGCACCCCAAATCACCCATCCTAATGCTGCATCGTGCCAAATCCCGGCAACAAGCATGACGATCGCTAAGTTTAAGCAGGTACGAGCTAAACCCTTGCGCGAACCTCCGAGGGGGAAGTAAAGGTAATTACGCAGCCAATCACCCAAACTCATGTGCCAGCGTCGCCAAAAGTCAGCAATGCTGGTACTGAAGTAAGGATGATTAAAATTTTCTGGCAATACTAAGCCGAAGAGTAAAGCACTACCGCGAGCAATATCTACATAACCGCTGAAATCTAAATACAGTTGTAAGCCGTAAGCAAAAGTTGCCAACCATAGATCGACGCTACCGGCTCGTTGCAAACTGCTGAACGCTAAGTCAACATAAATTCCCAAATGGTCTGCTAAAAGCGCTTTTTTCACCGCACCCCTAGCAATTAGCCATAATCCTTCAGTTATCGTATCGGCATTAGGAAACTTGAGATTATTAAATTGACTTGCCAGATTATGGTAACGAGTAATTGGTCCGGAAATTAGTTTAGCAAAGAAAGATTTGTAACTAGCAAATTCAATAAATTGCCCGGAAGCAGGGGCACCGCGATAAATATCGACTAAATAAGCAATACACTCAAAAGTAAAATAGGAAATTCCTAACGGTGCAATTATTTTAAAAGCATCAACGTTTCCATCACTAATACTGCTCGAATTCAAAAAGCCAAATAAAGGTGCTAGATATTTGAATCCAAACAGCAGCAAAATATTTAAACCAATTCCCAGCCATAAAATCTTCAAACGGCGACGATTCCAATCAGCTTGAGCAAATTGCCATTCTTGATTCGTAAGGTGCCAATCTAAAGTATGCTTTCCGGGGGAAGTATTTTGTCCGAGAGCCAAACCCAAACGAAAATTGATAAAAGTCAGCGTCACCAACAGCGGTAAATAATAAAACTGGTTAGACGCATAAAAAATTAAGCTAGCAATAAATAAAGTCCACAGACGCAACGTTTGTTGTTCTACAGACCAATAAATTCCCAACACAGCGATTAAAAATAGTCCGTATCCGAACGAAATGAAATTCATTTAAATCAGTGAACAGTGAACAGTTAACAGTGAACAGTGAAGCGCGCAGCGTGACGCGGTAGCGTCATACAGTTATCAGTCACCAGTTAGGAGGCGCGGAGTTAGGAGTGGGAGCATCTTGCTCCCTATTCTCTTTTCCCCATCTCCTTGTCTCCCCATCTCCCCATCTCCTTGTCTCCCCATCTCCCCATCTCCTTGTCTCCCCATCTCCCCATCTCCTTGTCTCCCCATCTCCCCATCTCCTTGTCTCCCCATCACTTCCCACTCCAGGGAATCATCGGATCTTTGGCGAGTTTCTTGGATACTTCGTATGCACCGTAACGATTGAGGTGGCTGGGATCGGAAAAGTAGTCGTTGGCTTTTGGCCATGTTTGACTCAAGTCTCGGTAAACGAAGTTGGGACGACTTGCTAAATCCAACATATATTTCTCGAATTCTTGTTGGTATTTTGTCCGAGAGTTATCTAAATATTCTGCTGTTAGGGGCATATTAACGAACACTACATTTATATTTCGTTTTTCGGTATAGTTGAGTACTGCTTGCAGGGCTTCATTTTGCTCTCCTAGTAATTCAAAGTCTTGATAGTCTCGATCGTAACTACCTGCAACTTTGGCGTGTTTTTTATAATAAGTACTGGGGTTAAAACGGATAGATAATGGCAAAAATCCATCAAAGTCTACCGTGTAATTGGCAGCGTCTTCTGAAGGATCTCTTGAGTCGTCTGAAGAATCTATTTTAAGAGCGCTAATTATGGGTAAAGATTTATATATTTTGACAATTTGACCTTTTAGTTTATCGCGTTTTTCATAGGAACTGGAAACTGTAGAAAACCCTTCGTTTAATTTTTCGTTGATAACTTCATTGCCGTTGATTTTCTGTTTAGAAATTTCTGCTTCTTTGGCGGTTCTTTCCGTATCAGTGGAATCTTCTCTTGCCAAAGATTTTTTTAAAGCATACTGATAACCACGGGATTCTGAAATAGCTTCAAAGGTATTATCTTTTCTACCGCTATTAAAAGCACGCAAACCATCTGCCCAAATAATTGTTTTTGGTAATTCTGCTGGCTGAAGTACGCGACGAATGATAAAGTCTACAACTTGGGCTGTTGCTCCATTAACGCCAAAGTTAAATATATCAACATCTGGATAACCTTCCGTTGCTAAACCTTTGGAAAGTGCATCGGGATCGACACCTCGTAAAGCACGGGAAGAACCGATAATTAGTACATCTGGTGGTACGCCGTTTTTTGCCAGACGCTGTTTGTATAGCGCTAGCTGTTCGTCTAACTGGCGAACATTAAAACTAGGAAGTTGCGATCGCGCTGCTAGGAGAATGGCTGTTGCTGTTGCTTTACCTCGCGATGAATCATTTTTACGAGTAAAGCCGGAATTGTTAAATGTTGAGTTGGGGTTTGAGTTTGGCGATATTTGTTCTTCGTTACTGTTGGCAAGAAATGCTGTTGGTGTTTCTTCGGGTGCTGTGGGAGGTTGAGCGATTTGTGGAGTCGGAGGCGCAAGGGAAGTTAAAATTTTACCCGTTATCCAATCGGTTTGTAGAGTTAATATTAATCCCAGGGCACCCCAAATTAATGCCACGCGAGCGACTCCTTCTGAATTCTCGGATGCCTGCTGTTTATCAACAAATAGCTGGGTACCTAAAAACCAGTTTTTGATCGTTCCACCCCAATCCCGCGCTACTAAGCCAACGAAGTTGTGAACTTCTTCTGCGGTTAAATCGGGACGCAATACGGGTTCTTCTTCGTTGGGTAACAGTTCCTGCACGTAGGCAGAAGTAGCGGCAAACTCTGGTGTTGCTTCCGGTACTACCCGCTCGCGCTGCTTGAAATCCACTCCGGATTGCCAAAATGGTTTTTTGTTACCGGCACGCCTTCCGTAAACGCGCACTCCTGCAAGCTCTGGTAACTGTAAATGCTTAATTAAATTAATAATTTTGGCAGCGATTTTTTTACGTGCGGGGCATACCGGGGCATCGCACATAACGTGTAATAAATCTGCTTTTTTAGCCAAGATTACGCGAATACCCCCGGTTTGCAAGCGTTTATCTAAATTGGGATTGAGCAATCGTTGAAGTAGAAAAACAATTGCTTCCATGTCGCCATCACTAGCTAATTACATCGGCGATGTTCCTAAAGCCGGATGTTGTTTATCTGGTAAAGACTGCCAATCAATCCACTCAGGTTGAGTTGAAGTTACTGTCTTTTGTCCGTAAATCGCTGCCGATAGTATTCCTTGAGGAGCTAATGCTTCTAAGCTCGGAACAATTTTATCCAAGCACAACTTTTGATCGGGAATCGCCGCATTTTCTGGAGATTCAGATCTCGGCATACAAAATATATGTAGCGTTGAATCTTGTAAAGAAGCCTGTATCTCTACCTTGGAATTATTAAATCTAATATTTAACAGCCTGACAATTGCTTGCACATCTCCCCATCGCGCCCATTCTTTGAGCATTACTTCTGGGGGTGTCAGATCGATTAACAACAGCCAATCCGGCTGAGTCTCGCCGATAACCTGCGTCGAAATTACTGCATCTTGATAATTCAACAGCTTAAGATTTCGTAACTTAGCTGCTACAGGTTCTGCAATTAAAGATGGATCTGGCGTATAATTTGACTGACAAAAAACCCACAAACGACCTTTATTAGTAGGAACCTTTGCCTTTATTTGCCTTTTAACCTTAACTTGAACTGCTACACCCAAAGTACTCAGGGTTTCGCTGAGATAGCGAGCAATTGCGTTCGGATCTCCCTGACGGGCTAAACTCTCATTGGATAAGATTAGCGCTCCGGGAGGTGCGTCTGCCGCTATAAGTGCTTGTTTTACCTCCTCTAAGTGCTTTTCAAGTTGATTCAAGTAAACCTTATGGCACCATTCGGGGCGTTTTTCGGTTTTTTTCTTTCCGTAAACGAAAACTTGATATATTGAAGGTTGTTCGCTTTTTGTTAAAGCATCTAAATCCGTTTGCTGTAAAGCTTTAAGCAAATCCGATAAAGTGTTCCAACGAGGAGGACACTCAGATGATTCGCAAAGAATGTGCAGGTCATTTCCTCGCAACCGGACTTTTACCCCTATAGAGTTTATCCCTGTTGCTTGGCTTACCCACTGTGTTAATGATTGTTGGGTTTGTAGAGTGGCTGTTTTCATCGGCAGTTGACGAAAAGGGATGGATCGGACGCAGTTAGCTGGCAACAGCTAGTAGACTAGAATTATCGAAATCGTTAAGCGGGAGAAGTATTTTTTACTATGCTTTATTATCTTCTTAGCTTATCTATTGATTTGTTTGATGTCGTTGATTTAATTAGCCCATATTAACTTTGTCATAAAGGGTAATAGCTCTTTCATGTAAAGTTTTGTGTTCGATCTAACTTATCTTACAGCAGTAAAAAATATCTATGTCATCTAAAGCAGTTAATTCTAAATCATCTCAATCCGGATTAAATTTGGGTTTATTTTCAATTCCCCAGTCTCTCATATTGCTTTCGGGTACCGTTTCTGTCTTAACATTAGTGTTAGCAGAAAAAGCTACAAGCGAAGCACTCATAGCTATAGGAGAAGCCAGCGAAGAACTATTTCGAGGCGAGCGCCTACCCATACTTGATTTTCCTACTTCAACCCAGACAAAAGACCAAAACCCAGTTTAAGTTGTCTTAAGCCTTTTTTAGGTGGAAATTTAATTTCTATGTAGGTGCCGCAACAAACGAAAAAATCATATACAGTAATCTGCTCTATTACCTATTAGGATATGAGTACCGTTTTATACCCTCACGCTCAGCCTGTAAATATCTACCCCGCATCAGATTTGTTTTTGCGCCATCGCCTACAAATCGTAGAGGAAGTGTGGGAATTAGTTCTCCGCGAAGAATGCGGACAACAAATGGTAGATCTCCTCAAACAATTACGCGACTTATGTTCTCCAGAAGGACAAGCAACTGATAATCCAGCTTCCTCCGTATTTAGTTTAATTGAAAAATTAAGTATTAACGAAGCAATAAGAGCGGCTCGTGGATTTGCGCTGTATTTCCAGTTAATAAACATCGTAGAACAGGATTACGAACAAAAACAGCAATTAACTCGCTACGAAGAAAAAGAATCGGGAGAGAAAGAAGCTTTACCAGACATTGTTTATTCGAGCAATCAGCAGGTAGAGGATGTTCTTCTCAACAATGGGGTTAATGCAGATTTACTAGCCAAAAGTTGGCAAGCCAAGCCCAATATCAAAGATAAAGGAACGTTTGCCGAACTATTTCCTAAGTTATTTAAATTAAATGTGCCGCCAGCACAAATTCAACGTTTAATTGCCCAATTAGACGTGCGTTTAGTGTTTACGGCTCACCCTACCGAAATTGTTCGTCCCACCATTCGCGACAAACAGCGGCGAGTAGTAGATTTACTGCAAAAGCTCGATTCATCCGAAAAGCCAAAAGGCAATGCAACCGCAGGAGTATACTCTTGGGAAACAGCCCAAATTCACTCTCAACTACTCGAAGAGATTCGTTTGTGGTGGCGTACTGACGAACTGCATCAGTTTAAACCCAGCGTACTTGATGAAGTAGATTATGCGCTGCACTACTTCCAGGAAGTATTGTTTGATGCGACTCCTCAACTGTATGAGCGTTTGAAGTACGCTTTAAATGCAACATTCTCCAGGCTCCAACCACCCAGCAAGAGCTTTTGTCAATTTGGTTCTTGGGTGGGTTCCGATCGAGACGGGAACCCATCGGTAACGCCGGAAATCACCTGGCAGACTGCTTGCTATCAACGCCATATGGTGTTGGAAAAATATATCGAATCTGCTAAAGGATTAATTGAACTATTAAGTATATCGCTACATTGGAGCGATGTTTTACCGGACTTATTAGAATCCTTAGAAATCGAACAGTCCCAAATGAGTGAAGTTTACGATGCATTAGCTTTACGCTATCGTCAAGAGCCTTATCGCTTAAAACTTGCTTATGTAGTCAAACGATTGGAAAACACGCAACAACGCAATTCAGCATTGCAAAAACGCGAAATAATCAAAGATGACAAAGCTCCAATCTACCATTCTACTTCAGACTTTTTAGCCGATTTAAGGTTAATTCAACGTAACTTGTCAGAAACGGGTTTGAAATGCCAGCAGTTAGAAACTCTCCTGACTCAAGTTGAAATTTTTGGCTTTAATTTAACCCAATTAGATATTCGGCAAGAATCCACTCGTCACAGCGATGCAATCGGCGAAATTCTCGAATATTTAGGAATTTTAGAGACAAAATATGACGACTTGCCCGAAGAAGAAAAAATTGCTTGGTTAACCACAGAACTGCAAACTAGAAGACCTCTAATTCCCGCACAGCTACCGTTTGGAGACAAAACCAACGAAATCGTGGAAACGATGCGCTTAGTGCGATCGCTCCAACTTGAATTTGGCTGCAATATTTGCCAAACTTACATTATCAGTATGTGTCGCTCCGTCAGCGATGTACTGGAAGTATTGCTGTTAGCCAAAGAAGCAGGACTTTACGACCCCGGAACGGCTGTAGGTACAATCGAAATCATCCCTTTGTTTGAAACGGTAGAAGATTTACAGGGTTCGAGGCAAGTGATGAGAGATTTGTTTTCTCTCCCTTTGTATCGCGCTTTACTTGCCGGAGGATATGCAGCTTATGAGCAGCAGATAAAAGGAGAAGGGGACAAAGAGACAAGTAGACAAGGAGAAATTTTTTCTACCTTAAATCCCAACTTGCAAGAAATAATGTTGGGGTATTCAGATAGTAATAAAGACTCTGGTTTCCTCAGCAGTAATTGGGAGATACATAAAGCCCAGAAATCATTACAGCAAATCGCCGAAGAATACGGCTTAGGCGTGCGAATATTCCACGGTAGGGGTGGTTCCGTAGGACGCGGCGGTGGCCCTGCTTACGAAGCGATTTTGGCCCAACCTGGTAAAAGTATCAACGGCCGAATCAAAATTACCGAACAAGGTGAAGTTTTAGCTTCTAAATACTCCTTACCAGATTTAGCGCTATACAATCTCGAAACAATCACCACCGCAGTAATTCAAGCCAGCTTACTACGTGCCGGGTTTGACGATATTCAACCCTGGAACGAAATCATGGAAGAATTAGCAGCGCGATCGCGTTCCCATTATCGAGATTTAATCTACGAGCAACCCGATTTTATTGACTTTTTCAATGAAGTTACCCCCATAGAAGAAATTAGTCAGTTACAAATCAGTTCTCGTCCGGCTCGTCGCCCTTCTGGTAAAAAAGGCTTAAGTAGTTTGCGAGCAATTCCTTGGGTATTTAGCTGGACGCAAACCAGATTTTTGCTACCTGCTTGGTATGGAGTTGGTACGTCTTTACAAGAGTTTCTCAACGAAGCCCCTGAAGATCACATACAGCTACTTCAGTGTTTTTACAGGAAGTGGCCATTTTTCAAAATGGTGATTTCCAAAGTAGAAATGACCTTGGCAAAAGTCGATCTACAGATGGGACGACATTATGTCGATGAACTATCTAAAGCCGAAGATAAACACCGTTTTAACGGAGTATATAACCAAATTTCCAGCGAATACTATCTGACGAAAAATTTGGTTTTGCAAATCACCGGGCACGAAAAACTCTTAGATGGAGATCCAGTTTTACAACGTTCCGTACAGTTGAGAAATGGTACTATTGTACCTCTAGGATTTATACAGGTATCCTTACTCAAACGTTTGCGCCACAGTAAGAGCAATGCTACTTCTGGAGTAATTCATTCGCGTTACAGCAAAGGAGAATTGCTCAGAGGAGCGCTTTTAACTATTAACGGAATCGCTGCCGGGATGAGAAATACTGGTTGATTAGGAATTGGGCATGGGGCATGGGGCATCGGGAGTAGTTAAGAGGCGGGGAGTTAGGAGTTATTAAGATGCGGGAGTTTTGGATTTTAGATTCAAATTAAGGTAATGGTATTTTTCTACCCCCTCTCCCCCATCACCCCATTACCCCATTACCCATTACCTAAAGATCAAAAACTCCGACTTCTAGATAAATTAGGCTAGAAATCGGAGTATTACAAACTATTCTTTTTTAGTTGTCTATTTGGTTGTTTAATAGCTAAGTTTACAGGCAATATCAATTTTCTTAGCTATTACTTTTCTAAAATCCCCTCATTCGGTAAATTTAATCCCAATCTGGAATATTCAAATCTTCTCCACCAACACCAATTCCGGTATGGAATATTTCAGCATCAGCGATATTCATATCTTCCATTGATGCTTCATATACGTTGGAGTCGTAAATCTTAGCGCTGGCTAAACTGGCATTATTCAAGTTAGCTTGCTTGAAATTGACGTTAGTTAAGAATGCCGAAGTTAGTTTGGCATCTTTTAAATTTGCCCGAGTCAAGTCAGCACCTTCAAGGTTGGCGTGTTCAAGATTTGCTCCCTGAAGATTCGCTCCTCTTAAATCAGCACCAATTAAATGCGAGCCGCGTAGATTTGCTCCTGACAAATCACAAGCGACGCATTCCCCAGTTTTTAGTAGCTTTTGTACGTGCTGTGGATTTTCAGCTGTTACCGAGCTAGCGAAAAACAGGGGAGCTACTATAGTTAAAGCGG
>JBARZF010000458.1:0-9380 GCA_049649675.1 Rivularia sp. (in: cyanobacteria) | reverse complement strand
TCAGCAGAGCAAATAATTGCAGCAGGGCATGATGCATCAGTTGTCAATCGAATTATTCAAATGGTGACTCGTGCAGAATTTAAGCGGCGACAGGCACCCCCAGGAATCAAAATTACAGATCGTGCTTTCGGTACTGGTTGGCGAATGCCTATTGCTAACAATTGGTTGGCAATAAAAAATGCTTATAAAATACTACAAAAGCAGTAGGAAAAGGTACTGCGATGGGATTAGCAGTTAGCTACCAAATCATCGTTGATAACCATAAGGGGGAAATAGAATGTATTTCAGAGTTGGGAAAAGGAAGCGAATTTATCATTTCAATTCCTTTACGTCTGAACGTATAAGTTGACGTATTTTGCTTCACTTACCGCGATTTTTATTGAATTCTTATAACTAAAGATTATTCTAATTTAACCTTGAGAAAAAAGCATTTATATCTTTAGATGCAAATAACTCAGCCTTGAATTATCTCTTATGTTAGTTTACTTACTAATTTTAATTCGAGACAATAAGCTTGGAATTTTGGTTGAAGCAAAAAATAAAATGGATAGATATTTGATTACAAAAAAATCTGAAGTGTCTATAGGCTACCTTTATAAGCAGTAGCAAGAGCTTCAGGAACGTTCAAAGCTGCTTCAAAAACGCTCGCAATTATATAGAAAGGTGTTTCATAAATCTATAGAAAAGTCGAAGTGAGATGCCATAATCTGCTAGAGATACCATTATTTTAAGCAAAATTTTCAACTATTGTGTAATTTCAAAGACTTGTTTAGGATTTTTACAAATAAAAACAACCACTATATCTGTGTATTTGATTATCTAGTACTAGTAACAGTAAGGTTATTGCTTGAGAATGAAGCAAGTGGGATAAGTATAGTAGAATTATCAATTCCCACCTTGCTTCGAGCCAATACCAATCGAGTAAACGACACGAGCAAACAAAAAATAAAATATGCTCTGGTGATGCAATCCTATTTATTCATGTGAGTTAGTTCTCAGTGAATGCGTAGATTGTCGTAGTGTTCAAAGCGAACAGAAATCATTAGTCCCTTTTTCTCTATTCGTGAGAAAAAAAACCAGAAGTAATTTAACTCTCAATCTCTCGCAACATGGCATCTATCCGAGCAACAGCATCCCATTTTTTCTGGCTTTCGTATAAATTCAGTGCTTTCTTCAAAGCTCCTGCTGCTTCTTTCGACTGACCTTTCTTCATCAAAATTCTACCCCGTAACTCGTAAGCTTGGGGATTCTTTGGATCTAACTCTACTACCTTTTCGTATGCCCATTTAGCGTTCTCGTATTCCCCTAAGCGTAACAAAATCAAAGCTAATCCGATGTAGGAATTAACGTTTTCACGGTCGATTTGTATGGACTTACGGTAAGCATCCTTTGCAGTTTTATTATCACCCATACTACCGCTAACGTAAGCTAAAGCATACTGATAATCCGCATTATCAGGATTTAAGGAAACAGCACGACGGTAAGATGCTAATGCTGCACGATAATTCTTTTGCTGAGCATACAAGTAACCGATGCCAGAATAAATACTGCCGTTTTTTGGTTCTAAGCTCGAAGCTTCTTGATAAACTCTGATTGCGCCATTATAGTCACCAGATTTTACCAGCCTGCGCCCTTCATCCAGCAGTCTTTTAACCTGCTGGGTGCTTTTCTGCGCCACTTTTACTTCAGCCTGAGCCGCAGAAGGTATTGCAGAAGCAATACTTCCGATCAAGAGAACACTGATGAAAGAATATGTTCGATTGTACACAGTTGAATACCTGAAAGTTTTCGCAACTTTACCACAACTTAAATTTATGCTTGTCCATTAAAACAAAAATATTGAATTTTGAAAACTCTATTTGCTTACTTTTTTTTAACTTTACAATTAATTTATCGTAACTGCTATACAAAAGCATTTTTTCTAAGTAAATATTCGGTTATGGGATGTTTATTTGCAATTTAAAGTAGTGAACCCCTGTATTAAGTAATTTCGCTGTTTAAAACTACTATTTTTTCATAGTATGTATATCTAATGTATTGCTGCCTACAATTAAGCCACACAATATAATCTTAGGCTTGCGCTAATTTATTATTTATCCCTAAATATGAATCGTTTGTTGCAGGGTTTATTTAGTGGATAATAATTTATTCTCAAGATATATCTGCGTTTTTAATGCATTTGTAGCATGCCGAACTTTTATGAATTTTTAAGTATGATGCTAGTTCCTTGGCTTACCGCAACGGCTATGGGGAATATAAGAAAGCTACAATAACTGTACTTTTGACAAAATATTCACTTTCCAAACATCTTCTCAGATAGAGGGATTTATTTGATTGCAGAATCATTCACAATTGGAATTAGAACCCAGTTGTGAAGGCAAACCTATGATTATAACGACTACTGATGTCATTCAAGGAGCTATCGTTGAATCCTATTTAGGGGTTGTAACGGCCGAAGTTGTTTACGGCAGTAATTTCATGCGAGATTTTTTCGCCGGTTTGAGAGATATTATCGGTGGACGGACAGGTAGCTACGAGCGTTTATTTGAAGAAGGTCAGCAAAAAGCACTTTCAGAATTAGAAAAACGAGCGCAGCGTTTGGGAGCAAATGCTGTTGTAGGTATTGAAATTGATACCGGCACAATCAATGTTGACCAATCGGGGGTTTTATTATTAATTACTGCTGTGGGTACTGCCGTCAAAGTACGTGAATAACATCAAGCAAAAAACATAACTTACGAGTAATTATTTGCAGTACTTTTTGTAAGCTATAGACATTCTGGAGGCAGTAACTTAATATTTTTGCAATAAAATTATTATGTCACCAGGATGTCATTTCCGACTAGATTGAATTCATTTACTGGTACAGCTAATAACTTTTTTTAGGATACAATTAAATATATTCTTGAAGCTCAAAGCTAGTTATACTATAGTATTGACACAAATAGTATTTTTAATAATAAGAGCTTCATGGGTTTATCTTTATAAAGAAAACATCAAGAAGCCATCAAATTATCTCCTTAATAAAAATTAACTTTTGTTTAACTTTAAAAACAATGTTTTCTAGCTAAAGATAGAGCTAATAATTATACCGTTAGATAGATTTGCATAACTAAAATTAATCGTTTAATTATTGATTATAAGCAGTAGTATCGCTTAAAAAGTTTTTAATTAAAAAGTCAGGAGTTATCTAAATAATGTCTTATGTAAATAGAGTAGGTGAAGAAGTAATTAATGAACCTGTTGTAACAAGTAGAGTAGTAGATTATCACGATCGCGTTCGTTGGGGTCCGATTATCTCTGGCTTGTTGGTTGGTTTATCAACTCAATTAATTTTGAGCGCCTTGTTTGGTGCAATTGGAGCAACTTTCGTTTCCGACTCTAATACACCTGGAAGTATTGCACCCAATATTGCAGGGAACGTAGGCATTTGGTCAACAATAGCTTTGTTAATCTCTTTGTTTGTTGCTGGTTGGGTTACAACTCGTGCTTGCGGCCCCATGAATCGTAGTACAGCTTTACTAAATGGTGCAATCCTTTGGGCAACAACTTTAGCCGTTAGTTCTTGGTTGCTAGCAAGCGGTGTATCTGGTGCTTTCGGTGTTGCAGCTTATAATGCCGGAGAAGTAATCAATCAGATACAGGTACAAGGTGCCGATATTCCGCAAAATGTACCCACCATTAATCCACAACAAGCTAGTCAGATTGCTGAAGCAACTTCCAAAGGTTTATGGTGGTTTGTATTTGGTTCCTTACTAGGTTTAATCGCATCAATGGTTGGAGCAGCCGCTGGGGCACGTACTCCTCGCCCTCGTCACGAAGCTTAAAAACTTTTAGATTAAAGTGGTTCTTCCGTAGTTTAGAACGCTAATAAAATAGTCCTAGCTATAGGGAACAGGGGACATAGTAAAAAACTTTATTAGTTCCCAAATTTTGATTCTACCTTCATAATAATTCTTGTATAGCAACTATTTCAGCGATTTTTAGATCAATTCAAGCATACTAGGTACTGAAGAAAACATAAAAGTTAGATTTAATAATTACGAAAGCACCTTTTATGGGGTGCTTTTTGATTTGAGTAAATCTTGAGAGAATATAGTACAAATGTTTAGCTATTTAAATTGAAAGGTAGAATTTAACTTTCATCTTTAATGATTTTGGTGAAATAACAGTAAAAAACAATAGAATTGACAGAGTTAGTGTGAAAGTCTAATAGTCGAAACCTGTATATCTCATGGATTTTGTTAACCTTGCATCCCAGTTAAATGCTGGAACGATAGTACCAGAGGGGATTGTAATTATCACCTTTTTAGGGGTTTTGATAGTAGACTTGATTTTAGGACGTTCGTCCGCACGCTGGATTGGGTATCTAGCAATTGCAGGTTTACTTGCTTCTTTGGTCGCTTTGTATTTTCAATGGGATAATCCTAATCCCATATCATTTATTGGCGCCTTCAATGGCGATGACCTTAGTATCGTATTTCGCGGTATTATTGCTCTAAGTGGCGCTATCACTATTTTGATGTCAATTCGCTACGTTGAACAAAGTGGTACGGCATTAGCAGAATTTATCGCTATTTTGCTTACTGCCACGCTTGGAGGAATGTTTCTATCGGGTGCTAACGAGTTGGTGATGATTTTCATCTCCTTAGAAACTCTTAGTATTTCCTCTTATTTATTGACAGGTTATACCAAGCGCGACCCCCGTTCTAACGAAGCCTCACTCAAATATTTGTTGATTGGAGCTTCAAGTACGGCCGTCTTTTTGTATGGTGTTTCCCTGCTTTACGGATTATCTGGTGGACAAACTGAACTGAGCGCGATCGCTACTGGCATCGAAACAGCAAACCTCGGTCAATCCTTGGGTGTAGTAGTAGCCTTAGTGTTTGTAATTGCTGGTATAGGTTTTAAAATATCTGCGGCACCTTTTCACCAATGGACACCAGATGTATATGAAGGCGCACCAACTCCGGTAATTGCGTTTTTATCTGTAGGTTCCAAAGCTGCGGGTTTTGCTTTAGCTATCCGTTTGCTAACAACAGTATTTCCTCTCGTCGCTGATGAGTGGAGATTCGTATTTACCGCTTTAGCCGTATTAAGTATGATATTGGGTAACGTCGTTGCCCTTGCCCAAACTAGCATGAAACGAATGCTGGCTTATTCATCTATTGCTCAAGCAGGGTTTGTGATGATTGGCTTAATTGCTGGCACCGAAGCAGGATATTCCAGCATGATATTTTACTTGCTAGTTTACTTGTTTATGAACCTTTGTGGTTTTACCTGCGTAATTCTGTTCTCCCTACGGACGGGAACCGACCAAATTACCGAGTACTCTGGTTTATATCAGAAAGATCCGCTTTTAACTTTGGGATTAAGCCTTTCTTTGCTTTCCTTGGGAGGTATTCCTCCTTTAGCCGGGTTCTTTGGTAAAATCTACCTTTTCTGGGCAGGTTGGCAAGCAGGTCTTTATGGCTTAGTTTTATTGGGTTTGGTTACTAGCGTGGTATCTATTTACTATTACATCCGCGTCGTCAAGATGATGGTAGTAAAAGAACCTCAAGAAATGTCCGATGTAGTGAAGAATTATCCTCCAATCAATTGGACTTTGCCTGGATTAAGACCATTACAAATAGGCTTGGTAACAACTTTGATTGCCACTTCTATTGCTGGAATTCTTTCCAACCCATTATTTACCTTGGCAAATAATTCCGTTGCTAATACCCCTATGTTGCACAAAGCAATAGTTTCTACCCCTCGGGCTAATGTAGCTATGAATCAGCAACCATAGAAGGAATTACAGTCGATCGCTCCTTTATTACAAGGAGTTTGAAAATGATTTTTCGTTAACGATACTGAAGTATCATCGCTCCTAATTATTTCTCATTAATAGTAAATGGCTGTTCCAATTTAAGCGAACAGCCATTTTTGTTTGTTTATGCAAGGTTAACAATATCAAATCTATCTAACGCCGTTTTTATTCGTTTGAAACCAAATACAAGTTTCATGATTTTGGTGATTCCAATTAGAAAACAGGTGGTAACTAAGCGTGCATCTCGCACTACAGAAGTTAATTGCAATGGCTACAATTATTGCTGCACTCTTTAAAATAGTATTTTTTTTATCTCTAAATAAAGATTAACAAATCTATATATCTTAAGGTAGATACTATATTTCGTAAAAAATGTCTACACCAAATTGAATGTTATTAAAGGGTTTTTTGACGCCTATTAGCTTGACGTGTCTGATTATACTTTGCTTATATAACCCTTTAGTAGAAGGATTTCGATAGATTGGCAAGCTTTTTAAATAAGCACGAAAGTTAATATCAAGCAATTTCATAAGTCATCTTTTGTTGATATCTATGTAAATATAATGAGGTATTCAGCAAGAAAAGATACTATTCTCTTTAGAATTTTTTGCTATATAGATTCCATAAGTAATATGACTGTATTATGCAAACCGCTTATTTATACGAAATAGTCTGGCTTTTCAATTATATTAATTGCTTTAAGGTTTGTTTTAATACCTAGTATCAGTGTTTGTATTGACTTGACAAGCATCTATGTAGTACGTGTTCTCTTTATACTGTAGACATATTTATACTCTGTAAAATTGAAACATAAATTCAATAGACAATTAAATATATTTACTGTTACCAAGCTTCAAAAATTATTAAACAATGATGAAGAAGTTAATTATTAGAAATCAAACTGATAATTAAACGCAAGAGAAAAGCTAGTAAATATTATTTGTTTAGCTTTTAAACAGCATTGTTTTATTTTAGTAATTAAGCAGCTTTACTGAGGAATATTGTAAATGAAAGAGATTCTTGCACATATTGAGAAGAAGAAGCAAGAGTTTGCTAAGTTGCCCTTGTTTGAGTATATGCGAGACACAAGTATAGATCCTCGACAAAGATTGGCTTGGGCACCTTGTGCTGCTCCTTTTATCATGAGTTTTGGAAATTTAAACAAATATGTTTTTAGGGAAGAGCCAACTCATGACCCAATTCAAGCAATTATCAATAAACATACTTATGAAGACGATCATCATTGGTTATGGTTTTTAGAAGATATTCAAACTTTAGGGTTCGATCAATCTCTTACTTTCACAGACACTCTTAAGTTTCTTTGGAGCGAACAAACAAAAAACTCTCAATTAATAAGCTATAAACTATCTAAATATGCTTTTCAAGCTAACCCTATACAGAAGCTAATACTTGTTGAAGTAACGGAAGCAACTGGAAATGTGATGTTTTCGGTTGCAGCAAAAATTGCTAGAGAGATTCAAGAAAATCAGCTAAAGAAATGTTTATACTTTGCTGATTTTCATTTAGATGTAGAAACTGGTCACGCTACCGGGACAGCAGAAATAGAAAAGTTGATTAGAAATATCCCATTGACAGATGTAGATCGGATAGAAGGTTTTGAACTAATTGATAAAGGGTTTAAAATTTTTACCGACTTAACTTATGAATTTTTATCTTACGTTGAAAAAAATCAAGTTGAACGAGCAGTTGTAAACGTGTAAATCGAGAAAAAGCTTCATTTAACAAAATTGAGAATATGATGAATATCACCCCAGAACTCGAATACTTGATTATTGGTGCAGGTCCTGCTGGATTACAGCTTGGTTATTATCTTGAAAAAGCTAATCGAAATTATCTTATTCTTGAAGGTGGAAATAAAGCTGGAAACTTCTTCAATAAATTTCCTAGACACAAAAAGTTAATTTCGATTAATAAAGTATATACAGGTTATGAGGACACAGAAATAAATCTTCGTTGGGATTGGAATTCTTTATTAAGTGATAGTGAAGAAATGCTGTTTAAGAATTACAGCAGAGAATATTTTCCCCATACAGATGATTTAGTTAGATATTTAGGTGATTTTGCTAACCACTTTAACCTAAATATAAAATATAATTGCCAAGTTGTTAGAATCGCCAAAAACGATAAATTTATGGTGATAGATCACAATGGTAATGTTTATTCAGCAGCACGTTTAATTATAGCTACTGGTTTTAGCAAACCGTATGTTCCAGAAATTCCTGGAATAGAATTAGCAGAAAACTATACAGATGTATCTGTAGATCCAGAAGACTTTGCTAATCAGCGGGTATTGATTATTGGTAAAGGAAATTCTGGTTTTGAAACTGCTGATAATTTAGTTGCAATAGCTTCACTTATTCATATAGCTAGTCCTACACCTGTAGAGATGGCATGGAAAACTAAATATGTTGGGCATTTGCGGGGTATCAACAACAATTTTCTTGATACTTATCAGTTGAAATCGCAAAATGTGGTTTTAAATGCAAGTGTGGAACAAATTAAATCTATAGATAATAAATATATTGTTACATTTGCCTACGCATACGCAGATGGAGAAGTCGAGGACTTAATTTATGACCGTGTAATAGTATGTACTGGCTTCCGTTTCGATAACTCTATCTTCGATGAATCTTGTCAGCCTCAGTTAACTATTAATAATCGCTACCCAGATCAAACAAGTGAATGGGAGTCAACTAACATCAAAGACTTGTATTTTGTTGGAGTCTTGACTCATATGCGGGATTATAAAAAGAAACAATCCGGCTTTATTCATGGATTCCGCTATAATATTCGGGCACTACATCAAATATTAGATTATAAATATCATAATCAACAGCTACCTTGCCAGAGAATTGACTGTACTGCTGAAAATATAACGCAGACTATCATTCAACGGGTAAATAAAAGCTCGGGTTTATGGCAACAAACAGGATACTTATGTGACCTTGTTGTAATATCTAAAGATGATAAAAAGGCGCGATACTACAAAGACATTCCTACTGACTATGTACACGATAGCGATTTAGGTAAGCAAGAACATTACTATGTCATAACTTTAGAATTTGGACTTGATATTATATTTGCCAGTCTAGATCCGTTTGCAGTTGAGCGAATTCATAAAAATAATGTAGAACTAGCTAAATTAAGTCCTAATTTACATCCTATAATTCGTCATTTCTGCGGTAATAAATTGATAGCAGAGCATCATGTTATTGAAGATATAGATAGTGAATGGTTAGAAGATGTTCATACTAATCCATTACTAAAATTCTTGCGTCATCAACTATTAAGTGTAAGTCAAATTGTTAGATTGAAAGTAGCATAATTTGTTATTGAAAAAAGAAATTAATCTAAAGACGTAGCATTGCTACGTCTTTATGCTATTTGATAGGTATCTCGATCGCAAACTCAGTTCCCTCTCCCACTGTAGAATTGCAAATTAACTGACCTTTATGCTTTTCAACAATAATCTGATAGCTAATTGATAAACCTAATCCCGTACCACTTCCTACAGGTTTGGTAGTAAAGAACGGATCGAATATTTTATTTA
>JBARZF010000457.1:0-2158 GCA_049649675.1 Rivularia sp. (in: cyanobacteria) | reverse complement strand
GCGAGTGGTTTTAGCTGCTTAATCACGCAACGTCGGCGAGAAGGAAGATGAGTATCTTCCGCCAAAAAGGTTTCGCCAAACCCACCAGCACCTAACACCTGGATAACTTGATAACGATTGTTCAGTAGCTTTGTTGTCATCTGCTTTAAACGAGGGAATACTCCAATCGATGCCGCGAGCCAATATTTAATTTATCTCAATTGTGCTGACGTTGTTGGGATAGAATTTATCCCGGTCTGATTTTTGATTATTTTTTGAGGAGAGGAAATTTTGTTTGTAGGGTGCTATTAGCCGTACTCGTAACCGTTATGCATATTAAAAAACCTACAAACTCATTGATAATTACATCCTAAGTTCATTTAAGGATGTTTGAACTGCTTCTCTAACGCTCCGAAGCGGATCTTCACTAAGTATTGAAAGTGCTTCTATAACTCGATTTACTATATCTTGAGAACAAGATTCTTCTTGATAGCTTTTTATTAAACCTAATGTTTTTACGGCCTTTAAGCGAACATCAGGTATATCACTTTTTAAAACTTCAATCAGTGCATCTACAGCATTTAATTTGAGTAGAGAAAAAGCAGCTTGGTTTTGAGTATATTCGTCGCTATCTTGTAAAGCTTTTATTAGTGGATCTATAGCTTTTGAATCCCCAAGATTACCTAAAGACTCTGCTGCACTCAAGCGAGTCATACGAGATTCACTGTCTAAAACATTAATTAAAGGTTGTACTGCTCTCTTATCATTAAGTCGTCCTAAAATGCAAGCTGCCAAAGCCTGAACAAGAAAAATATCATCTACTGATTTATCACCTGGCTTAGAAACTTGAAGTAAATCAACCAAAGGTTCTACAGTTCTTGAGTCTTTGTACCACATCAATCTATGAGTGATGCTAAGTAATTTCCGATAAGACAGTTCATTCTGTACCTGCTGTAGTTCTTTTAAAGTATTATCTAGCAATTCAGGATTATACTTACCTAAAGCTTGAGCAACTTTTATTTCATCTTCTACCAACCTTTGTCGTCCTGCTTTTTCTGTAATGTAGTAAGCTCCTGTGTCGTAACATTCAGCAATTACCTGTATCATTTTCGTCAAACTAGAACAGAAAATATCATGAGAACCATCTTCTATAAAGTAATAAATTACTGGTGATTCCTCTTGTTGTTTGTCACTGCCAATCACAAAAAAATTCTCTATCCCTTCAAAAAAAACCGGAAAGTAATAAGGATTCCAGTCATCATCAGCTTCATCATATTCATCATCAGTTGAATGAGTATCAGCATTAAGCTCGTATTCTTCTATTGCTCTTTCTAAAGGTAGAAAAAGAAATCCCGACCCAGGAAGAAAATAATCAAAAGTTGAGCCATTCCGCCACTGATAAAGTTGATATACTTCTTTGGATAATCGAAAAGGTATGTGTTTAAGTTTCTCTTCAATTTCTTCTTCGCTTAAACCTGGCTGTAATTGAGATGCATATTCTGGTCTGTTTCTTTCTTGCCAAGCCAGAATGTTTTCCAAATAATCTCTTAAGTTACTCATAATTTAGCTATTTGTATTGTTAAATCTAGTTTCCCAATCTATAAATATAGCAATCTTAATTTAGTCAGTTTTTGTTGGGTTTCACTATCGTTCAACCCAACCTACAACGATGTGTTCTATTGTGGGAAGTAATTTTAGAGGAGCTATTTTTGACGATACCTCTTTTATTAAATGTATTTGCCGCGATACTATTTGGTGTGATGGAACAGTCATAGAAGATTCTTTTCTCTAACAATAATTTATGAATTAACTATTTATATTGTTAGATTAGATTTTCAAATATTCAAATGCTGCATTATCAATATCTCTCTTCACCTCTTTTCTCGGCGCTCTCCGCGCTCTCTGCGGTTTTTTAAATCAGAAATTTCCGAAAAACAGAACTAATATACTAATTTATATCTAAAACAAAAAAAACGGCAGAGAAACTCAATTCCCTACCGTCTTATAATTATCAAAATCTTAGATAAATACTACCTAAAACTCTATTACCCCTCAACAGCTTGAGGCAAAGCATCATCTTGCTCACCGCTGCTGTCTTCTTCAGTCTTTTCGGAGCTAACAAGGATATTTCCGCCTTCATCCACATCAACTAGGGCTGTATCGCCTTCGCCAACACGTC
>JBARZF010000456.1:0-3089 GCA_049649675.1 Rivularia sp. (in: cyanobacteria) | reverse complement strand
GCTATTAGCCAGGGGTTTGCAACCCTTGGCGAGTGAAATTCCTTCTTTACATTTAAATTAATATCCGTTCCCCAAATAAATATTCATCTCTCTTTACAAAAATAACTAATAAATAAAATAAAAATTTATAACAGCTATTAAACCAATTCTTACATTAATGAAAACTTCCTCAAAATAATTCTTACCCTGCGTTAACACAGAGGATAAGAATTATTACATCTTAATTAAATAATCCTTTTGATCGTTTCAAAGAAATCTGGATAAGAAACCGATGCAGCTTCCGCACGATTAATGGTGGTTGTACCCGATGCATTTAAAGCTGCGATCGCCAAACTCATGGCAATACGATGGTCGGTAAAGCTGTCAAGTTCGGCACCAGTAAGGGGGGTTCCGCCAGTTATCTCCATGCCGTCAGGTAATTCGCTGATGTTGGCTCCCATTGAGTTGAGTTGATTCGCCATCACAGTAATGCGATCGCTCTCTTTAACTCGCAATTCGGCAGCATCTTTAATTACAGTAGTACCTTCGGCAAATACTGCCGCCACAGCTAAGACAGGAATTTCGTCAATTAATCTTGGTATGATGTCTCCTTCGATGGTGCAGCCTTTAAGTTTGCTCGAACGTACCCTCAAATCGGCTACGGGTTCTCCCGCAACTTCTCTTTCGTTTTCTTGTGTAATATCAGCCCCCATCATTTCTAAAGCTTCTAGAACACCAGTACGAGTCGGGTTAATGCCAACATTTTCAATTAATAATTCTGAATTTGATACAATTGCACCAGCTACCAACCAAAAAGCGGCCGAACTTATATCTCCCGGTACTACTACGTTTTGTCCGTATAGTTTCACCGGGCCATTCACGCTAACGCTGTTAGTTTGGGCATCAATATCTAATTTTGCGCCAAATGCTTGTAACATTCGTTCGCTATGGTCGCGTGACAGCGCTGGTTCGGTAACGGTAGTTTTACCTTCAACCGATAAACCAGCTAACAAAACGCAAGATTTAACTTGGGCCGAAGCTATGGGAGAATGGTAGTGAATCGGTTTGAGGTTTTGTCCGCGAACCGCTAAGGGTGCTTTAGAATTATGATCTCTTCCCCAAATTTGCGCTCCCATTTGTTCCAAAGGTTTAACCACACGAGACATCGGACGCGAACGTAAGGAACTATCCCCCGTTACGGTAAAAAAACGTCCCTCATGGGATGCCAAAATACCTAACATCAGTCGCAATGTGGTGCCAGAATTGCCAGCATCTAAGATATCAACGGGTTCGAGCAAATTGCCCAAGCCAATACCTTTAACTCGCACCAATTCTGTATTTAAATCTGAAACTTCTGCTCCCATCGCTTGGAAACATCTGGCTGTACTGCGGGGATCTTCTCCCAGAAGCAATCCTTCAATACGGGTTTCACCTTCAGCGAGTGCGCCCAGCATCAAAGCCCTATGGGATATAGATTTATCGCCAGGGACTCGAATCTTACCATTTAAAGATAGCCCCGACTTTGGTCGTCGAACAACCAACTTGTGGGGCAGGTTTTGTTTAATTTCTACGGTTATAACAGAAGCCGACATGTTTGATAAACTGGCGTGTGACTGTACGGGAAAGTTATATAAGAACAAAAGGCTTATGTATAAACTTCCTCGCCCTTTATCCTACCGCTAAACTCCGCATAGCTAACACCAACATTGTTTGATTTTATCCAATCAATCCCGAATCTATCTCTCCCATGCTGACTCATCAACGCAAACCTGTTTGCTTATCATTAATTTCAACAGATTTACCAGTCCAGTCTGTTGTAGAAACTGCCGCTACTTTATATCAAAAAGATAGCCAGCGCTTCCACTTATTATTGAATGCACCCCCACTTAAAACCGAGCAAGAAGCGACATCCAAAAATTCGCAAAACGCCCTCTTTACAACAGCACAAACTAATCCTCGCGTTTTAAGTAGTCCGAGAATTTTGTGGTTAGAAATATCGCCTTACAGAGTCATCATGACAATGCAAGGCAACCCACACTTAAGTTACCGACACTTTTGGGAGCAAGGAGTTTACGGAATGAGTCGTTACTGGCTACCTAATGAATCCTTACAAAACAACCAGCCAATTCGTCTGAGAAACTTTACCCGCAGTCTAACTTTAAGCGGAAACCCTCTACCAGAACACCTAAGAGTTGAATACGAATTATGGGCTGGGAAAGTTCAGCTAGGAAATTACATATTAAATTTAGAAATTCAGAATTAAATTTTAATTATTAATGGTTAGGTGATGGTTGTTAGTTGTTAGTGGTTAATAGTCAATTCTGAATAATTCGTAGATTATATGTAGTCGCGAGCAAGATGTTTGTCCTTGACACGCTACGCTAACTCCTAACTCCTAACTCCTAACTCCTAACTCCTAACTCCTAACTCCTAATTCCTAACTCCTAACTAAAATAATCCGGTTCGTTTCCTGGTTTCCATTTAATATTGCAACCAATACTCGGCTGTTGTTCCTCAGTTAAAGACTTACCAGCCAGTACAGTATCTATAGCATTGCGTAAATCTTTACCCGTTACAGGTTTACCATTACTTGGACGACTATCATCTAATTGTCCGCGATAAAAGAGTTTTTGTTCATCATCAAACAAAAAGAAATCCGGAGTACAAGCAGCAGTATAAATTTTTGCTGTTTCCTGAGTTTCGTCGTAACACAAAGGAAACTTAAAATCCAACTCTGTCGCCATTGCTTTTAATAAATCCGGCGCATCATCGGGATAATTTTTAACATCATTAGAACTAATAGCAACAATCCCTAAACCCATGAGGAAATAATCCTTTCCTAACTTCGCTAATTCGTCCTGAACGTGCTTTACAAACGGACAGTGACGACAAATAAACATCACCAATAAAGCTTTTTTGCCCGTAAATGTAGAAAGAGAAATAGTTTCCCCCGATACTACATCAGGTAGTTGAAAATCCGGAGCCTTTGTCCCTAAAGACAACATTGTTGAAGCAGTTAAAACCATAACTTGTATTACACCTTGGTTTAAAAAACACTATGAATCAGTTATTTTAAAAGATGGATGATAAAGGGTAGAAAAACAAGCCCC
>JBARZF010000455.1:0-20690 GCA_049649675.1 Rivularia sp. (in: cyanobacteria) | reverse complement strand
ATGGGTTTTTAGGTAATATCCGATACTTGCATGACGTGTACTCTGTATTGTAAAGAAAAATTTCCTAAATCCTCACAAGTTTCTCAAATTTATTTTCTAAATTAAATTTTATGCTCGCATTGAGCATAAATATAGTTATTTAATAAAACTGATTATGAAAACTGATTACTTGATTATAGGAAGCGGTTTATCCGGCTTGGTGTTTGGGGCACTGATGGCAAAATCTGGAAAACGGGTGCAAGTATTGGAAGCCCATGAGTATCCAGGTGGATTTGGTCATACCTTTACTATGGCTAAAAAATATCGCTTTAACGCACAACTTCACTACGTTTGGGATTGCGGTGAAGGTAAACCTGTGAATCGGGTGCTGAAAAAACTCAATCTAGACCAAGAGATCACTTTTGAACGGTATGACCCAAATGGGTTTGACCATATGCGAATGCCGAATTATGCTTTGGATATTCCTTCTGATTCTCAGGAGTTGATTCGACGACTTGCAGATTTATTTCCTAATGATACGGAGCAAATTAGTAAGTTTGTTTTTGAAGTTAAAAAGACTAGAGAGGGATTGAAAATATTATCTCCTCCGGTAAATGCTGGGGAATTATTTACGCATTTCGGTGAAGTCAGCAGCACTGTTGGATATCTGCACAGCACGCTACAAGATGTTTTTGATCAATTCAAGTTACCTCAAGCCGCGCAAACGCTTTTAGCTTCGCAATGGCCTGACTTTTTACTTCCACCAAATCAACTTTCTTTTTACGCTTGGGTAATTTTATTTTCAGGATATCAAGAAGGTGCGTATTATCCTACCCATCATTTTGAAGCTGTAATTAACGGGTTAGTAAAGGTAATTATTGAAAATGGCGGTGAAGTTATTTTCAATACTGAAGTTGTCAATTTTATAGTTGACGGTAAGACGGTGACGGGTGTTGAGGCTATGGATTTAATCACCCATCAGACTTCTAAGTTTACTGCCGATAACGTCATTTGCAATATAGATCCAAAAAAAGCCGCCAAAATGATTGGCTATGACAAGTTTTCTCGGACAGTACGAAAAAAACTTAATTATCAGTATTCTCCCTCAAACTACATGGCATACTGTGTAGTCAAAGATATTGACTTGCGAGACTATGGATTTGGTAAATGGAATACTTTTCATACAGGTCATCAAGACTTGAATGAGGCATTCTATCAAATGTACGTTTCTCATGATTACTCGAATCCTAGCTTTGCCATTACTACTCCCACTCTCTTGACTACCCAGGAACGCGACTGTCCGGAAGACTGTCAAATTATCGAGTTTTTGACTGTTGCTGACTACAGCTATTTTCAAGAACTTAAAACACGAGATGAAAAAGCTTATCGGCAAAAGAAAGATGAAATTCTAAACTCTATTTTAGATGTTGTTGAGAAGCATTATATTCCAGATATTCGGCAACACTTAGTCTTTAAAATCACGGGCAGCCCGACAACTAACGAACGGTTTTGTCATTGTCCTCATGGTAATTCCTACGGTTCTAGTCTTACACCTAAAAACATGGGGATTGGTCGATTAAACCACGAAACCTCTTTGAAAAATTTCTATTTTTGTAATGCTTCATCGGGTTATCCAGGCTTTGCACCGACGTTTTGGACGGGAGCGCTTTTATATCAAAGGCTCTCGGGAGAAAAGATTTTAACAAATAGTTAGCAGCGAACAATTAATATAAGGAGTTGAGAAATGAGAATAGCTATTATTGGTGGGGGAGCTAGCGGTTTAGTCACGGCTTATCTTCTCGATAAACAAGGTCATCATGTCACGGTATTTGAAAAGCAGCCTATTCTAGGAGGACATATTCGGACTCTTAATAAAAATGTGAAACCCGATCGCTGTGAATGTGACGAGTTTTTAGAAGGTGGAGTACTGGAATTTCCCGGTAATTTTCATAACTTTCTTAACTTGATGAAAGAATTAGAAGTTGATTTAGAACCTGTAGATTTAGCTTCTACTATGTATTTCAAAAATGGTCATCATATACATTCTGCCTCCTCTATCCGAAACAATTTTACTGGATTACAGCGACTAATTGAATTTGTCAAGCTTGACGGTTTATATGCTCGTTCGGCTGGTTTTTGGTTAAGAACTCATTTTGCTCAAATACCAGAAGTCTACAATCGCTCTTTGTCTCACTATTTAAAAACTCAATGTATTAGAAACATCTGGATCAAATTGCTGACGATGTACAGTTATTCGATGCACTTTGAACTGATTGATGATTTTCCTGCGGAACTGGGGATTCTGTCTCTGCGAGATTATGTTTTTATCGACTGGTTTAGAATCAAAGGGGGGGTATATTCCTATATTGAAAAGATTTTACAGCGTTTCAAAGGGGAAATTCTGCTAAATATCAACGTCGCGGATGTTTCAAGAATGGCGGATGGTGTGAAAATCGAACTATCGAATGGTGCAACCTACAGATTTGATAAAGTTGTGTTTGCAACTCCACCGGATCGGGTACTAAAGCTATTGTTAGATCCAACGGCTGCTGAAATTAGACGCTTTGGTGCTTGGGAGAACAATCAAATAGTCACGCTGATTCATGCCGATAGTTCAATGTACGATAGATATGGTATTAAACAACCCTCGGAGTTTGATTTTTTCGAGACGGCGACGGGATGGGGATATAATGCTTATCTCAATCAATTGTGTGGTGTCTCATTTGAAGTTAAATATAACTTGGCGTTTAATCTTGAATCTTTAATCGATGGAGATAAAATTATTCAGCGTTTGGAACATGATACACCGCTCTACACTGTTGAATCCTTCCGATACCGAGATGAAGTAATTGATACTAATGGAGAAAATCATACCTATCATGCAGGTGCTTACTTAGGAGATGGTTTACATGAAGGTGCAATTACATCTGCAATCCGGGTAGCTCAATTAATCGGATAGTCTGCAATTACAAAGCTTATGAACAAACTATTTTTAGCCGATAAAGAAGATAAACATCAACAAGATGGTAAATCTGATGGGTTCAAAAGACGCTTACCTAAATTTACTCGTCAGCAATTAATTTATACTTCTATTGGACTTGCTACCTGCGTGCTTGTTGTTTTAGCGTTTCGTCCTACACCAATATTGGTCGATACTAAACCTATTGAACAAGGTACGCTGCAAGTAACGGTAAATGCTGAAGGTAAAACTCGAATTAAAGAAGATTTTCTGATTTCGGCAACTGTAAACGGTCGTCTCAATAGAATTAAGTTAGATGAAGGCGATTCGGTGAAAAAAGGAAATGTAGTTGCAACTATTGATCCTTTACCATTGAATACAGCAGTCAAAGAAGCTTTGGGAAAATTAGCAGAAGCCAAAGCGCAACGTCAAGGAGTTGCTACTTTAAGACCGAAATCAGAAAAACTAGCTCAAATTCGCAGTCGCATCAGTGCGGCGATCGCCAACCAGCTTCAAGCTGAAGCTAGTGTAGCTCAAGCACGGGCTGCACTCGCACAAGCACAACGCGATACACAACGCTCTCAAGAGTTAGCAGCCAAAGGAGCAATACCAAGTCAAGACAAAGAAAGAGCGGAACTTAATCAAACTACAAAACAAAAAGAATTAGAGTCTGCCGTTTTAGCAGCTTCAGCCGCAGCCAAGGAAGTAGAAGCAATACGAGCAGAGTTAAAAGTGCAACAAAAAGAACAAAGCGACCCCGATTATTTAGTTAAAGTTTATGATGCTCAAATTGCGAGTATTGAAGCACAACTTTCTAAACTACAAGATGATGCATCTCGAACTAATATTTATTCACCTATCGATGGAAGAGTATTGCGGATATTACAAAAAAGTTCAAATTTTGTCAGCGAAGGCACCCCATTAATAAAAGTAGGCAACCCCAAAGATTTAGAATTAGTAATTGATGTTTTATCGCGGGATGCACTCAAAATCAAACCGGGAGATCCAATTTTAATTGAGCAGGGAAATAATATTCACAATTCTACTGAAAATTCTTTAAAAGCCGAAGTCGGGTTGATAGAACCATCAGCTTTTACTAAAGTTTCTGCTTTGGGAGTGGAAGAACAGCGAGTTAACGTGATTGGTGATTTTATTAATTCTACTAGTTTTTTCGGCGATGCTTATCGAGTTGACGTGCAAATCGTGGTTTGGGAAGGTAAAAACATCTTGAAAGTACCTTTAAGTAGTATTTTCCGCTGTGATGCTAATTGGTGCGTGTTTATTCTAAAGGATGGAAAAGCCCATCGTAAAACCGTAAAAATAGGAAATCGTAGTAATTACGAAGTAGAGATTCAACAAGGACTCAAGAAGAATGACATCGTAATCTTATATCCGAGCGAACAAATTAAAGAAGGTATTGCTGTCAAAGCTCGATAAATCTAATCAATCGCTTCATAATGGTCTGCAATGGGGATATATGTAGTATTTTATTGTCATACAAACTAAACTATTTTAACTAGAAAATATTAAGTTAGTTAAAGGTAAAGATTCGTTTCAAAATTGTCTGTATCTAACTAATGATTGCTATATTAAAAATGAAGCTAATTAAGGCTTCCCTGGCAGATAAAATATCCTGGTACGTACAGGTTAAATTGAGTGAAGAGGTAAGTAAACTGTTTCATAATCTGTCTCGAAAACTAACAACAACACCCAACTCGAAGGCTTATAATTCCTCGCTGTGAGAGTCAGGGGGCAACGTTACTAATAATTCTGAATGATTGATTAGTACGTCCCTGTAAAAGCAACAAATAAGAGGAAATCACTAAGCAAGTAGATGCTTGGGTGTTGTTGTTTTAAAGAAAATTTCATAAAAAAGAATGCTGCAAATGCAACAGATGATAATTTCTCTATAGTATAAAAGTTTTTCTGTAGATAGTAATTAAAAATAGCATATAAGAAAAATAGTTTTATATTTATAGGTAAAGGTGATGCCTAATAAATATAAAACTATCTTTGTACACAGTAATCAAATAGCTAATCTGATTATTGGCAAGTTCAATATATAAGGTAAAAGAAAAATGTGAGGAACTTGTGAGGAAAAATATTTGTTGTCTTAAGATCGTAAACTCATACAGTTATATAAATCGAATTACGGCGTTGCTGATTTGATGTATGTTAGCGGAGCGTGACCGTTAGGTCATAATTGATTTATTGGATAACCGAAATCCTTGTAGAGACGCGATATATCGCGTCTCTACATTCATGATTCATACCCGAATTCAGCAACGCCCGAATTACTATATCATTCAAGATTAATAACTTGATGCAGCTTTCTCAATAATTCTTCGCTGGTATAAGGTTTTGATAAAAATAATTTGGCACCACTACTCATAGCTGCGCTTACCTTATCACTGGTAGCTAATCCACTTACAGCAATTATCTTCACTTGAGGATTCATTCTTTGCAGCGTGCGGATAGTCGTTACACCATCCATTTCCGGCATCATCATATCTATTAATACGATGCTAATTTCGTTTCTATATTGAGCATAAAGCGCAATTGCTTCAATTCCATCGCTAGCAGTAAGTACTTGATAATTACAGTTTTCTAAAGATGTTTTAGTAATATCTCTAATACTCATCTCGTCATCAGCCAAAAGGATTAATTCTCCTTTTCCTTCGGGAATTTCTATTTGTTTATCTTGTACAATTTCTTCTATATGAACTGCTGGTAAATAAACTAGAAATTTTGTTCCTTCACCGACTTCGCTGTAGACATTAATAAAACCACCGTGGCTTTTAATAATACCAATTGTGGTTGAAAGTCCTAATCCAGTACCTTTACCTTGCTCTTTGGTAGTAAAAAATGGTTCAAAAATTCTTTCTAAAGTTTCTGGAGGAATACCAGTACCCGTATCTGCAACTGTAACTAAAATATAATTTCCTACGGTTGCATCAAGATTCATTTTGACATAGTTTTGATCGATATCAATGTTTTCAGCTTTTATACTTAGCGTACCACCGTTAGTCATGGCATCGCGAGCATTAACGCAAAGATTCATTAATACCTGATGAATTTGTGTTGCATCGGCGCTAATTAACCGTAAATCATCAGGTAAAGCCACTTGAATTTCGATTGATTTAGGAAAAGTGTTGCGAGCAAAATCTTTTATCTCCGAGATGATATGCTTAACTTGTAGCGGAGTGCGTTCAGCTACGCTGTCTATATCGCCTTGAACTCCTCGCGCAAAAGATAGCACTTGCTTAACTAAAGTTGCTCCTCGTTTGGCACTATTTTCAAGTACATCGAATAAATGCCCTGTTTGCTCATCTGCTTGCGGAATTGTCAGCGGAAGAAGCTGAGAAATCGCCAAAATCGGGGTAAGAATATTGTTTAAATCATGAGCAATACCACCAGATAACGTACCGATACTTTCCAAACGTTGAGCGCGGAGAAATTGAGCTTCTAATTGCTTTTTTTCGGTAATATCGGTATTAACAATTAATGTTGATTTGGGGTTTCCTTGTTCGTCACGTACTAAATTCCAAGTACTAAAAACCACAATGTCATTGCCAGCTTTAGTCATTTGATGTAGTTCCCCTTTCCAATAATCCTCCTCAAACAGTACTTGATAGATATCTTCTAATTGCGATAAAGACTTACGATAAAGCAATTCATTAGCATTTTTTCCCAAGGCTTCCGCTGAAGTAAAACCATATAAACGTTCTGCTCCTTGGTTCCAAAACAAGATTTGGTTTTCCAAGTTCCGAACCATAATTGCATCCGTTGCAACATCTAGTAAAGCAGCTTGCTCGTTGATTTTTTCTCGCGTTTGTTTATACTCAGTTACATCTCGCGCTACAGCATACAGTAGCTGTTCGTAAGGAGTCGCACTCCACTGCAACCACTTATAGGAACCATCTTTGCAGCGATAGCGGTTTTCAAAGGCAATCGTTTTGACTCCTTGAGAAAGTTTATCCATTTCCGTCAAAGTTGGTACGACATCATCCGGGTGAATAAAACTTAAAAAAGATTGTGCAAATAATTCTGCTTTGGTATATCCTAAAGTTTCTTCAAAAGCTGGGTTCATTTGTTTAAAATAGCCATCCAATCCAGCTACGCATAACATATCTAAAGAAAGCGAGAAAAAGCGATTTAAATCTTCTTCTATTTGCTTTTTTTCAGTAATATCAATTCCAGTTGCGATAATATATTTTACCGAACCATCATCATCAATCAAGCAAGTATTTGACCAGCTAATTAAACGGCGACTTCCATTTTTTGCTACCCAGTGGTTTTGATTTTGATTGGGAAACTCACCTTTTTTGAGTTGCTCAAAAACTTTTGTAGTAGTTCCTATTTCTTCGGGAGCAATTAAATTCCATACCTGCTTATTTTCTAGTTCTTCAAAGCTATAACCAGTTGTTTTTTCGCAGGCTTGGTTAAAGCTAACAATTTTTCCTTGTTTATCCAGAACAACAATTAAAGCCCCAGCTACATCTAAAATAGCAGATGTTAAATTTCTTTCCTCTCGCAGTGCTTTTTCTATCTGCTTGCGTTCTTCGAGTGCTGTCTGTACTTGCTGATAAAGTTGAGATTGCTTGGTGTAGCTTTGCGATAATTCACTTGTTTGTAGCTCCAAGCTTTCTACTTTTTGCTGTAATAAATCTAAAACCCCATACATCTCAGTCGGATCTAAGGCTTGCAATAAGCTAGTTTCGGTAACTATGCCCCGTAATTCTCCCGCTTGTTGATCGGCAATCACCAACCGTCGTACCCGATACTGGTGCATTTTCTGGTGTACAGCCCATAATGACTCCTCCGCATTTACCAAACATAGCGGCGAACTCATCACAGTTTGTACCTGCGTGCCTTCTAAATTTAACTCCAACTTCTGAAATTGCAGGATATCGCGTTCGGTAAGAATTCCAATAGGGATGAGTGGAAAAGATGGAGAATTCATATCTTCATTGCCCAATGCCCCATCCCCAATGCCCCATTCCCCATTTCCCTGTACAATCACCACACAGCTAGCATGATGTTCAACCATTAATTTGATTGCATCTAACACCGATACTGTTGGAAGTGCGTGAAGAACATGGGTATTCATCACTTCAGCAACCCGGCGAAATCTCAGCCATTCAGTAGGATGAAGCGCTTTTCGCATTCCTTCGGGGGTAATTATCCCCAGAAGTTGGTTTTGATCATCAACAATTGGTAGATGACGAATGTTGCGATCGCAAGTCAAACTCAAGACGGTAAAAACATCTTCAATTTCGGAAGCTTTGAGCGTCACTATTTCCCGACTCATTACTTCTGCAATCGTTGTCTCCTGTCGTATTCTGCCAGCAGCAAGCAACTGCATCATGTCGCGCTCTGTAAAAATACCAATTACCGTTTGTACCTGCATCACTAAGGCATAACTGCTATGCGCTGACACCACCTGATTTTCATCTGAAGAGAAATGATTTCGATCGAGATGGCAACTTCTTACCCACCCCTGACTCATTAGCTGAATAACTTCAACTAATGGTGTGTTGGGAGTGACAATCAAAGGATTGCGTTCTATCGCTTGTTCCAGTGCAAATCGCTGGTTCTGCTGCATAGTGCAAGTGCGGTGGGTAATTTTAATAAAGCATTTTTATCTTCAACCTTTACAATAGAACAAATTTAAGTTTTGCGTAACCTTCAATATCTGAAATTTTCTTTACTTATATATTCAGCGCAAATCTTGCAAAAGAAGCAAACTTACATGAAGCTTTATTTTCTCGCTTCTAAATAAATAAGGTTTATCAAAGCCCATTTTATCAAATATTGGCCTGACTGTAGTTTTTAATACAATAAAAAACAATTATAAATAATATTTTTGCAATTGATTCAACCTCAAGCTTTGCATAGCAATGCTTTGAAATAAATATACTAAAAATCAGTTAAATAGTATTACTACGTATATTTTTTACGTACAACTGAGTATGCTCACGAAATCCTCACATTATTCTCCTAATCTTGAAATTGTAGACAATAAACTACTTAAAAAGAAGGAGAAGAACTTATATTCCTTCCTAGTTTAATAGTTCACCACGTCTTGGGTTGGTAGGTGATTATGAATAACAATAAATTTCAAATAGTGTTCAAGTACACAACGGTTTTTACTTTGATTACTGTATTAAGCTTGTTTGGAATTGGAATAAATTCTCAAGTTTTAGGGCAGACTATTGAGGAGCAGAAAGAACAAATAGAAAAATTACAAAATGAAACTAAAATTGAGCAGGAAAGGAAGATACTTGAAGAGAATAAGAAAGCTCGGATAGAAGCTCAAAGAGCCGCAGCAGAAGCATTATTACCAAAGATTGATTCATCTAAAGCACCTAATGGTACAATTTCAGCCGATAAGAATGTAACATTCGAGAATCAAATTCTAGCCTATCAATCCATGAACCCAATCATGGAAGTAGTAACTGAAGAAATCAAAACTGAAATACTCGATCAAGTGAGTTCTAAAGTTTCTCTAATTGTTTTTGATGGAAAACCAGTACCATTTGCACTTATAAAATTGGATTATGAACTTTTCAAGGCTCGAATTGATTCAATCAAAAAAGATTATCAAGAATTGATACCTGATAATATAGAGATTCCCGACCGTGATGGTTCTTCTTTTATACCTCCTAGTGCCACAGCTACAGCTGGTTTTTTATTCGACTTATTACCCTTTTTTAGAGTGAATAAGACTTTCACGGGGACAACAGTTAACGTAAACACTAAAGCATTTGTTGCAAAACTGAGTTCTAAATTTCGAGAGGCAGATCGATCTAATGTATCGGTTTATTACCCAGCAGAATATCCTTTAATTAGAGAAGATGCAATTGAAAGTATTTTTGAGGATATTAGTAATTTGCGCCGGTTTCAGCAACAAGCACAAAATATAATTGCTAATTTGACTCCAGAGCAGCTCGTTAAGTTAAAAGAAGTCAATAAGTCTTTTGATAAATTAGTTGGTGAATTAACTAATCAAAATACAGGAAAAAGTCTTTTGGAAGCCATTGCTAGTTCCCGAAGTCTTCAATCAATTGTAGATTCCGAACAAAATAAGATATATTTTCTATCTGTGGAAATTCTTGCTGGTGGTACCAACCGTACAAGCCAAAGTTTTCTAAGCAATCGCTTGCGTCATAGCGGTGGTGTAATTGTGAAATATATTGTTTACGACACAAATGCATCGATTGTGCTTTCTAATGTCCACGATTATCATACTGGCTTCACTAAAGTTCGTGGTTCTAACTGAATAAAGAGAGATAGGTAATTATAGAGCCAGAAGAGAGTAAGAAGCAGGAGAAGAAGAAATTACCTATCTCTCATAAACCGTGAATAGGGATAAATTTACAAGTTTTAGATTTGAAGCAACCGGATTATAGAAGTATATTTTATACATTGAGAGAATAATAATCAATTTAAAATGCAGAAATTTTCTAGCTCAAATCTATACACAAAAAGTATTTACAAAAAATATACTTTAAATCAAACTGTTGAAAAAACTAGCATTATTTTTAACCAGTAGGTAAATTTCCTCACAAGTTCCTCATATTTTTCTCCTAATTTTGAAATCGAAGACAACAAGCAAATTAAACAAAGAAAAAGGAGTATTTAGTTTGAATTAGTAAAATATAGACAAATAGGCATAAACATAGTCAGATGTCAGTTATAATAAACTTATAATGATGAAACTAATTCAAAAACACCAGATCAAACAAACTCATCCTAAGTTTAAAGAAATAGATACAGCTTGTTTTGCTTCTAAAAATCTATTTAACTGTTCTGTTTATATCTGTAGACAATGTTATTTTAAAGGTGATAAGATTCCTTCATTCAATGAGCTATATCATCTTTTAAAACTTACTGAAGATTATCAAAATTTACCAGCTAAAATATCTCAGTTAGTAATTAAGCAAGTTAGTAATACTTTTAAATCTTACCTTAAGGCGATTAAAAGTTATTCAAAAAACAAGAACGCTTTTACAGGTAAACCAAAATTACCTAAATATAAACATAAAGAAAAAGGTAGAAACTTATTAACTTTTAACAATCAAGCAGTTTCTAAAAAGTGGTTAAAGAAAGGTTTTGTCAACCCATCAGGATTAAGCTTAAAAGTCAAAACTAATATTACCAATATAGATGAAGTTAGAATTGTACCCAAATATGGATATTATGTAGTTGAGATAGTTTATGAAGTACCAACGCCAATGGTTGCTGCTGATAATGGAGTTATAGCTTCTATAGATGTTGGTTTAAATAACTTAGCAACTGTTGGTAGTAATAATCCAGAGTTTAAACCGTTTATCGTTTGTGGTAAAGCGATTAAATCTTATAATCAATGGTACAACAAACTGAAATCAAAACTTAAATCATTTTTACCAGAAAACAAATACACTTCTAAGAAGCTAGAAGCATTAACACGAAAGCGTAACAATAAAATGGATTATTACATCCATATAGCTAGCAGATTTATAGTAAATAAACTGGTAGAGCGTGGTGTTAGTCATTTAGTAATTGGTAAAAATGAAGGATGGAAGCAGAGTATTAAAATTGGTAAAAGAAATAATCAACACTTTGTCTGTGTTCCTCACTCAACATTGATAAACCAACTAATTTATAAATGTGAGTTAGTCGGAATTAAAGTAACAACAAATGAAGAAAGTTATACTTCAAAGTGTAGTTTTTTAGATTTTGAACCAATTAAAAAACATTCCAAATACCAAGGTAATAGAGTTAAACGAGGTTTATTTAAATCTTCTAAAGATTTAAAAATAAATGCGGATTTAAACGGAAGTTTAAATATTTTAAGAAAAGTAGTTGGGGATTCTGTTTTTAACAGAGACTCAGTAGAGAGGCTTGTAGTTAGCCCAGTAAGGTTTAAACCTTATAAAGCTTGAGTAGATTTGTCTACAAAATTAGTAACTATTCATATGTTTCATGAAGAATCTAGCTTACGTCACCCTGCTAACAGAAATCGTATTGATGCTTTATTATCCGATAAAACTGTCCAACCAATGGCTTTTGCTTCCCAAGAAAGCAAAGCACTTTTAGAAAAACGTCCGGGAGCTTCTGTTAAATGGAATACAACAACTGGAACCCCTAGCTGGATCGAAGGTAAACTATCGATGGCAATGGCAGGTAGTGCCACAGGAGCCAGTCAATCCTTCTTGATGGAAAACCCTAAAGTTTTAGGGATAAGTACAGACGATGCAGAAGAACTAACTGAAGTTGACTCTTTTGAGTGGAGCGGTTTGCAGTTTATTCGTCTCCAGCAAAATCATCAGGGATTACCCGTTTTTGGTGCAAGCGTTTTGGTGGGTGTAGATGAGAAAAATCAAGTTCGGATGGTGACAAGTGGTTTGCGTGCCCAAATTTCCGTTCAACGTAGCGAAAAGACTATATCTCTGAAAGACGCTCGTCAGATTGCTCGAAAAGATTTGGGTGAAGCTTTTGAATTGAGAGGTCATATTGCTCACAAAACCGTTCTTTATCCAACACAGGATGGACATGTAGAAACTTATCACTTGACTATTCCGGCTGAAAATCCTTTGGGTGATTGGGAATATTTTATAAATACCCAGGATGGAGAAATAGTTGACAGTTACAATTCGATGATGTTTCATTCTCACTACTTTGCTCCCCGAGCAAGAGTTTACCCTGAGAATCCAGAAGAAACAGCCTTAAAAACTGTGATGCTTCGAGATATTAAATCACCTTACAAAAAGCTGGATGGTGTATATTGTAAGGTCATTAACGAAGATGTACCTGAAGCAATGGTAGGTAGTAACTTTAGATTTGATTTTCCTCCCGAAAATACCCATTTCGATGAATGTCAAGTTTATTATGCCGTAGAAAAAGTTTACCAATACTTTCTCAATTTAGGATTCCGAGGATTTAAAGTTAATAACGTCTATGGTAAAGCTAACAACGGACAATTAGCTGCTAACGTTCATACCAGAACTAACTACGACAACGCTTATTACAGTTCTGCAACAGGACAAATTTACTTCGGTGATGGCAGCTATCCGGGAAATATTCATGGACTCAACGACTTAGCTAAGGAAGTCGATGTAGTTGCTCATGAGTTCACCCATGCCTTAATAGATGAATATCGTCCTGCTATGTTTGGAAAAGATGGAGCAGCATTACACGAGGGCTATTCTGATTATTTCGCTGCTTCTTTAACAGATGATCCTCAAGTTGGAGAGTATGTAGTGCCTGCTCCCGAAGCCGGTGGAGTCATTCGCAATTGCGATAATAACTTTAGATATCCAGACGCACCACCACAACCCCATGCTCGCGGTAGAGTTTGGGGTGGAGCTTGTTGGGATTTAAGAAAAGAACTCGGACAAGAAGTTTCCGACTTTCTAGTTTTCGGTAGCATACTTCTTTTGGGTACAACTTCGCCTACCTTCAAATACGCTAAAGATATACTCCTACTGATCGATCAATACTGGTGTGGTGGTGAGTACAAAGCAACCATTAAGCGAATCTTTGAAGCCGAACGAGGAATTCCTGTTTAGTACTAATCCGAATAAATTTATTATAAAACCTCACCCGCCTACGGCACCCTCTCCTTAGTAAGGAGAGGGATGGGGTGAGGTTCGGACAATTTCTAAAACTACAAAATTCACGATTTATAACCCCCTGGCTGTAATGATATCGTAGGACTATGAACAAGCGTTTGCTTCAACAACTGATTTTAATCACCATTTTTATATCTTTTTTAGGGTTCATGACTGTTATGGCAATAGGTAAACTTAATAACAATCCTTTTCTCAAGCAAGATGGCAATCTAATCACAGAGTTAGAATTTAAAGATGGGCAGATGGGCTTTGTAGGTATTTCTGGAACATCTTGGATAATCCTTCCTGATGGAACCTCTCGGGCTAATCGTTTTGTTAACGATACAGTGTCATCTGCTTACAAAACCTGCCTTCTTGATAAACGGGAATTAGCAAGTATTGCTAAAGTTCTATCCGATGTGAATTTTACCGAACTTCCTCCTGATATCCCATCCGAACCTACTCTTAATCCCCACCTTCTCACTGTTCGTGTGGGAGGAAAATCATCAACTCTGCAATTGCAAGCTGGTGAAACCATTGAAAATGCTTTGAAAACACAACAAAATCAACAGAAAACTCCTCGATGGAAATTCTTGACTGTTGCAGGAGAAATCAATCAACTGATACGGAAAAACTGCGGTGATTATTAATTTATTCAAAAAATATGTTTGTAAGCTGTTACGCACTTAATTTGTATAATACTCGCGAGCAAGATGTATGTCCTAACGGACACGCTGCGCTAACGCACTACAATACTTTCACTTTTATGTCCTGCGGACACGCTGCGCTAACGCATTATATAATTTAGCTGCACATCAGCTTAGTAGCGCCAATCGAGAAAAGGTAGATAATTACTTAATTTCAGCTTTACGCTTTTGGTTGTTGAAATTTTTGGTTTCATTTAACATTATTTTTTTGAATTTGAATAAGATATATTTTTGGGATGATAGTTGATATAAGCGCATATTAATTATGTTGTATAAAAGGCATATATTAGGTTTATTGTAGAGACGCAAGGGTAATGCCCTATCGGGCACCCTGCGAAGGCCGCGTCTCTACATTTGTATTTTGTCGTTTTTCAAAATTCAAATCAGCATATCTTCCGGGTCAACTTCCGGTTGATTGTAGGGTAATTTCGCTAGTAACAATGCCATCGCGCAAGTATCTGTGATTCCAGCAAATACTAATCCAGCACCTACAAAACCACTGAGAATGAGAAACCACGGAGATACAAAAACACCTAAAACGGTTCCTAAGAATACTAAAGAGCCTGCCACAATTTGAACTTGGCGAAACATACTAATCGGTGCTTTTTTATTCTTCTGAGTAGGATAACCTGCGGCTTTCCAAGTTGGTAAACCTCCTTTTAAATGAATAACTTCTTTAAAACCCGCTGCGAACATTTTATCGGCAGCTTTAGCCGAACGATTACCCGATTGACACTGTAAAACAATCTTTCTATGTGCTTCGTTCGATATTTTTCCAGGATGAAAATGAGAAAGAGGCATTAATTTAGCACCCCTAATATGTTCTGCTGCAAATTCGTTTTTTTCCCTAACATCAATCAATAATGCTCCATCTTCTTCCATCAATTGCTTGAGCGTCGCAGCATCAACTTCTTGCAGTTTGTTTTCAACAAAGCTCGTCATAATGATATATCCTTGTTTAGATTGATAAATACTCATTTTAGTTACCAGTGAGCAGTGAGCAGTGAGCAGTGAGCAGTGAGCAGTGAGCAGTGAGCAGTGAGCAGTGAGCAGTTATGAGTAATTAAGGTCAAAGGTCAAAATTCACCTTGTCTCCTTGTCTCCCCATCCCCTTGTCCCCATCTCACGCTGGAACCCTACCGCATAGCTCATTAGCTGGAACTGCTTCCATAATCTTTTTCGGATTGGGAAGGTCTAAATTGTTCATTAATTCGATGAATTCTGAGCGGTTACGTCCTGCAAACCGAGGATTGAATTGTTTTTCTTCACCGATGGTGGAAACGGTGTGTCCTCTGTAGTCGTGGGCTGGATAAACTAATGTTTCCGGAGGTAGAGTAAACAAGTTCTGCGTTACTGAGTCGTATAAAGTACCTGCATCACCATTTTGAAAATCGGTACGACCGCAACCGCGAATAAACAGCGCATCTCCAGTTAATACCCGGTCTTTATTAACTAAGTATGCCATATGGCAGCTTGTATGACCGGGAGTTGCGATCGCCAAAATATTGACTTTCCCAACCCCGAGACTATTACCTGCTTCGATTCTGACATCTGCACAAGCTGCGGTTGAGTGTTCCGGAACTACACCCAGACAACCTGTAAGTTGACGAAGTTTGTCTGTACCCGTGATATGGTCGGCGTGTACGTGGGTTTCTAAACAGCAGTCTAGGATTAAACCATTATCTTGAATTAATTTATAATCTCGCTCTACCTGTTCTAGAACGGGGTCAACTAATACCGCTTCTTTTGTTAATTCATCGGCTATCAGGTAGGTATAAGTTGAGGTTTGGGGATCAAACAATTGGCGAAATAGCATGATGCAATTCTCCTGTATGGTTCCTATGGGTAGCCATCAATACTCAATCTAATTACAACTTAAGAAAACAATTTGAGGAACTTATGAGGAAAATGGTGATTAGTGGAGATAATTAAGATTCAGTATTTAACGGGAACTGCCTCGATCGCTATTTTAAATATCAGATGATTTAATGTTTTTTTATGCTTTATATCTTTTGATAGATGACAAATCAGATCAACTCAATTCATCTCTTTGCTAAAGAATAGTTGCGGAAAGCACTTAAAGTGTTATGAATATGAGAGAATTAATTAGTAAGATAAAGCTTCATCGAACAAATACTATATATCTATTAACTCTTCAAATAACATAATGGAGGTTATATATGCAGGACTCTTCAAAACTGTACGCAACTCCTACAGAAGGACATATTTCTTTAGGAAAGGGATTGCGAGGTGTTTTAACTCTAATTCCCATCTTAGGATTAACCGCGATCGCCATGTTCGGCTCTCCTCAGAAAAAGGTGGGAGCTATTGTAGCAGGTGGATCTTGGATTGTTGTTGTTAGCGGTGTACGTGTTGCCGCAGAATGGGAAAGGGGAGTTGTTCTTCGTTTGGGTAAATTCGTCGGTGTAAAAGGACCGGGACTTTTTTACGTGATTCCAGGAATTGAGACGGTGCGTTTTATCGATACGCGGACTTTAGTTATTAATATTCCTCATCAAAAAGTCATTACCCGAGATAATGTTCCGGCAGAAATTGATAGTGCGTTATTTTTTCTAGTCAGCGATTCAGAAAAGGCTGTTACCTCTATTCGAGATTTTCAGTTTGCTATCTCGCAGTATGCTCAAGCTGCACTCAGAGACGTTATCGGTGGATTAACATTAGATGAATTGTTGTCCGAGCGGGAGCGAATTCAAGCGCAAATTCTGGAAGCGGTTGAGGAGAAAGTCCAGGAATGGGGTTTACATCTTGATTCGGTTCGCTTGCAGGATATTGAATTACCTGAAGATTTAAAAAGAATGATGTCGCGTCAGGCTTCTGCGGAACGAGAAAAGAGAGCGACAATTACCAAAGCCGAAGGTGATAAATTAGCAGCAGAGAACTTAATGCAAGCTGCGATGGTGATGAAAAGCCATCCAATAGCTTTGGAATTGAGGAGACTGCAAACCATTGATGCTCTTGGTGCTAGCCCTTCAAATACGGTTATTCTTTTCCCCATAGAAATGACAGACAGTCTTAAAAATATAAAAGCAAAAATATCTGATAGTTAAGCACGGTTGTCTATTTTTCTATGAGCGGCTGATTCCTAATGCCGGATAATTACTTTTTGTTAGATGGAGAAATTAACTATGTTAAATAAGCCAAAAATCTCAGCAAAGCTCCGCAAAGCAATTGATAAAGAGCTTGAAATTGGAGAATCAGTAGTATGGGTTGGGCAGCCTCTTCATGGCTTTTTCACTTTTGAATCACTAATCTATTTCTGTATGGGTATTCCATTTACTGCCATTGCGATATATTTCATATATGATGCAGCAGATTTTAATATTCCAGACTTAAGTGAGGGAATCAAATTTGAGTTTGAGAATATATTTTTTCTTTTTGCAATACCTTTTGTTTTAATTGGAGTTTGGATGTTTCTTGGTCCATTACGAGAATGGTTCAAGGCATTTAGAACGGTATACTTGATTACTGATAAAAGAGCAATTTTAATTGAAAGCGGGCTACTTGTAAGCATCAGGAATTATGCACCTAATCAACTGAAGGATTTGTATCGCAAGGAAAAAAGAAATGGTACGGGTCATATTATTATTACAACTCGCTTACCTAGAGGCGATGATGGTAATTTTTGGAGAGAAGATATAGGATTTATGAATATCCGTAATCCGAAAGAAATAGAAAAATTATTGCGGCAATTAGCGAAGACACAAGTATATTGACCGAAAATCATAGGACGCAAGCCCCTAAATTCTATTTATGGGGTAAGTCCGTAGGGCAATTCATTGCCCGTCAAACTTCCTTCTGATTCGCTACGTATTGTTTGATAACTTCCAGCGGAGCGCCACCAACCGTAGAAACGAAATAAGAGTTAGTCCACAAAGTAGGAATGCGACTTTTTAAATGTGGGAATTCTTGCCTTAAATACCTACTAGTAGCACCTTTGAATCTTTTAACTACTTTATGTACCCCGAATTGTGGATCACACTCAAATAAAACATGAACATGGTCGGGCATTGTTTCAAGCTTGATTATCTCAACTTGAATTTTTTCTGCAATTTCAAACAATAATTCTTTAAGCCGTTTTTCTACTTCATCAACTAGTACAGGACGGCGATACTTGGGACACCAAACAACGTGATACTTGCAGGAGTAAACAATATTTCTGTTTGATTTAAACTTATTCATTATTTTAATTGCAATTATATAGTCAATACGTATATAATATATAGAAGCGACCAAAATAACAAGGAGGTGATGTAAGAGTGTTTGTGATGGAATATAAAGCCGTAACCAATAAATCGAAAAAAACAGCAATAAACGAAGCTATACGGACATCTCAATTTGTCCGCAATAAAGTATTGCGTTACTGGATGGATAATCGCGGCGTTGGTAAAAAAGAGCTTTATCGTTACAACACTCATTTAAGAGACGAATTTAAGTTTGTAAAAGACCTGAATAGCCATGCTTGCCAAGCGTCTGTAGAAAATGTAGAACGTGCTATTAATCGGTTTTTTGATAATTGCAAGAAAAGTAAACCGGGCAAAAAAGGTTATCCGCGTTTTAAAAAACATAGTCGTTCTGTTGAATACAAACAATCTGGATGGAAGTTGCACCCAATCAAAAGACGCATAACTTTCACCGATAAAAAAGGTATTGGGGAGTTAAAACTTTTAGGCAAATGGGACATCAATACTATTGATGAAAAGCTGATAAAACGAGTACGTATAGTTAAACGTGCCGACGGTTTTTATGTGCAGTTTTGCGTCAAGATTGATAATCTTCAACCTGCACCCGAGACTAACGCAGAAGTTGGCATTGATGTAGGTTTACAATACTTTTATTCAGATAGCAACGGTAATCATGAAGAGAATCCTAGATTTTTACGGAAAGCTGAAAAAGATATAAAGCGTTCTCAACGCAGGATTTATAAAAAGAAAAAAGGGTCGTCTGGTAGAAGAAAAGCGCGTGGTGTTTATGCCCGCAAACATTTAAGAGTAACAAGACAAAGAAATGAACACGCAAAACGACTTGCGCGTAACTTATGCCTACTTAACAGTATGGTCGTTTTGGAAGACTTGAATGTAAGCGGTTTGGTGAAAAACCACAAGCTAGCCAAGAGTATTGTTGATGCGTCTTGGTATCTATTCCGCCAATGGCTCGAATATTTTGGCAGTAAGTTTGGTCGTGAAGTAATCGCAGTTCCACCACACTATACAAGCCAAGAATGCAGTAATTGCGGTGTTAGAACTCAAAAAAGTTTAAGCACTCGGACACATTCTTGCTCTCACTGCGGACACACCGAGCAACGAGATGTTAATGCTGCCAAAGTAATTTTAAGTCGTGTAAACGGTAGGGGAGGGCATCCCCAAACTAACGCGCTAGTGGAGTTGTAGCCTCTGCTTCTATTGGTAGCAATACCTGTAAAAGTAAGCAACGACAGTGAAACTAGAATCCCCTTCAATTCATTGATGGGGAGTGTCAAGATTAGGACTCAATACTGCTCGGTTAAGGAATTGGACACAATACTTATATCCCCCAAACCCCCTTAAAAAGGGGGGCTTAGTTCCCTCCAAATTAGCGGAGGGTTAGGGAGGATCTCCTCTTAACCGAGCAGTATTGGATTATGACTTATGCTACCGCAAGGAAAAATTAAGCATACGAGACGTTTCTTGAATGACTATTGATGATGTTTAATTTCCTAAATCTTGTCGTGGGTGACGAGGCTGACGAAATATTCCTGTTTGGTTTATTCCTGTAATCAACATGACTATTAATCCTAAACCTACCAACAAAACATAAATTGGCTTGAAGAAATCCCCTAGATAACTTCCTTGATGAATTCTCAGAAAAATTGCTGCATTCTGCGGGGACATTCCAAACCAGCTTTTTCCCAATCGATAAATTACACCCGTTACCGCACTTAATGTTAAAGGCAAAAATATAATAGGTGCAAGTATACGGTGAACTTTACGAGGATTGAGTTTTCTTGGTTGAGAAGCACGATTTTGACTGAATATTCCACTCATGCTCAAACCAGTAACAATCATTCCTAATAGTCCCAAACCAACTAAAAGCACGTAAATTGGTACTAGTGGAGTTCCCAGATATTCTCCCTGATGAATCATCATAAAAATATTTCCTAGCTGATTTGAGATTCCAAACCAACTTTTTCCTAGTCGGTAAAAAATTCCCGTCAAAGCACTAATTAATAAAGGTAAGAAGAGAATTAAAGCAGTTTTACGGTGTAGTTTGCGGAAGAATCCAGATGCAGCCATGATTACTCCAAATTGAATAGACATCTCCGGAAATGAAAAATACCTCTCTCCAAACCTCTCTCCTACCAGGAGAGAGGCTTAATTTCCCCCTTCCCGCTTTTGGGAAGGGGGGTAGGGGGTTAGGTTTTTATGTAAGTTTGAAACCATATAAATGTTTTCC
>JBARZF010000454.1:0-12665 GCA_049649675.1 Rivularia sp. (in: cyanobacteria) | reverse complement strand
GCCATCGTGCTTCAATCATTGTTTGTCGTTTTTTGATTGTTTGCATTATGGGTTTATATAAAAAGCGCTGAAGTAAAAAAACCAGAATCAGGAAGTTGATTATTTGAGCGATAACCGTAAACCAATTTATTAGCACGGTTTAGCCTCCTTTAAAATGTTCCCAAAATGGATTTACGAATAACAAAATCATCGTCACCACAAAGCAGTAAATAGCAGTAGATTCAATCATTGCTAAACCGACGAAAAGCGTGCGGGTAATGACATTAGCCTTATCCGGCTGTTGGGCGATCGCACCTAAAGCACGAGCAACAGCCATCCCTTCACCCAAAGCAGGTGCGATCGAACCAATTGCGATTGTTAACCCAGCAGTTACAATCGATGCCATACCAATTAAACCAAGATTATCCATAATTCAGTTATCAGTTATCAGTTATCAGTTATCAGTTATCAGTTAACCAGTGGATGCAATTAATTCCTAACTCCGGGCAACAAAACTCCTAACTCCTAACTCCTAACTTCGATTTTGTTGGGTACTAGTAGCCGAAGCAATATATACCATTGCTAACATTGCAAAAACGTATGCTTGAATTAGTCCGAATACTAATCCTAATGCCTGCATGACAATCGGAAAAAATAATGGCACAAGCGATAAAAGAATAGCTACAAGCATGGTACCGCTCATAATGTTGCCGAATAATCTCACAGCTAAAGCTAGAGTACGGGAAAATTCCCCGATAATATTAAATGGCAGCATAAATATTGTCGGTTGAATGTAATTTCTTAAATATCCGAAAAAGCCGCGTTTGATAATACCAAATATCGGTACTGCGACGAATACGCATAAAGCCAAAGCTGTTGTTGTCGAAAGTGAACCAGTTGGAGGTTGATATCCGGGTACAATTGCGAGAGTATTTGAAACGGCAATAAATAGAAATAAAGTGCCAATAAAACCGATGTATTTTCTAGCTTCTTGTTGACTGACTTCATGAATTTGATTCGCAATTCCCTCGACAATTATTTCTAATAAACTTTGCCATCGGGATATCTTCGGATTTGGTGATAAATTACGAGTTATCAACCAAGAAAGTGTGACCAAAAATGCCATTACTAACCAAGTAAATACAATCGTAGCATTTAAAGTAATTGCACCCGACTGCCAATAAATAATATTGTCTGGACTAATTTCCATAATTCTAAAAAGTTATAGATTTATCCCCTCTGCGTACCTCTGCGCTTTCCTTTGCGCCCCTTTGCGTTTCATAAATAAATAATGCATGAAAATCACGACCAATTACCTAAAAAATATCCTTGGCTTCCAGCGTCTAATTAAAATACTCCGTGCTAAAACAAAGCCCAATAAAGCAATTAGTAATTGTTGCCAGCTTCCACCCATAATTGAGTAAAATCCAAGTATGGCAATACTTAAACGACCGAGCAAACTACCTACAATTAATAATATCGGTTGTTGTGTTGTCGGTAGTTGTCTGACTGTTATCCAAAGGCTGCTAAAGTAAAATATTCCAATCGCAAAACCGAAAGTTAAAGCTATTAATATATGCATAGAAGAATTCATTTTTACTCCTCCTGAAGTTGTAAATTACCGAGTAAATAATGTAGAAAAATCGGTACTATGACGCTAGTTGTTGCACAAACAAAAACCATTGCAGCAAATACAGCTTGAGGAACAGCCCAATCTCCTAATATCAACCCTCGCTGCATGACAATCATCGAAATTTCTGCTCTAGGAATCATGCTAAAACCAATGAGCGTGGCACCAGTCCAACCTGTAGCAAAAAAGGCTGGAATTCCCGCACCAATTAACTTTCCTATGACTGCGGCTATTAGCAGAATAGAACCGATTGCCAAACCTGTACTCAATGTACGAGGTTCAATATTCAAGCCAATACCAATAAAAAAGAATGGTGTAAAAAGTTCGTATAAAGATCCAAAAGAGGCATCCATTTTCACGGCTTCTGGATCGCGACTGAATAAAAGTCCCGCAAAAAACGCACCGATAGCGGCTGAGAAACCCAGCAATCCAGCAAGCGCAGCAATAATAAAGCCCACTCCAACTACTTCTAACATGGGATCGGGCGGCTTTTCTATTCTGCTAAAAAACTTAATTAAATTTATTTCAACATAACGTGAAAATAACAAGCAAAAAGTACTAAAGAAAATTGCTTTGATAAAAAAGACTTTGGATGTGACAGCAAGAGTTGATAATATTGATATTGTAGTGCCATTTCCATTATGTAACGAGGGAGCAACTGCAAACAGCAAAGCCATTAAAATGACGCTGGCTATATCATCCATCTCCCCTACATCCAGCAGAATTTCACCATTGCGAGAACGAATCGCGTTTTTTTCTCGCCAAACACTCACCGAAACGCCCACACTTGTCGCAGTGAATGCTACAGCAATAAATAAACTAGGAATCAAAGCTATTTTTAAGAAAAAATAAGCAGTAACAAAACCAAAAAAACCACTAATTAAAACGTCACCAATTAAAATTCCCAGCGCTTTGGGTAACTGACGTAGCAATCCTAATAGATCGCTTTCCAATCCCACCCGAAATAATAAGGAAATAATCCCTAGTTCGGCAAGAAACTCAAAAATTTCTTCTGCTTCTATCGATAGAAAATCCCATTCCACATCTACAAGTTTTAATATAAACCCTAATGTTAAATAGCCGATTAATGCTGGAATCCCAATTTTTTCTAGTAAAGTCTTAATCAAGATAGAAAGGGTAAGAGCCACACCCATTAACAGAATTACCAGCGGTAAAGTCTGTGCTGACTCAATCATCGCCACGTTCGCGTTCAATCCAATACCAAGCATTTATACAACCAAAAACAACACCAACAAACAGCAGCATCAAAGTCCAGGAATATTGACTGGGAAACTTAGTATCAATCCAAATTCCCAACGCTATACCCAGTAAAGTTGGAATTGCGATTGACCAACCAATAATGCCAAACATTCCCAAACCAAACCAAACGGTGTGATTTCCTTCTCGTCGTGCTTTCAACTTGCGTTTTGATTTAGCGTTAACCTGTTCCTGAAAATCTTCCAAAGGTTCGCGAGGCTTCTTAGATTTCATAGTTTACCTCCCACTTTTAGAAAACCGTGTATAAAACTAGCTTCTAATTTCGCCAATGCATTACGAGTCATCTGTTCTCTTTCATCCAAGGAAAGAAACTCTTGTTCCACAGTATTTTTTAAAGTTTCTAAATCAGTTCCCCTGACAGCATTTCGCACCGACACCAACACCGAGGAGCCACATTTCACTAAAATACCTTCATCTACTGCTAAAAAAACTTCTTCTCCCTCACTTGATTCAAACAACAACAATCCCGGAACCAATCCAGCCAAAAAATCAACATGATTTGGTAACAGACAAAAAGAGCCATTTTCAGCTTCAGCCGTAATTTTGCTCACCGCTTCATCTATTAATACTTCTATGGGTAACAATACTTTTAATTGCATCACGGTTAAGAGTTAGAAGCTATTAGATTGTAGATTTTGGATTTTAGATTTTAGATTTTAGATTGAAAATCTCTCCTTGTCTCCCCATCTCCCCATCTCCCCATCTCCCCCCCCATTACCTAACTTCATCAATCCCCCCAATCATATAAAGTGCTGCTTCTGGATACTCGGAAAACTCATCATTTAAAATCCGTTCGCAACCATCGAGTGCTGCGGATAAACTCACTAATTTACCCGCTTTACCAATAAACTGTTCTGTGGAAAAAAATGGCTGAGTTAAAAACCTTTCCAATCGTCGCGCTCGATAAACTGTTTTTCTATCGTTTACTGATAACTCTTCAATCCCCAACATGGCGATAATATCTTTCAAATCGTCATAATTCGCTAAAGTTTGACGCACCGCTTGAGCTATTTGGTAATGACGTTTACCCGCAATTGTCAGCGTTAACATTTTAGAACTAGAGGGCAAAGGGTCAACTGCTGGATAAAATCCCTCGCTGGCACGTTTGCGGGATAATACTATTGATGCCGATAAATGACCAAACGTATGAACTGCTGCTGGATCTGTAAAATCATCTGCTGGAACGTAAACTGCCTGCACTGAGGTAATTGCACCTTTTGCGCTACTGCTGATTCGTTCTTCTAACTCAGCTAATTCCGTCGAGAGAGTTGGTTGATAACCGACACGAGAAGGTAATTGTCCCATCAAACCGGATACTTCCTGACCAGCTTGAATAAATCTAAAAATATTATCGATTAAAACTAATACATCTTGTCGAGCATCATCGCGGAAATATTCAGCCATAGTCATCGCTGCATGACCTACACGAAACCTTGCTCCCGGCGGTTCGTTCATCTGACCAAACATTAAAACGGTGTTATCTAAAACACCAGCGTCTTGCATTTCTCGATAAAGTTCTTCTGCTTCGCGATTGCGTTCTCCAATACCGCAAAATAAACTAATTCCCGAATGCTGGCTAACCATATTGTGAATCATTTCGGTAATCAAAACCGTTTTACCAACACCAGCCCCACCGAATAATCCAGCTTTACCTCCCCTTTCCAAAGGTGCAAGCACATCAATAATTTTGATACCAGTTTCTAATATTTCCGATTTTGTTGATTGTTGAGCTAGAGAAATCGAGGGCTGATGTATAGAACGCCATTCTCCCCCATCTATATGTTCTTTACCATCAATAGCATCTCCAAATACATTAAACATTCTACCTAGCAAACGTTTACCTACAGGTACTTGCAAGGTATGTCCTGAATTAACTACCGTAGAATTACGAGCTAAACCAGAAGTTGGCGTTAAAGCGATACCCCTAATAATTTCATCGCTTACATGACTGACAACTTCGATAATTATTTGCTCCTCTTCACCTGCTCTCAACTGAGTATAAATTTCTGGAAGACATTCACAAAACTGAACATCAATTACGCTACCCCGCACTGAAACAACTTTACCGAAGTTGGTTTTATTTAGCACAGCCATGTATCTTCATTCCTTTGTCAAAGTTTTTGCTACATAAAAACTGGATTGATTTTATGTATTACTTTGAAAAGGATTTTCACCTATATGAAGTTGTTTTTTAGTTTTTTTCAAATCCTTCCAGAGTGTTTTAATTTCTTGATACGCTTCTTCTGGGGAAAGTTTACCATTTGTTTCAAGGTTACAAATATAGCTGGCTCTCTGAGCAAATTCTTGGAGATTAGTATCGAAAACCAAATTCTCTGGTTTGACTTCTCCGTGATAAGAAGAGTGAGAATATAGGAAATCAGATTTAACAGTCATAGCTATCTCCTGGTATTGTATCGGCTTGCTCGTATTCAATTTAAAGATTAAATCATAAATTTGAGGATGTTGTGAGGAAAAGCAAATTTAATTCGGGAGATAACACCTTCACAACTTCCCCATATTCTTTTTTTAATATAAAAATAAGATTATTTTACTACAAATAATAATTTTAAATTATTTTTTACTTGGATTATGAAAGTTATGAAACTTCAAACAGTTGCAGTAGAAATTCCTGAAGATTGTAACGTCATCATCGGTCAAAGTCATTTTATTAAAACTGTTGAAGACTTACATGAAGTAATGATTCAACAGGTAACACAAGTTAAATTTGGATTAGCTTTTTGCGAAGCCTCCGGAGACTGCTTGGTTCGACATTCAGGAAATGATGAATATTTACAATCAGTTGCTCAGAAAAATGCTTTAGAGGTAGGCTGCGGACACAGCTTTATTATTTTGTTAAAAAATGCTTATCCGATGAATTTTCTTAATACCATCAGACAAGTTCCTGAAGTTTGCACTATTTACTGTGCTACTGCGAATCCTGTCGAGGTGATTGTGGCAGAAACTGAACAAGGAAGGGGTATTATCGGCGTTATTGATGGATTTTCCCCGAAGGGTGTAGAATCTTCTGAAGATATTGTGGAACGCAAAGATTTTCTCCGTCAGATTGGATATAAACTTTGATTATGTTTTAACAAAGGATAGTAAACAAAGATTAAAAGCCTTGGTATCACTTCTAATGAAATCAAGGCAATAAACAGGGTTACTCTATGCATCTTGATAATCGTCTAACAGTTCAAAAAGTTTTAACTATCACTTTGTTGTTTAATTTATTAGTGATGGGATTAAAAATTTTTGTAGGATTATCAACTGGTTCTTTAACTATAATTGCTGATGCACTCCATAGTGTAACAGATAGTGCCAACAATATTTTAGGATTAGTTGCTAACAAATTTTCTTCCCCCTTGCCCGATCGAGAATATCCTTATGGACACCAAAAGTTTGAAGCTTTAGGAGCATTAGGTATTGCAGCTTTTTTAGGTATAGCTTGCTTTGAAATTATTCAAGGTGTAATTGATAGAATTATGCATGGTGCTGGAGTAGTCAAAGTTTCACAGTTTGAACTGTGGATATTACTAATTGTTTTAGGTATTAATATATTTGTAGCATTTACTGAGCATGCTGTAGGCAAACGTGTTATGAGTGCAATTTTAATTGCTGATGCCAAACATACGATGAGTGATGTTTGGATAACTATTACGGTGATTGGGGGTTTAATAGGTGTTTGGTTTGGTTATCAGTGGTTAGATATAGTTTTGGCTTTACCAGTAGCGATGTTGGTATTTAGGAGTGGGTGGGTGGTCAATTGTTAAAGAGAATTTACCTTGGTTAGTGGATAAAATCGCAATAGCACCAGAAATTATTCATAAAATAGCACTTTCGGTTCCCGGAGTAGTTAATTGTCACGATATTGCATCGCGAGGTGTTGTTGGACGACAGGTATTTATTGAAATGCATTTAATTGTAGATGCTCGCGATGTAGAACAAGCACATTAGACATCTCCGGAAAACATTTATATGGTTTCAAATTTACGCAAAAACCTAACCCCCTGCCCCCTTCCCTACGAGGGAAGGGGGTAAATTAAGCCTCTCTCCTTGCAGGAGAGAGGTTTGGAGAGAGGTTTTTTTAATTTCCGGAGATGTCTAATAGTCTGCTGCATTAAACTCAATGCTGCACCACTACCCCGATACTCTGGAGCAACACCAACCCCAGCAATACCCGTCATCGGAACACTTTCGCCACCCCACCATTGCCCCATCGGAATAACTACCAATCCACCGACAACTTGTTTTTCCTCGCGGATTAAACGTATATTTTCCACACCCATCCGCTTAAGCCAAGCTTCTTCCTCACCTGGGGAAGCTAAAAAACACTGCTCCAAGATGCTCCCAAATTTTTGCACATCTTCTGAATCACTAACGCTACTGTATTCAAATTTCAGACTCATGAGTATTACCGCTATACATAGACGCTACAAACATGCTACATAATGGTGAGGAGATAAGGTGACAAGGGCAGAAAATAACTCTTTACATACTACTGATTACTGCTAACTGGTAACTGCTAACTGATTACTGCTAACTGCTAACTGATTCACCTCATTCGCCAAAACATAATGGTGCCACCAACTGTACCGATAATCATTCCGCTAGTAATAACGGCGCAAGTAAATATTATGGGAATGCCTACAAAGTTAAAGCCGAAGATAAAGGAGCTACCGTCAAATAATGCTAGAAACCAACCGACGGTGACAAGGGAAATATTTATCCAGTCATTCAATAGTTTGTGGTGGTGTAATAGTAAAGCCGTAAAAAAACCACCGAGAGTACCACCTATAGTCATGCCAACAATCATACCTCTGCTAAAAATTTCACTTGAAGCATCCAGTAGAAATAATTGCCAACCTATAGTCAAACCACTGAAGAAACTAACTCCCCAAATGAAGGTTATCAAAGCAACATGAGATGGCTTAATTACTTTTGTAGTCCACATCAGCACTATACCTATAGTCAATCCTCCGATAGAACCAATAGTCGCACCATAGCGGGTAAACTCTGACATAACATCTTTAAGATTCATATGGTGCGAAAGATTTGATAAAAACAAAAAAAACGTACCAATACTAAGAGCAACAGCCCAGCCAAAGGCTATGAGGAGTATTTTCATATTTTTTAAATCGTGAATGAGAAAATGTGAGGAGAGGGGGTAGATGGGGTAGAAGGGGAGAGGGGGAGAGGGGGATATGGGGAGACAAGGAGACAAGGGGAAAGATTTATAAATAAATAATTTGTAGTGGGAGCATCTTGCTCCCTAATTGTTTCCAATCCCCAATGCCCAATTACCAATTACCAATTACCAATTACGAATTACCAATTACCAATCTCCAATGCCCAATGCCCAATCCCCAATTACGAATTACCAATTACCAATCTCCAATGCCCCATGCCCAATGCCCAATCCCCAATCCCCAATCCCCAATTACCAATTACCAATGCCCCATGCCCAGCAACTATCAACTAACCACTAACTACTAACTTTTAACTTTTAACTTTTATTTATGAAACAACAATTAACTGAAGGTAATGTCGGCTCTACCTTAGTAAAACTAACCATACCGATGATATGGGGTGTATTTGCGATTATTGCTTTCAATTTGGTAGATACTTATTTTGTCGGGCAGTTGGGAACGAAACCTTTGGCGGCGATGAGTTTTACGTTTCCGGTGGTGATGACTCTGGGTAGTTTGTCGATGGGATTGGGTGTGGGGGCTTCTTCGGTGATTTCCCGCGCTATTGGAGAGGGCGATCGCCAACGTGTAAAAAAGTTCACTACCAATAGTCTGACTTTGGCGGTAACTGCGGTTGTAATTTTTGTGATTATAGGTTTACTAACTATCGATCCTTTATTTACCGCTTTGGGTGTAACTCCCGATATACTGCCGTTGGTGCGAGACTATATGCAGATTTGGTACGTTGGTATGGTGTTTCTGGTAGTGCCGATGGTGGGTAATAGTGCAATTCGCGCTTCTGGAAATACGGTAACGCCAAGTTTAATTATGATATTTGCAGCAGCTGTAAATATTGCTTTAGATCCTTTGTTAATTTTGGGAATAGGCGTTTTTCCTCGTATGGAATTGCAAGGTGCGGCTTTAGCAACGGTAGTTTCTAGGGGAACTACTTTAATTGCTGCTTTATTTGTACTGCACTTCAAGGAAAAAATGCTGTATTTAAAGCTGCCAACTATTCAAGATACGCTATGGTGCTGGAAAGATATTTTATATGTTGGTTTGCCTGCTGCGGCAAGCACTATGATTAATCCGATTTCGATTGGTGTAATTACAAGTCTTTTAGCAGGTTTTGGTGCTGAAGCTGTTGCTGCTTTTGGGGTTGCATCCCGGATAGAATCTTTTGCATTGATTGCCGTGATGGCATTATCTTCTTCTATTGCGCCTTTCGTGGGACAAAATTGGGGTGCGAAGAAGTATGCAAGGGTTGGTAAAGCTTTGCAGTTAAGTTTTGTATTTTGTTTATTTTGGGGTTTGATGGCAGCAGCAGTTTTAGCGGTGACTGCGCCGACTTTAATTGCTTTCTTTAATCCAAATCCGGATATCGTTGCAATTGCTTCTCAATATTTATGGATTGTACCAATTAGCTATGCCGGTGCGGGAATTATTTATGTAGCAAGTTCCGCTTTTAATGCTTTGGGTAAACCAATTCCTTCAGTAATTATGACAGTAGCGCGGATGTTCGTACTGTATATTCCCTTAGCCTATTTCGGAGGAAAGCTTTACGGAGTTAACGGAATATTTGGTGCCGCTTGTATTTCTAATTTAATTGTCGGAATTGGTGCTTATTTATGGAATAAAAAAACTTGTGCTGCTAAAGCTGTGGATACTACTGAAATAGTTAGTAATTGATTTTTTATTCAAATTAAAAACTTAGTTCGTAGTAAGTGGCTCTAGCCCTGATTATTTTTATAGTACAGATGCAACCCGAAAAGTTAAAATTAATCGTGATTTTATTACTCATAAATTAACTAATTTCCTAAGCCTTAAAATCCGTATCGCTTGGTCCCGGCATCCATTTAGGAGTATATATAGGCGATTTTGCTTCGACTCTACCGACAATTGATGCTGCTGCACCGCAAACAATTACTACTATTTGAGCGGCATCTTCACCGTAGTTTACAGGCTCTTTTTTCTCTTGTAAGATTATATCGACATTATTTCCGAGAATAGGCGCGATCGCTGCGGTGGATGTAAAAAGAATACCCCAAAAAGTTTTACTTCCAAACAAGCTTTTTCTTTCTTTATTAATATCTTTTGATTGTTGTTGTAGAGAATTAGTAGCTTCTGGCTGTTCGTAGTTTTCTTCTTGTGGATTGTTGAAAGCAGTCATAGTTTTATTTTTTCACTCCTTAGATAGGTACGATGATTAAAAATGTTTTGTAATTTAAGCTTCACCCTATAAAGCTCCATTTCGGAAAGATTTGTGAAAATAATTTTAATTTTTCAGTGATTGTACGGTAGTCATGCTTCTGCTATAGGCTTTTATAGAACTCAAATACTTGGAAAGTGGCAGAAGAAAGGTAGTAATGATATGCTCTGTTACATAGAAAATTTTTAGCCGTCTGCATAAAAAAAAGCACATATAATGAAGCGTCGCAAATTCGTGAACCTTGCGCTGTCTGCTGTTGCAATTATTGGAACTAGTAGCGTAATTGCACAATCTACATCAGTATCAGCAAAAGATAACCCAGGTAAAAAAAAAGGAAGACCCAGAGATAAAGAGCCGCCCGACATCTTGACGCTCGACGACATCCCAGCCTTCCCTGATGTACCAGGCGATCGCCGTATCTCCTATGGTTCAGATCCTTCCCAGTTCGGCGAACTCTATCTGCCACAAAAACCTGGCCCGCATCCTGTGGTAGTCCTGATCCACGGGGGCTGTTGGCTGGCAGAATACGGACTGAATCTTATGGGACAAATGGCAGCGGCATTAAAAGAGGAAGGTATAGCTGTATGGAATCTGGAATACCGTCGGCTCGGCAACGGTGGTGGTTGGACTGAAACCTTTGAGGATGTTGCCCTGGGAACAGACTTTCTTCAGACGATTGCACCCGAATTCGATCTGGATCTTTCCCGCCTTTTGACTGTGGGGCATTCAGCAGGAGGACATTTAGCGCTATGGTTGGCAGCTCGGCGTAACCTCCCAGAAACCAGCCCGTTGTATGTAGAAGAGGACGAGGGTGTGCGCGTTCATGGTGTCGTCTCCTTGGCTGGTATTCCCGACCTGATTACCGGGGTGGAGCAGAACATTTGTCTTGGAGCAGTTCAGCAGCTTGTTGGTGGACTCCCTTCGGAAGTACCCGACAGGTATAAGCAAGCTTCACCCCGCGAATTGCTACCCTTGGGAGTTCCTCAATGGCACTTGGTGGGCATCGAGGATCAAATCGTACCTGCAACGTATCTTAAAGAATATGTGAAAGTTGCCAAGAAATATAAAGAGGTGAACCTGGAGGTACTTCCCAATGCCGGACATTTCGAGCTAATCTACCCCGATACGTCTACTTGGCGAGCAGTGCGGAACGCTATCAAGACTCTTATAGAGCGGGATGCGGAGTATGAGTATTATTGGGAGCATCGTTAGAATCGTAAAGATAATTAAGCAGCGAGATTTAATTACAAGTAAATAGTAAATTTGTAGTGGTTACAAAACCTTTGGAGACGTTGCAATGTAAGCAGTTATCAGTGAGCAGTGAGCAGTTATCAATGAACAGAAGTAGTGCGAGCATCTTGCTCGCTCGATACCCTTCGTGCAAGATGCTCGCACTACCAAAAAAACATTTACTATTACTGTTCACTGTTCACTGTTCACTGCTAACTGTTCACTGTTCCACCATTTCTAATAACTGCTCTTCACTCAATTGAGCAATCCCCAATTTTTCAGCTTTTGCTAATTTAGAACCAGCGTTTTCTCCTACGACTAAATAATCCGTACTTTTACGAATTGAATTAGATACTTTTCCAGCAAACTTTTGAATCAATTCTTTGGCTTCATCCCGCGTAATCGTAGGTAATGTTCCAGTAACTACGAAGGTTTTTCCGGCTAGTTTCTGATTAATTTCAGAAGATACTGCTGGTTGCATTTGTACAAATTGCAATCCTGCATTTTGCAAACGTTCAATTAATGATTGATTGGCTTCTATACGGAACCATTTATGAATACTTTCGGCGATTTCTACACCTATTCCATAAATGGCTTCAATATCTGTAACTTTCGCTGCTGCTAATTTTTCTACGCTGTCAAACTTCTCGGTAACTGTTTGAGCAATCGTGCTTCCTACATGACGGATTCCTAAACCATATAATACCCGCGCCCAAGGTTGATTTTTCGATTTTTCAATAGCATCTATCTGCTTTTCTGCCGATTTTTTACCCATTCTTTCTAAATTAGCTAATGTGTCTTCCGTCAATTCGTATAAATCGGCGACGGAATTAACTAATTTTTTATCTACCAATTGATGTACAACTTTCTCACCCATTCCTCGAATATCTAAAGCATTACGGCTTACCCAATGCTCAATCGAACCTTTCAAAATTGCTGCACAATTGGTATTAACGCATCTCGTCACCGCTTCACCCTTTTCTCTCACCACGGATTGCCCGCAAACGGGACAATTTGTAGGCATTTCAAAAGGTACGGTGTTTTCAGGGCGCAATTCCTTAAGTACTCGCAACACTTCCGGAATGATTTCCCCGGCTTTACGCACGATGACGGTATCGCCGATGCGGATGTCTAATTGGGAGATGCGATCGCC
>JBARZF010000453.1:0-1694 GCA_049649675.1 Rivularia sp. (in: cyanobacteria) | reverse complement strand
ACAGCAGATGCGGTTGATAATTGGGTTTATGAAGATACCAATGACACCTTTATGAAAGATAAGGAAATGCAGGAAAGGTTATTGAACTTAAATCCGCATTCCTTTAGAAAGATGGTGACTTCATTGTTGGAAGCTAATGGAAGGGGATATTGGGATACAGATGAAAGTAACTTGGATAAGTTGCGGGAATTGTATCAGCAGGTTGAGGATAAGATTGAAGGGATTGAGTAAGTAGAAATTCGGATTTAATTTGTTGATTTTGAAACCCGTACATTGTGCGGGTTTTTCTTTGTTTTTTAACGCAGAGGGGCGCGGAGGTTTGCGCGGAGGTGCGCGGAGGGGTGAGGAGATATTTGAGTAAAAATGCTGAGAAGAGTTAGGGATCAATATGTTAGTTTTGGTTGTCCATACTAACAAAAAGATCGGGGTTTTTCGTGTCTTTTCAAACTTCAGATGGCATACATATTGATGTCAATTTATTGTTGGAAGAGGAAAAAGATAAACATCAATTAGGATTATCAGAAGTTGATGAAGTCGGTAAAATTTGGGACAAGCATAGAGCTAATGCCGATCGAGTTTCTAATCATTATGATAATGCAAATGAAGGTTGTTTCAAGCGATATGCATGGCGAGTAAAAAGATGTTCTGAGTGGTTGGAATTCCAGTTTTTACCAAAAGAATCCGAAGAAATTCTCAGTTTACAGTTATCAGATGCTCGATTTTGTCGAGTTCGTCATTGTCCGGTTTGTCAGTGGCGACGAAGTTTGATGTGGAAAGCAAAGGCTTATAAAATATTACCGCAGGTTATCGCAGATTATCCGAAGTATCGCTGGCTATTTATTACATTGACGGTAAAAAATTGTTATGTTAACGAGCTTCGAGAAACATTAAATTGGATGAATAAAGCTTTTAAACGATTAACTGAATTAAAAATATGGTCTGTCAAAGGTTGGGTAAAATCAGTAGAAGTTACTAAAAGTAAAGATAATATTTCCGCGCATCCACATTTACATATTTTAGCAATGGTACAACCTTCTTATTTCAGTCATGGCTATATATCTCATGCGAAGTGGATAGAATTATGGCAGAAATGCTTGAGAATAGATTATCAGCCAGTAGTTCATGTAAGTGCGATCGCCAAAAATCACGATCCAAAAATATTAATTCCGGAAATTCTCAAGTATCAGGTGAAAGAATCGGATTTGGTAGCTGATAGAGAATGGTTTCTGGAGTTAACACGTCAACTGCACAAAACCAGAGCAATAGCTGTTGGGGGTATACTCAGACATTATATGCAGGAATTAAAGGAGAAAAATCAAAACCTCAGAAGTGACAATGAAGAGAAGGATGAGGTTGAAAGCCCAAGTGTATCTGTCCGATGGGAGCGTAAGTTAAATAAATATAAGTTAGAGGGTTAACTGAGACTAGTCAAGATACTCATCATCGGGAAGCCCTGGTGGTTTCAAGCCTCTAAAGAATGTAGAAGCTTTTCTGAGAAGATATTTAGTATAAGCATCATGATGAGCGTGAGGATACTTATGTGCTAAACGGATGTACTCAAAAACTGGAGCAAAGAACCATATGAGTTTTGAACTTCCGTAATCAGTTTCTTTGTAGACATAAGCTGTTTTATACAAATTCGATAATTCATATTTATCAATCGAAGAATGCGGCATAAATAAACGTCCCATAGG
>JBARZF010000452.1:0-2899 GCA_049649675.1 Rivularia sp. (in: cyanobacteria) | reverse complement strand
TCTACGAAACAACTGAAAAAAAACAATTATGAAAAGTTTAGAAGCATTAACAGCAGAAATTGAGAGCATCCAAGATTTGCAATCTGTTGTCAAAACAATGAAAGCATTGGCAATGGTAAGCATTCGCCAATATGAGACAGCAGTAACAGCCCTCGCAGGCTATAACCGCACCGTTGAAATGGGGTTACAAATTTTGCTTCGGCATCGTTACTTTAGCGAACAACCCATAATGCTACCCCAAGGTTTTACGAATCATAAAAAAACACGAACCCTGGGTGTAATTATATTTGGTTCAGACCACGGTTTATGCGGTCAATTTAACGAACAAATCGCATCCTACACTCTCGAACAAATTAACAAACAACCGGAAAAACCAGAAAATATTATTGTTGCAGCAGTTGGCGATCGCCTAATTCCTTACTTAGAGGCAGCGAAACAACCAGTATCCGAACAATTCAATTTACCTAATTCCGTAACGGTAATTACACCGATGGTACAGTCGATTCTATTAATGATTGAAAGCTGGCAATTTTCTTCATTTGACCAAATAATTCTTTTTTACAATAAATCCTTATCTAGCGCATCATACCGTCCTCAAAGCGTGCAGCTTCTACCCATGAATGCTCAATGGTTGCAGCGCCTGGAAAAACAAGCATGGCATGGAGAAGGACTACCAAGCTTTACAATGAATTGGGATGATTTATTTTCATCAGTAGTTCGTCAATATCTTTTTGTTTCTTTATACCGAGCCTTTGCAGAATCCTTAGCCAGCGAAAATGCCAGTCGTCTGTCTTCAATGCAAGCCGCACAAAAGAATATTGAAGAACGATTAACCGAACTAAACTCACAACATCGTCATCAACGACAAAGTTCCATCACTTCGGAACTTCTTGATATTGTCTCCGGGTTTGAAGCCCTAAATTCGAGGGAATAGGAGAGGGGGGAGACAAGGAGACAAGGAGACAAGGGGATGGGCAGAAAGATTCGCAAACCGTTTGTAGTGGGAGCATCTTGCTCCCTAGCAGTTGAATATACCTCATACTCAATGCCCCATGCCCAATTCTCAATTACCAATTACCCATTACCCATTACCAATTACCAATTCCCAATTCCCACTTCTTCACAACTTCCTCAAATTAATTACCTAGCTTGGAAATAGAAAGACAATAATTGCTTTGGAGCTAGGGGGTTTTTATGAAAACAATACGATGCCCTGCATTACTAATCTATGTATTTGCTTTTGCATTATCCTTACAACTTTTAACAGGTTGCAGTTTTTTCATTCGACCTTCAGAAAAGTTGTTTTTATCTTCTAGTTATGCTTTTGATACAACACCAAAACAGTCACAAGTTCATCAGAAATTTTCAGAAAATATAGCTCCAGACGAGTGTCCACAATGGTTTTATAAAAATTACAGTGATATAATCTACAACCTTGAAACTGTAGAAACAATCAAAGGGCAAGTTTTGAGTGTAGATTCTGTTGGTAATGGTGTAACTCTACAAGTAAAAACAGATGAAGAAACTATTCCCGTTCATTTAGCACCAGCTTGGTATATCGAAAATCAAGATATCGAAATCAACCCAAACGAGACAGTAGAAATTAAAGGTTCTAGAATCAACTTTAATGGAGAAACTGCCATTCTTGCGGCTCAAATAACCTCACGAGATACAATATTTCAATTACGTGACGAAAACGGTTTTTCTTTATGGGGTGACAGAAAAGAACAAGAATCAGATTGGTTCTTAGATATGTCTCCTTATCTGTGTGATGCAGAGTAAAGAAAATAGATTTACCTAAATCCTCATGACTTCCTCAAATTATTCTAGTAAATTTGAGGATGATAGACAGTTCGGTTTATTCGACTGTATAAAATAATGATTTTAAAAGAGGAGGGCAGATAAAATGACAACTAAAATATGCCCTAAATTCTTAATTTTTGTCAATGCCGTATTTGCTTTAGCTGCAATCGGTTTGACTGCTTACAAAACACCTGCAAGTTTCCTAAACAAACAAACATTTTTACCAAGCAACAATGTCTTTAATCAAAGACCAATTCAAGAGCAACCATATAACCAAGCAATTCCAGAAATTTTCCAATGTAGAGATTTTAGGGGACATGGTGGTAGATGGGGATATGGACGCTACGGAAGAATGTACAACGTCAAAACCGTGGAAACTGTTAGGGGAAAAGTAGTAAGTGTAGATGCATTTATCCCAAGACGAGGAATGTCTCACGGTGTACATTTACAGGTGGAAACACAAAAAGGTATAATTCCCGTTCATTTAGGGCCAGCTTGGTATATTGAAAACCAAGAAATTACCATTAAACCAGAAGACAAGGTTGAAATTAAAGGTTATTTAATCAACTTTGCCCGAAAACCTGCAATTATTGCTGCTGAAGTTAAAAAAGGTAATATGACTTTAGTGCTACGTTCGGAAGATGGTTTTCCTATGTGGAGTGGTTGGAGAAGAAATCAAGTTAATTAAATCTTACATCTTGCACCACTCGCAATTAGCCTATTATTTCCGCCTTAGAATTTATTCTAAGGCTCATATACAAAGTCTGATAAATCAGACTAAGCAAGGCTTTTAGTTCGTTTAAACGTACTTTGTATATGAGCCGATGATTTTGATTCCTCTGCGTTCACGCGGAGCGTGCGGGCTAGAAAGCCTCCGGCTTACAAGGCGGGAATGTGGGCTTAAAAACGATACTTTCCAAACATCCTCTAACTACCTTGCAATATTTCCTAAAAATTCATTAGACATCTGCGGGAAAACATTTATATGGTTTCAAACTTACATAAAAACCTAACCCCCTACCCCCCTTCCCAAAAGCGGGAAGGGGGAAATTAAGCCTCTCTCCTGGTAGGAGAGAGGTTTGGAGAGAGGTATTTT
>JBARZF010000451.1:0-6295 GCA_049649675.1 Rivularia sp. (in: cyanobacteria) | reverse complement strand
AGGTTAGTCGAATTGCAACTACGAATGAAAGAGTAAAAATACTGGCAATTTTAGGCGATAGTCAAGGAATTGATACCCAAGCAGACCGAGCAATTCTCGAAAATTTACCCAATGCCGACATCACTTTTTTAGTTGAGCCAGAATCTAAAGAGCTTACCGATAAGCTATGGGATGCGAACTGGCAAATTTTATTTTTCGCCGGACACAGTGCTACTCAACCCAATGAAACTGGGAAAATTTACATTAATCAAACTGAAAGTCTAACAATTACTCAGTTAAAGTATGCCCTGAAAAAGTCAGTGGGGAGAAGTTTACAATTAGCAATTTTCAATTCCTGTGATGGTTTGGGATTAGCACGGGAATTTGTAGATTTACAGATTCCCCAAATGATTGTAATGCGAGAACCCGTACCCGATAGAGTAGCGCAGGAATTTTTGAAGTATTTTTTACAAGCCTTTGCACGGGGAGATACTTTATATTTATCTGTACGGGAAGCGCGGGAAAGGTTACAAGGATTGGAAAATCAATTTCCTTGCGCTACTTGGCTACCAGTTATCTGTCAAAATCCTGCTGAGGAGCCTTTAACTTGGTCGGGATTGTGTATAAATGCAGGTAATACTAATACACCTTTACCTGAAAATACTCACGGTAAAACGATTATCAATCGCCGTGGGTTTGGTTTTATGGCAGCGGCGAGTGTAGCAATAACTGGGCTGTTAATGGGTGTGCGGTATCTGGGAGTGCTGCAACCACTCGAACTAAAAACATTTGACCAAATAATGCAATTACGTCCTACCGAGATTCCAGACTCACGGCTACTGGTAGTCACTGTGACAGAAGAAGATGTGCGATCGCAGCAGTCGGAGAAACCACGGGGTTCCTTATCTGACAAATCTCTTAGCAAACTTTTAGAAAAACTAGAGCGATATCAACCAGCAGCTATTGGTTTGGATATATACCGAGATTATGCAGTAGATAATAACTATCCCAAATTAGCAAAACGGATGCAAAACAGCCGCTTTGTAGCAGTTTGTCAAGTCAGAAGTCCCAAGGGTAAATTGGGTGTTAAACCACCACCAGAAGTTGATTCAAAGAATTTGGGTTTTAGCGATATTCTTCTGGATGATAATGATGTAGTGCGTCGTCATTATTTAGGTTTAGAACTTCCTCTTGGTTCTGCTTGTAATACTGAATATGCTTTAAGCGTGCAGCTAGCTCTACGTTACCTCTATGATAAGGATATTCAGCTAGAATTTATTAATGACAGTGTATGGCAACTAGGCAAACTAAAATTTAAACCTTTAGAAGCACATACTGGAGGTTACCAAGGAATTGATGCTTTAGGACACCAAATTTTACTTAACTATCGGTACTCTCCCTCCCCAGAATTAATTGCTCCTAAAATTAGTTTAGCAGAAGTACTAGAAGGTAAATTAAACGAAAAAGCAGTCAAAGGAAAGATAGTGCTAATTGGGACAACAGCAGAGAGTTTTGGGGATTATTCTTTAACTCCTTATACAGTTGAAGGGAAATTACAAAAAATACCAGGAGTGATTTTGCAAGCGCAAATGACAAGTCAATTAATTAGTGCTGTATTGGATGAGCGGGCTTTAATATCAAGCTGGGAACTTGGTGGTGAAATAATTTGGGTTTGGGGATGGGCTGTGACTGGTGGTTTAATAGCTTGGTACTTGCGAAAACCAATTTATTTAATATTAGCTGTTGGGGTAGGATTAATTATTTTATATAGCAGCAGTCTCATTTTATTAACTTCCCAAGGATTGTGGGTTCCTTTGGTTCCAGCAATCATTGCTTTCGGAAGTACAACGGTTGTCTGTAAAACAGTGACACTGGAGCAGTTAACAGTTAACAGTTAACAATTAATAAGTAATAATAAATAACTAACAACTAACAACTAATTATGAAAAACTATTATCATAAAACACATATTACTGTTGCTTTAATTACGGCTGTTTTTAGTAACATCGCTTATTTGATACCAATAAACGCGCAACTAACAACCTCGGGCAGTAGCTCAATCAACTTTAATCCACCACCGCCACCACCAGAAAGAGGTGCAGCAGGAGACAGAGGTTCCGCAGCTAGTAGGGGATGCGGTAAAGGTATGGAATCTTTGACGGCATTGGCTCCCGATTACCAACAAACTATTAGTTCAAAACAAGGAGAAAAAATTCCAGTTACTAAAATTTGGGGTTTAACAACCGATGAATATCCTACTTTTTGGTTTTTTGTTCCTTATGATAAATCATCTATTACAGAAATGGAATTTGTCATCAAAGATGAGTCCCAAAACAAGAGTAAAACAATATACAGAAAAGTTTTAAATAAACCAGAAAAGCCAGGAATTATCAGTGTTTCTACAAAAGAAGCCACCGAAACACTACAAGTAAGCAAAACAAAACATCAAAAGAAATATCATTGGTATTTGAAATTAAAAGTCAAATGCAGTCCCCAACAAGCAGTAGAATCAAAGTCTGTTGATGGTTGGATAGAACGAGTTAATCTAAGTTCTAACCTTGCAAAACGTATCGAGCAAGCAACACCTCTACAAAAAGCAGCAATTTATGCAGAAAACGGAATCTGGCACAATGCTCTTACAGCTTTAGGAGAAGCCCGTCTTAACCAACCATTAAATGCTTCCCTATTAGCTAACTGGACAAGTTTGCTGAAATCTGAGGAACTGGATAAATTAGCGAACTACCCCTTTTTAAACTGTTGTCAAGCCGCCAGCGAATTCGATCGGAAATTTTAAGATTGCTGCAAACGAGGGCTTTTTGCTTGCATTAGGATTATTCATCAGCTTTTACCCTCATTTATGATTTCCAAGGTAAGCGAACGGGCATTTCTTCGACGGGAAGCATTTCGGGCATTTGATCGTGAATATCTTCTTTGTCTGAAATGCGATTAGCGTACCAATTAGCTCCAGGAAAAGCGGTTAAACCATGAGCGAAAACGCCGATCAAAACTGTTACTACCATCGTAGAAAAGATGAATTCGCTGCCTTGCAAATTTTCTTTATCTACAATTAATAAGCCGTAAACAATTGAAGCGATGCCCCTTGGCCCAAACCAGCCTACAAATAAGATAGTGTCAAGCTGTAATTTTAAACCAATTGTAGAAATTGCAACTCCCAACATCCGAGCAACTGTTAAACTACAAATTGCATATAACCACATCTGCCAAGTTGTTTCTGATAAAGTTGGGAAAATCATCACTGCGCCGAATAGTAGAAAAGATATTAAAGTTAGTAATTGTGCTTCTGCTTCGCCAAATTCATATAATTGTCGTAGAACTGATTTTTTAGCAATTCTTCCCAAAGTCAAACCAGCACAGAAAGCTGCAATAAAGCCGTTTCCACCTATTAGCTCGGCAGAAGTATAAGCTAAAATTGATAATCCCAATACCGACAAATCTTCAAAGGAATCGTTCATCCATTTGCGTCGAATACTTTTACTAATTAGCTTGCTACCGAAGTAACCTAATGCAATACCAATTATTGTACCGAAAATAATTTGTTTGCTGCTAAAAGTTAGCCAATAACTAGCCGTATTAATTTGTTCGCTTTCTCCTGCTAAGGAAATAAATAATAAAAGAATTGGCAAGCAAATACCGTCATTCAAACCGCTTTCAACATTGATAGCTTGACGAATTGAAACTGGTACGCGAGAACTATTAACTACGGCTTGACCTAATGCAGCGTCTGTTGGTGCAAGAATAGTGGCTAAAGCTGCCGCTTCCCAGATATTTAATTGATTTGAAAACAATAATAAAGCGAAAATTGTACCGAAGACGATAGTTAAAGGCAGTCCAATACCAAGTAAACGCAGAGGTAACTTGTATTCTTGACGCAGTAGTTTTAACTGAATTCTCGCAGCATCGGTAAAAAGAACTACCGCTAAAGTAATTTCAGCTAAAGTTCTAATAATTTCGTTAGTTATTTTTATATCTTTTGTTAGTCCTAATACGGTGGAACTAATCAATAAACCAAACGTGACATAAGCCATCGGTGGTGTAATGACGCTTTTTTCTAATCTTCGAGAAATTAACCCAAAGGCTAATATAAAAATGGCGATCGCCGCGATTAGTTCTTTGTTCATCTCAAGTTTGGGTGTTGGAAAACCTGCTCGTTTTAGATTAGCCCAACTCCATGCCTACAAAGCAAAGTTTTCAATCAAAAGAAATAAAATCATCAGACTAAAATATTGCTTTATATCCATCGTGGGAATGAAAATTAACTGATTGAACGTTTTTGGTTGCCAATTTCCCATAAACTATGAGTGGTAAACCATTATCAAATCACCTTGAGGAGATACCCGAATTGACCGAAATGAACAATGTAGCTTCTGTCATTCAGGAATCAACGCGCCGCGAATTGCGGGATTTAGTGCGAACTCAATTGCAAATGCTGCTCTCTCAAGGCGACTTGCGAGGTGCAAAGGCAATTCTCGTACCAGTGCAGCCTGCGGATATTGCTGAAGTGATTGAAGGTTTACCCGAAACAATGCATGCTTTGGTGTTTCGCTTGCTTTCTAAGAATGAAGCGATCGAAGTTTACGAGCATCTCGATCATAACGTTCAGGAAAAGTTGATCGAGGAATTCCGTTCTCAGGAAGTGCTTGATATTGTTGATAAAATGTCACCAGATGACCGTGCAAGGTTATTTGATGAGTTACCGGCAAAAGTTGTCAATCGCCTCTTAGAACAACTTAGTCCGGCTCAAAAGGAAGCTACTGCACAACTTTTGGGTTATGAATCCGGCACTGCTGGACGGATCATGACTCCTCAATTGATCTTGCTCAAGGAAAATTTTACTGTAGCGCAAGCTTTGGAGCGGATTCGCCGTCAAGCTAACGCCAGCGAGATGATTTATTATCTTTACGTTACTGATGATGCTAGGCGTTTAAGTGGTATTGTTTCGCTGCGACAATTGGTAACGGCTAATACAGAACAAAAAATTAGTGAAATCATCAGTCACGATCCAATATATGTTTATACTGATAACGACCAAGAAGAAGTCGCCAGAGTTATCCAAAAGTATGATTTTCTAGCCGTACCTGTAGTAGACAGAGAGGAAAGATTAGTAGGTATTGTTACGGTTGATGATGTTATAGATATTATTCAAGAAGAAACCACCGAAGATATTTACGCCCTCGGTGGTGGCGTACAATCTGACGGTGACAACTATTTTCAAACAGATTTATTTACGGTTGCTCGCAAGCGCGTAGTTTGGTTGTTAGTATTGCTTGTCACGAATACTGTAACGGGAACGATTATTAAATCCGAAGAAGATATTTTAAGAAAAGTCGTTAGTTTAGCGGCTTTTATTCCTTTACTTACGGGTACCGGAGGTAATGTTGGCGCTCAATCATCCACGGTGGTGATTCGCGGCATGAACACCGATGAAATCCGTTCGTTGGGAACACTTCAAGTAATAGGTAGAGAAGCCCTCGCCGGTGCAATATTAGGCATAACATTAGGAAGCATCGCCACAATCTGGGCATTTCTGTTGCAAGGTAACTTACAAGTTGCGATCGCAGTTGGTACTAGTTTGGTTGCGATTTCGATTTTGGCTTCAGTCTCCGGTTCCTCGCTACCGTTTTTATTCCGCTCCATGAAGTTAGATCCAGCATTGATGTCTGCACCGTTTATTACAACGGCAGTGGATGTTGCAGGTGTTATGATTTACTTCGCTTTGGCAAAGTTTATTCTTAAGTTGTGATTGTTATATGTTTTGGTTGATAGTTGTCGATCGCATTAATTTTAAGGGGTATCGAGGGAGTGCGAGCCGGAAAGTTAGGATTCACCAGGGAGCAAGACGCTCCCACTACGAATAATTGACTAGGCATCTCCGGAAAATATTTTCATGTTGTTAAACTTACACAAAACCTAACCCACCTACCCCTCTTCCCTGCGTTAGCGTAGCGTGTCCGGAGGACATGGGAAGTGGGGTTTTAAAGCCTCTCTCCGTTTCGGGGAGAGGTACTCTACGAGAAAACGCTTCGCGTTCATGGAGAGGGGTCTTTTTCCTAACCGGAGATGTCTACTCTGCCTTCATTAATCTGGTGGAGTATTAGTTGATAGTTGTTGAAAATTGGAAAACTCGGATTGTTCTAAATCTCAGATTATTGCAAATTATTTAAACTCAAATGGTGCGTTACGGCAAAATCAAAATTGTAACCACTTCCGTACATCTTAAAGCCGTAACACACCCTACAGGGTAACTAGTCGCTGATAACTGTTCGCTGATTTACAAGTCAGATGGAGAATCGGGAGC
>JBARZF010000450.1:0-28696 GCA_049649675.1 Rivularia sp. (in: cyanobacteria) | reverse complement strand
CCTATCCAGGGTTGATCGTTACCAGGTTTCGCAGCACCTCCAGCAATCAAAATTACCGGACTTTTAACCGATGCTAAACCAACTTCGGCAGCGTCGTAATTTGTGGCTTTACTATCATTAATAAAGTCAATTCCCTCCAAAGTCCGAATATGTTCTAAACGATGGGGTACCCCAGTAAATTCCGCGATGGCTTGGTGAATTGCTCCCAGTTCAATTCCCGCCAACCTTGCAGCTGCGATCGCTAACAACAAGTTTTGCAAATTGTGTTCTCCCACCATTCGCAAAGCGGAAACCGGCATTATTCTTCGATCTTCCGATACAGATGCAATTTGTTGCGTCTCTACAACCCAACCATCTTCGATGTAAAAACCTTTACCGCCAATTAAATTATCTTTACCTTTAATGCTCGTCCAATAAGCATCTTTCCAATCGATTTTACCTACTTTTCTTAAGTATTGATCGTCGCCGTTGAAAACCTGCATTTGAGAACGTTGCAATAATTGCGCTTTGATATTGTAGTAGTTCTCTACAGTTTTATGACGCGCCAAATGATCTGGAGTTAATGTCGTCCAGATACCGATTTTAGGCGCTATTGAGTTAGATGATTCGATTTGGTAACTGCTGAGTTCGGCAATTATCCAGTCAAGAGAGGGGGTAGAATTTTTTTCTTTGTCTTCTTGTCCTTCCTCAAGTGCAATCTCAGTAGCTGCAAGACCAATGTTACCGCAGGTAGGTGCGTGTAAACCCGCAGTCTGAAATATTGCGCCGATTAATGATGTGACGGTAGTTTTACCGTTGGTGCCGGTAATTCCTATCCAGGGAGTAGAACGTAAATTGCGCCATGCAAGTTCCATTTCCCCGATGGTTTCAATTCCTTTTTCACGGGCTGCGATTAATGCGGGAATATCCCAGGGAACACCGGGACTAACTACGATTAATTTCGGTAATTCGGTATCGTTTAACTTCAGGGAATACTCTAATTTAACAGTGATTCCCTCTACAGCAAGTTCTTGTTGTTGTTTGAGGAGGTTAGAGGAGGTTTTTGTATCACCAATTTCCACCTCCCAACCTTCTCGATTCAACAATCTCGCCGCAGCAACACCGGATTTTCCCAATCCAATTATATGAGCTTTAGGCATAGACTGTAAGCAGGCCCTGGTTAAGCAATTTTATACTAACGTTTATTAGCATAATTTACACCATATTTCGTTGATTTTTACTACAGATTTTTTACAATTGCGCCAAAATCAGCCAATACGCGAGCGTGGTTACGTAATAACCCTAGTAAATACAGACGATTTCGCTTAATATCCGGATTGTCATCCATTACTAACACGCTTTCTGGCCCGTCGAAAAACGTACTCACTGTAGGTGCTATTTCCGTTAATCCTGCTATCAGTTGTTGGTAATTTCGCTGTTGTTGTGCTGCTTGGGTTTGCGGTACTAAGCCAACAACTGCGTTATAAAATGATTCTTCGGATGATTTCTGAAACAAGTCTTTTTGTACTAAATTGCCCGGATCGAGTTGTTGCGTATCTAAGTCACCTTGTGCCGCTAATCTTGTGGAACGATTTACCGTTTCGTAGATTTTATCTAAGGTGCCGTTGTTGCGAATTTCTTGTAGGAATAAAGCGCGATCGCGAACGTCTAATAAATCCTGCAATGCCCGCTCTGTATACTCTTTGTCGTTTTCTCCCAATACTGCATTAACTAAGTCGTAATCGATATGTTTTTCATCTTGTAATAAGGTACGAATCCGCTGTAGGAAAAAGTCTTCTAAAGATGTGACTAATTCGGCTTTATCTTTGTTATATGTATTCGCAAATTCCGTTGCTGTTTCTTCAAGTAACTGCTGTAAGTTAATTGCTAAATCACCATCCCAAGTAATATTAACAATAGCAGTTGCCGCTCTGCGTAAGGCGAAGGGATCGGAGGAACCAGTAGGTACCATTCCCAAACCAAAAATACTTACTAAGGTGTCAATTCTATCGGAAAGCGCAACAACTCTACCTGTAACAGTTTGGGGTAAAATATCATCCGCACCTCTAGGTAAATAATGTTCAAAAATCGCGTCGGCTACAGCTTCCGGTTCGTTTGATTTGACAGCGTATTTTTGACCCATAATTCCCTGCAATTCGGGGAATTCATACACCATTGAACTAACTAAATCGGCTTTACATAATAAAGCTGCTCTTTGAATATGTTCTTGTTGTTGAGATTCTAAATTTAACTGTTTGGAAATCCTTCCGGCAACGCTACAGATTCTATCAACCTTTTGACGTAAAGAACCCAAATCTTCTTGAAAAGTTACCGCTTCTAACTGCGGTAAAAAGCTTGACAAAGATTGCTTAATATCATTATCGTAGAAATATCTACCGTCAGCCAAACGAGCGCGAATTACTCTTTCATTACCTTTAGCAATAATATCCGATTTTTCCGGGTTGCCATTAGAAACCGTAATAAAATAAGGAAGTAATTCTTTGCTACCTTCAGCTTTAAATACTGGAAAATACTTTTGGTGAGAAACCATCACAGTAGTAATAACTTCCGGTGGTAACTCCAAAAATTCCGGTTCAAAATTACCCACAACCGCGGTCGGATATTCAACTAAATTAACAACTTCTTCCAATAAATCGGGATAAATTTGAGCGTAACCATTATGTTTTTTGGCAGCTTCTTGTACTTGTTGAGTAATCGTATTAACTCGGGTTTGTGTATCTGCAACCACAGAAGCGGAATTTAAAGTACTTAGATAATCGGTAGCTTGAGTTAGAGTTACGTCATTTGGATGCAATACCCGGTGTCCCCTGGAAGTATTACCGCTTTTGACAACTTCCGAATTATTTTCAATTTCAATCGGTAAAACCTTATCATCTAATAAAGCCACCAGCCAGCGAATCGGACGAGAAAACTTTAAATCCCCATCACTCCAGCGCATCAATCGCTTACCTTCTAACTTAAAAATCCAATTGGGAATAAGTTCGGTAATAATATCGGCTGTAGAACGTCCTTTGATACTTTTCTTAACAAAAACAAAATCACCCTTATCAGTAGGACGAATTTCCAAAGCCGAAACATCCACACCTTGCTTTTTCGCGAAACCTTCCGCCGCCTTGGTGGGGCTACCATCCTTAAAAGCAGCCTTCGCGGGGGGTCCCTTTACTTCCTCTTCCCTATCCGCTTGCTGCTGCGGTAAACCCTTGATTAACACAGCTAACCTGCGAGGAGTACCGTAAATCTCTACCGCTTCATTGTCAAGAAAATTTTCCTTTAAAGATTGGGGAATAAGCTGCTTCCATTGAGTTAAAGCACCGCTCAAAAAGCTTGCTGGTAACTCTTCCGTTCCGACTTCCAATAAAAAATTAGCCATAACACACGCGAATATCCTTCACAATTTCAACAGTTTACCGTGGGTTTTGGTTTGGTTGGTGGGATTGAGAGAGAATATCTTTTTTTTAACGCAAAGGAGCGCGGAGGTTAACGCAAAGGAGAGAGAAGGAGAGAAATTAATTGTAGGGTGCTGTGACGCTTTGATGATTTTTGTTCGTAGCGATAATTTTATAGCGAGCGTCACGCACCAGCTAGGTTGAGACAGTCTACTACTAGGGTGTTTACTTTGATGGTTTTTGGCGAATTTTACGAAAATTTATTTGTGTTGGTTTTACTGGATTGAAAGTGGCTGTTAAAGCCACTTTCAATCCAAAAATATAGACACAGAATCTGCATGAAGCCTTGCGGGCTAAAGAGGAGAGAACGTCAACAGTATGAGGAAGAGGTATAAAATATGGATGCTGAGTATGATTTTAGTCAAGGCAAACGTGGTGCGATCGAGCCTATAGGGGAAGGTAAAACAAGGATTACAATTCGCTTAGATGATGATATTTTGACATGGTTCCGCGAACAAGTTCATCTTGCTGGTGGTGGAAACTATCAGACTTTGATAAATAATGCCTTACGTGAATATGTGCAACAGCGTCGGGAACCTTTAGAGGAAATTTTACGGCGCGTTGTACGCGAGGAGTTGAGTCAGATAAATGTGCGGGTTAATGAGTAGGATGATTCGCTTCCCGAAGCGCGATAGCCGGAGGCGACGCTGCGCGTATCGCACCGCTCAAAAAGCTTGCAGGTAACTATAAAGGTTCCGACTTCTAACAAAAAATTAGCCATAGCATGTAGTTAAGTATGGATGAAGGCTTGATATCCTTAAGTTCAATTTCAATAGTGTACCTTGGGTTTTGGTTTGGTTGGTGGGAATGTGTGGGGAGAATATCTTTTTTTTAACGCAGAGGAGAGAGAAGGAGAGGTATTTTTTGTAGGGTGCTGTGACGCTTTGATGATTTTTGTTCGTAGCGACAATTTTATAGCGAGCGTCACGCACCATCTGGGTTGAGACAGTCTACTACTCTTCTTAAAGTCATTTCATTTAAATGTCACGCACCCGACAAAAAAACGTGCCAGTTTTGTAAGTCCTAAAGGTTTTATAGATAATAGATAATAGTCATTTTTCTACTATTGACATGTTGCATTTTTATCAAAACCGCCATCTAATAGCGAAAGTTCAATTTTTCTCACATCTTGTATCAGTGGCTCTATTCCTGGTTTCTTGTTGATTGCACAACGGAATATTCGTATTTTCACAAAAAGAAACCGGGTTTCTAAAGGCTCGTATTGCTCCCCTCTCCCAAATTTGGGAGAGGGGCTGGGGGAGAGGGATTTGGGATGATTTTTTAGCACTTAAAAAGGTACAGAGTCACACACCCAACAACAAAAAATGTGCGAGTTACATTCCTCGGTAGTATTGAGAATGCTATAAAATATAAATTACAATTCGATTTAACGAATACAAAAAAATCAGCAGCACCCGGTAAATCCGAGCCTGCCGATCAAAATGTGTGAAGGCAATCAAAAAATAAAACTACATATAAAAACTCATTTTAACTAACCTTTAAACTTAAGCACTCCATAGACTAGCGAAACCAAAGGTAGCATTAAATTGTTCGCACCAAATTCCTACAGATTTATAATTAGCAAGGTTGACATTGTTAGGAATTGCATAGCGCTGTTTTCCTTTGAAGCTTTTAATTCTACCTAATGTAATATAATTTCCTTCTTTGATATTAAGGGGAATGCTGCTGTTTTTGTGTAAAATAATTTTGAGATCTGGACCGTTTCCGGTACTAAATGCGTTATCAAATTCTAGATAACGCTTTCCGTTGACATTGACAATTTTAGCTTTACCGCTAGTTGCTTTCTCAGCTTTCACAAAATTACCAGATGCAATTAAAGACTTGGATTTCGCTGCAACTCTAATACTTTGTCCTGTTTGGGCTTGGGCTGTCTGTGTATTAATTGCTAATTGTCCAACGCTACCCAATAATACGATAGATGCGATTCCTAAACCAGCTAATTTATTGAGTTTCATTTGAGTTACCTCTTGTTTTAGTTCGTTGTTTTCTTTTCCTTGATTACTAATATGAAGGATGATGCTGAGGAACTAATGATTCGTAGCTGAGGAAACACTAAGAGTTATCTGAGAAAACTGAGAAGATATTTATAAGAAAAATTTGATTGTTGGGTGTGTCACGATAACGTAAGAATTTGATAGTTTGAGTCGCAATGAAAAATGGTGCGTTAGATGTATTTAAATTTTACGTTTTGCTCTGTATATATTTGTGCATCTAACACACCCTACAAGAATTAAGAATGGTTAATTAAGTTTCAGGTACTACCGCAACTGCAGTCTGCTGAAAACTTTCGTCATATTTAACTATATTGTTGTTTAACTCGATCTAATTGAGCAAAAATGCCGTGGGGATGTGTGATTCCATCACCTTCGTACTGAACGACAACTCAGTTACCAGTTACCAGTTACCAGTAAAAAATTATTCACTCCTAACTCTTAATTTCTAACTCCCCACCTCTTGCTTCATTCCCATTTCCATTATTATTTCCATTGTGATTACCGTTGTGATTACCGTTGCCGTTCAAATTATTGCTGAAATTGACGTTGATATAAAATCTAATGCTAATTAAGCTACCTTTTTTACCGCTAAATATATAGCCTAATATTAATCCTAAAATTAAAGATAATAAAATCATATTATCTTGCTAAAGATATAAGTTAATCGGAAATTAAACTATTTTATTGGTTTATTACTCAATAAACTGTTCAATACAATAAAATAATTTATTTCAAATGATACGAATTTTACTTTTTATTTGCTTAAATTCTTTATTGTCTCGAAATCTGGTAGCTAATTATGCTTTAAATCAATTTTATACAAGCATTAAAAAGTGCATTTAAACGCACTAAAGGTTTACATAGTTAGATTTTTAGACTTGGATTTAGAAACAAAATATTGGTATTAAATATCTTGGCGACTGACGTATATTTCACCTGACGCTAAAGTTGGCTCGATAGCACATTGATAAAAATATTGAACAAAATTACCTTTGTCTGTCGAACTAGTACACCACGGCGGAAAGGGCGCACCCATTAAAAAAGGTTAAAATTCTTACAAACTCTACTTTTTACTTTTTACTTCTTACTTCCGCGCAGTGGTACTAGTTCTATCAATTGTGACTTTCAGGTTAAATCAGAAATGTTTCGACTGAAACCTTTGCTGGATAGCCTGATAAAATAGCCAGAAAAGCTGTACTGTACAAACAAGATATTATAACCAGAGTTTTCAGATGATTAATGATATTCATGTTGACTTCTCCTTGTGTTTAAATTTGCCCGAAACGATTCGGGCTGCGAACTCCACCATAGTTGGATTACGTACAATCTAAAATCCAAAATAAACAAATTTATCGAAAAGACTCGAAAAGTACCGCTGCTCCAGCTAGACAAAGTAGGACTATTCCAGACTTCCAAATATAGCCAAATACCACAGGGAAAAGGCTGATGGTTAAATGCGTGGTGCCGATTATTCCAGATAAACAAGCAGCTAATATGAAACCAATTATTATGAAGACGAAGTATTTGAGAGCTTTCATACTTACTCTGAATAGAGGACTGAATTTATTAGTAGTCATTGCTATATACTCCTGATTGTTTTAAAGAAGGGAAATTGAAATATTGAATCTAGCTACTAAAAAAGCCGGGAAGTGCTGTTATAACACTTTTACCGGCTCGTAAACTTCCTGTTTATCAATAGCCATTTAGATTTTGCGAACGCGAGCCGCAATTCGTTGACAAAAGTTTGGGGGGGGAGATGTTCTTTCCCCAAAACGGACGCATCGACGGATTTTAGACTTTGGATGCAGGGATTAGTACTTTATTTCATTCTGACAGATGCCATTGATTCCAAGTATTGGTAACTTGATGATAGACTTTCTGGATTGGTTCTATTTGCTGGGGTTTGAGTAAATATCGATAGCAGATGTGACTGCCTAAATAAACAGCTAGTTCGTGATTCTTTTTTTCGCTACTAATCCGAAATTCGCCGTGTCCTGTTTCACATAGTGCTTGAATTAATAAAAAACTCATGTGGGAAAATACCACGGGCAGCACTACTGTATTGGGAGGCTTCAGTTGTTGTGTTGCTATGAGCGGTTGTGTAGATGATTTGTCTCCTATACGCAGATACATCCTCATTGGTTGTGCCGTTTCTAGGAATTCTTGCAGTTGTGGGAAGGTCATATGGTTTTAGTTTTTAGAGAAGGCGATCGCGCAAAAGCCCCTATGAATAAATATGCTTGGACAGGCTGCATAGAGGGCTTGCCGATTTACGATGAAGACGGAAAAATTATGATTCCTATTTACTGATTGTATATGTCATAATTATTATTCTGTAAACGAAAAAGACAGTTAACTGGAAAATTGAGTAGCTTTTGATACGATTTTACATCTTTTTATGTGTTTTGTTGTTAATTTATACTACACCTAAAGATAGATATTTTGTAATGCTGTGAATTAAAATGCTTAACTAAAACTTATCTTGATTGGCGGGGGTTAGCTGAGATAGTAGCTTGAATACTTAATTCTGTAAGCGTTACAGCGGTTCTAATTTTATGGAGAAGTACTGGTAATAATCAAAAATAATATTTAAATTAATCTATTTTGTGTATAAATATACCATCCAAAAGTAAATTTGATTTACATTTGAATGATATTGACATTCAATATTGAATCGAGGAGTGAAAGAGTGGGTAAAGATAAGTCTAACGATGGAGATAAGCTGCGGGAGATGCTCCAGTTTTTCTTGGATGATATGGGCGCAACCCAGGTAGAATTATCTAAGGGGATGGGTGTTAGTCGTCCAGTAATCATCGAGTTTCTTAGTGGGGATAAGGAATATTTACCTGTTAGTAGCGAAGGTTTAATTAAGCTATGCGAAAATTTGCGGAAGCACAAACCTTCAAAAAGAAAATCAAAGAGAGATGACGATAATAGCTCTTATAATCTTACTCCAGAGAGATTAAGGCAAAAATTGGGAGAAATCGGTGCTGACGAGCTTTTAGAAGCTGCCGGTTTTTTACCAGATTGGACGCAAAGTATCCGCGTCAGCCCGGAAAGATTTTTTCAAATTACTCAGATAGTTGCATTGCTTGAATTATTGGAGTTTGAAGATTTACTTTCTACAACCAAAGAGTTTTTAGCAATTGCTAGTAATAAATTAACTATTGCGAGTAAGAAATGGTTTGATGAAGATGATGTACCAGACGATGATGCTCTAAAAGCTTTGATTAATAAACTTTGGGAGCCTCAACCTTCCTTGGGCTTAAAGTTGAAGTTGCAGATAATCAATAAATTGGAATCAAGTCGAGAAAATTTGTGGAATGCGGGTAAAGAAAAATTTAGCCGTGAAGAAGCAATTTCTTTATTTTTGAGTATTTTAATTAAAGAGAGAATAAACGATGAAACTCCGCTGCACGCCAGAATTAAAAAGCTGGAATTTCAAACTTTATCTCGCTCTATTGATGATGATGAGCAATACAGCGATATTTATGAATTTTTGGAAGACATCGCTTATCATGCAGAGCTTGAATTAAAAACTCCTGGGGTTTCTCGCAAGAAATACTCAGAAAAAAAAACTAGGATTTTGGATTCCATACAGCCCGTAATTATGGCGATGGCTACTTGTAATTTTGGCGCGGATAGCAGAAGCAGCGAGCCTTTGGAATGGATATACACATCTAGCAACACTATGGTAGAAAATGCTATCAGTGCCTGTACTTTAAATCTAGGTTTAAAGGAAGATACTTTGTTAACGATTTCGACAAATACTCTTGATAGCAGCATTCATTCTTTGGTGGAAACAACAGTAATTTTAGGAGAAAAGCAGCAGTATCAAGGTATTTGGGTTGATAGAGATTTCATGACTGTGATGTTACAAGCTATTGTTTGTGCTGCAAAACAATGGTTTGCCGATAAAAGCAGAAATAAAGAGCTTGATAGTAAAACATATGTATCAGCTTGCAGAAATCTTTCGCAGTTGAGAAAGCGATTAATTGAAGTAAGAAAAGCATTTCATAATTTTCAATTTTTAGATGCAGGCTGTGAAGTTGCGGAAATTAAAAAAATTGCCGAAGAAGCTAAACTGCACTTAGAAGAAATCCCCGCGACTGATATTTATTTTACTTATCGTTTAAGTTTTTATCGCTGCTACTGTTTGGCTAAACGGTTGGAATTAAGATTGTCAAACTTTCAAGGTAATACGCGAAATGCTAAATCTTTAATTTCAGAACTAACCGAAGCTATAAATCATTCCGAAAATTTTCAATTAGATGTTGACAAAAAAGAGCTTGCACCGATAGAAGCATTAATTCATTCGGAATTTTATTTATACGAACTTTCTTCCGGACATAATTTCGATTTATTGCAAAATAGTCAGGTAGAAAAATGGAAAGAATTGGAAACATGGAAAAAAAAGATTCAAGCAGTTATCAAAACACCCTCTTGTTACAAAGATGCTGGTTTAGATGTCTATGAATCTCTATCAGAAATTCACGGGAACGTAGCTAGAATATACTTTTATCTTGCTGACGATCGAAAAAACTTGGAAGAAGCTGCTAAAAACTTTCTCAAAGCTGCATATTATGCATTACGTATTGGTTTAGTACAGCGCGTATCTAGATGGATAGCTTTAGCAGGAAGAGTTTGGGTAAGATTGAATAATAATAAATTAGCATTTCAAGCTTTAAAATTATCAGATAAACTGGCTAAAACCGACTTAACAACAGGTCACAGCGATAACTTTTGTCAAGCAGTTCTCTCGGAAATTAATTTACTGCGCGGGGAATTTTTACTATTAATTGAAGATAATGAGATTGCAGCACTAGAAAATTTCATCCAAGCGCTCAAAGGTTCTGTATACTTGGGTTTAAATCGTCGTATTTGCGATGCTTTATTTAATATATATAGATGCTCGGAAAAATTAGGTAATCTAAGCATAAAAGAAGGATTGAATCGAGTATTTTCCCAAGAAGAAAAGTTAGTTAAATCTAATTTCAAGAAACTCAACCCCATGAGCAATCATAATTCCGAAAAAGTTTTAGAATTGCTTTACGATTTATACAACAAAAAAGGCAGCCCAACTTGGTTCCAAGTACGCAACGAATTTTCCATCCTCGCAGCCCAAATATGGCAAACATGGCATCAAGATACATCTGAAAGCGAAGAAAAAACTATACATCCCATTGCCAAGAAGATTAAGGAAGGTACTTGGCTTCGTCAGGTTAAGTGATGAAATTGGGCATGGGCCATGGGGCATTGCTAACTGCTAACTGCTAACTGCTAACTGCTAACTGTCATTGCGGACACCAACACGGTAAAAAATTTGACAGGAGATCGTCGAGCCATCTTCCTACGCCCCATGCCCAATTCCCAATCCAAATTGTGAAAAAACCCCTAATTTGTTATCATCTTCTCACCCAACCCTATTAATTGCTGGTGTAGTTCAGATAGCTGGTATTATTTGGCAAGCTAATGGTAACTTTACTTTAAGTAAATTTTGCCCATAATCGAAGTATAAATTTTTGATTATGTCAAGAATTGCAAATAGTCCAAATCTGTAATGTTATTGAGGGTTTATTATCAGAAAACATTTTGAATTTGAGTATTGAAATACTTCTATAGATAGATTAAATCGTGTTTGAATTTATGCAAGGTAAGTAATTTCGGATACTTTAAGAAAATATAAACACGAGTTCATTATTATGGCTCGTCACGGTAGAGTTGATTCAATCAATGTCTATAAATATTAACGATTAGTATCTCTAAAAGCTTAAAAACAACATAACACGGATATGGTGCTGGTGCTAGCGCGTCTCCTCCACATAAATTCAAACAAGAAACATGGTTTTGATTGAAGCAACCCGCTTGTTGTTTCCTCTAAATAAATAAATGGGGCATTATGTGGCATAAAGAAAAGAACACAAATCCAATAATCCGCTTGGCTTTATTGTTGGCATTGGCATCAACTCCAATGATGACTAGCTTGTTCAAGTCGGACTATGTACTGGGACAATCACCTGAAACTCCTTCTTTCGAGCTTCCAACTGAGGTAGAGGAAGGAACTACAATTAAGGTCGATGGTTCCGCTAGTATGACCAAGGCTAATGAAGCGTTGAAGCAGCGTTTCGAGAAGGAATATTCCGGTACTAACGTTGAAGTTGCTACCAATGGAACGGATGACGCGCTCAAGGCTTTACAAGAGGGCAACATAGATATTGCTGCAATTGGACGCGGTTTAACCCAAGAAGAACAAAAGCTGGGTTTGGAACAGCAACCCTTGCGTCGGGAAAAAATTGCGATAATTGTTGGTAAGGATAATCCTTTTAAAGGCGATTTAAGCAATCAAAGGTTTACCCAAATTTATCGCGGGCAAATTACCAACTGGTCGGAACTTGGCGGCCCTTCAAAGCCAATTCGAGTAATCGATCGTCCCGAATCGAGCGATACCCGAGAAGCTTTTAAGAACTATCCTCTTTTCGATGGTAATTTAAACACTGGCTCTACTGCTACTAAATTGGATAGCGACGATCCAGCCGAAGTTATCAAGGAGTTGGGTGATGATGGTATCAGCTTTGTTTTAGCCAATCAGGTGGAGAAACTGGGTGACGAGGTGCGTGTTTTGAGCATGCACAAAGTTCTACCAACCGATGCCAGATATCCTTACTCGCAACCGCTGGTTTACGTCTTCAAGCAAAACCCTTCCCAAGCCGTTAAGGATTTTGTTGGTTTTGCAACAGCAGAACCCGGACAGGAAGCTTTAAAAGCAGCTAGAGAAGAAGAAGCTTCTTCAGTTGCAGCTGCTGTTGCTGCGGTAACAAGTAATGCTCCCGATGCTACAGCAACTCCCGGAGCAACTCCCGCAAGTACTGAAGCTGAAGAAGAGAATGCAACAGCTAATAATGGTGCGGCAACCGAAAATGTTAGTCCTGCTACAAATACTTCTGCTTCCAATAGCAGTGGTACGGGAGAAACATTATCACGATTACCAGACGGCGCAAGTCTTTCTGCTCAAGCTGGTGAAGGAACAATACCTTGGTGGTGGATTTTATTACCTGTTTCAGCGATTGGTGCTTTAGCGTTGTGGTGGTTGTTGGGAAGACGCAAATCCCAAGAGGATGATACTGTTGCTCGCGGTGTATTGCCGGAAAATTCCCCTCCTCCTTTTACACCCACTTCTACTACAACTAGTCCGGTTAAAGAACCCGAACCTGTTGTAAATACTCCTGTCGAACCAAATGCAGGAATTAATACAGCACCCGTAGAACCCGCACCTAATACTACATCTGGGATCAATGCAGCCGGAATCGCAGCCGGTGCAGGTATTGCAGGATTGGGTGCAGCGGCGATGTCTTCTAGAAATAATCAAGATACACCCGAAAGCGATGTACAACAACCCGATGTTGCCGATTCAGGATTAAACGCACAACCAACCCAACTACAACAACCGGATGTTGCCGATGCAGGATTAGATTCAATAGAAGCAACCGATTTAGAACAACCCGACATGGACGATACGAGCTTGGATTTAGAAGCACCAGCGGCTGTTGTTAACAGTTCTTATCACTCGTTACCGCGAATTAATACCACAGTTAATCATGTAGAAACACCGCCAATAACAGAAGAAGTAGGCGATATAGACAGCGTAGCTGAACCCACCACCGCCTCCGAGCCAGTGCAGCCATCTCCTCAAGAAGAACTACCATCAGCTTCTGCAAATAATAATTGGTTAGGAAATTTTGCTGGTGGTGCTGGTGTAGCAGCAGCAGCCTCAACCAATCTTCCTGATAAAATTAAGTCTGGTGCAGAAAGAATCAAATCACAGTTTGCTGGTAAAGATACTCCAGAATCTACTAATGAGTCGGTAGAAGATGAATCTGTAGAAATTAATAGAACTGTTGGATATGCTCAGCTACCAGATGTTTGGGACACCACGCAAACAGAACAATCAAATAATCCGACACAATTAGATAGTTCGGATTCCGATAGCGATACATTAGAAGACACTAATGTAATTTCACCTAACGATCTATGGGGAACCCCCGAAACAGAACAACCCATTACCCAAGAGGAAGAAACATCCTACTTTGGATTAATTCGTAACGATAACAAGAGTAATGTATCCGTTTCCGGCGATAACCTAGATCAACCATTTAAAGATACTTCACATAACGATCTATGGGGAACCCCCGAAACAGAAGAAGTAAATACACAAGAAGATAAAACTGCGTTAATTAGTAATAATGTAGAGCAACCACCTCAAGATACTTCACCTTCAAGTTTGTGGGGAACCCCGGAAACAGAAGAAGTTTTTCAAGTAAATACTGAAGATGAAGAAGAGGAAGAAGAGGAAAAATCATCTTTTCCTTTGGGTGGTGTCGCAGCAGCAGGAGTAGGATTGGTAGCGGGAGCCGCTGCAATCGGTGCGGGTTTGCTAAATCGCGACAATGCCGACACATCAGACGACAGTAATAATACTGGAGAAAACAACGATGTAGAACAACAGCCAACTACTGAAAACCAAGAGAATGAATCGGATAATGGTAATTTAAGTAGCGGATGGTTCTTGAATCGTTTTAGACAAAATACACCGGATGCAACTGATGATGCAACTGATGATAATAGAGCTTCAGTTACTGTAGAAACCAGCGAGTTACCAGAAGTTAGCGTCACAGACGAAAACGAACAGTTAGCTTCGGAGAGAGCAACAGCACCCCAAGAGCAACCTACAACTGATGGTTTACCAAATGTTTGGGCAACTCAATCAAACCAACTTTCTACTACTCCAGAAGAAAAAGTGGACGAACAAGAGGTTGCTCAATATGGCGCATCATCTACCTTGGAAGATACTGCATCTACTGATGGTGGAGTATTAGCAGGAGGAGCAGCCGAGAAGGTTGGAGCTTTTACGCTTAGTCAGATGACAAGCAATGAGGAAGAATCCGAACAAGCAGACGCTGAACCTGAAAATTTAGCTTTAGATCAAATAGCAGATCAAGCCGAAATAGATACAGAAATTCGCGTACCTGGGCAACACTCAGATCCAGGAGACACCGATTGGGATAGAATTTACGGCATTCACCATAACGGAGCTACGGGAGTACCCGGTGAAAGCAACATACTATTAGCAAATCGCACTCCTAAATGGGCTTATACTTCTTGGAATATTGCACCCGGCGATCGCGAAGCAATGCTCATAAAGGGTGCAAATCAATTAGTATTGCGACTATATGATGTAACTAACGTTGACTTAAGCTATCAAAACGCCAAAATAGTACAACAGTACGAATCCGAAGAATCAGTTAGTCACCGTTATGTAGCCATACCCAATGCCGATAGAGATTACATTACCGAAATTGGTTATTTAACCGAAGATAAAGAATGGTTGTTAGTATCGCGATCGCCAATCATTCGGGTATTTAGTCGTCCCCACAAAGACTTTTGGTTTGAAGCAGATGCGGAATTAATAATTCACGGTGCAACCGAACCTGGTTCGACAGTAAACATTGACGGACAAAGTATTAAAGTTAAGCAAGATGGTACTTTTCATCTGAGGGTTCCCTTTACCGAAAGCTTGATTAACTACTTGATTACCGCAGTAGCACCTGATAGCGAGCAAGCGAAAACCATTCATATGCAATTTTCGCAAACAGAAAGGAAAGACAGTTAACAGTTAACAGTTAACAGTTAACAGTTAACAGTTATCAATTATTGGTAATTAGTAATTGAATCAATTTTAAATGCTCTGGTAGTTGAAATGCCGGAGCATTTTTTGTATTTAAAAGGTTCTACGTGCCGCGATTTATCGCTTCTTATCGCAGGTGCTTACAGCTACGAACCATTGTTTATAACTTAGGAGAGATAATTAATCTTTCCTAAGATGCAAGAAATTTTATATATCACCTTGTTAAATAGAACTATTGAATGTTATTACAAGGGGTAAATATGAATAAGCCATTAATATCAGTTATAGTATTCGGATTTTTACTATTATTTGTCCTATCTCCTTTCAGCGCTCTCGCAGGTTTAATGCTGATATTATTAGTTGCCGCAACTTATAATTTAGTGATTAATTTATTCCGAGCATTTATCGGTAGCAGCAAAGCCGATGCGAAAGAATCATGAAAGCAAGATGGATAATAACTATTATTTCTACAGCTATTTTGGTAGTTGGTAATTTACTTAGTTCGTTACAAAATACCTGGTTTCAAAACTTAATTCGTCCCGATTGGCTCACTTTTGAGTTTCTAATTCCATTTATCTGGATTTTTATTTGGATTTGTACGACGATTTCTGCAATTATCGTTTGGGAAAAAGCTGTAAAACGTGATGCAAAGTTATTTATAATCCTGTATGCACTAGTTGCTATTTTAACTGCTGCTTACAGTCCTATAGTTGTTGAATTTAGAAGTTTAATCGGTGGACTGATTGTTGGTGGTTTAGCAACTTTAATTGTTTATATTTTGGCATTTAGGGTCAGGAAAATTTCTGCGAAAGCATCATTATTACTTTTACCGTATTTATTATGGGGTCCAATTGGTACCTATATTACTTGGATTTTGATTAATTTGAATTCGGTAACAAAGGTTTAATTTTAGGGAATAGGCTCCCCAGGTATGGGAAAATATAAATTGCGATGCTTTAAAAAACTGATTATAGACGATCGCAATTACCCATGATAATCAAACCTTTTTATATTGCTTTTCTAATTCCCTTCATTTGCTCGCAACCCGCTTATGGACAGTTTAAAAGCGGTTTTCCTGCACCTTCAAGCGTTCCCAACAGCCAGTATCCGTATATTGATTCCGATGGAAAGGTAACGTTTCGCATCTTTGCACCATCAGCTAAAAGAGTACAGGTGATGGGACGAGATAATAAGATTCCATTTGGTGAAAAACCTACCGATTTAATTCGTAGTGAAGATGGGGTTTGGACGGTAACAATTCCCATAAATCCTGGCTTCCACTACTACCAGTTAATCATTAATGGTACCCCAGTCAACGACCCTGCGAGTAAAACTTATTTTGGTTGGGGACAAGCTACGAGCGGCTTAGAAATCCCCCATCCTCAAGTTGATTTTGACAGCGCTAAAAGAGTACCTCACGGAGAAGTAAGAGAACGTTGGTATCATTCTCAAGTTACCGGGGAATTGCGGCGAGTTTTTGTTTACACTCCACCCGATTACGATCGCAATATTAAGCGCAGATATCCCGTACTTTATCTACAACATGGTGCGGGAGAAAACGAAAGGGCTTGGACGAAGCAGGGTAAAGCAAATTTCCTAATGGATAATTTAATTAATTCGCGTCAAGCGGTACCGATGATTGTTGTGATGGACAACGGTTACGCACGCAAACCGGGAGTCGAACTTCCAGCAGATTCTTGGGGAAATGAAGCTTTCTCCGAAGTTGTAATCAAAGATTTAATTCCTTTGATTGACAGTCAATATCGGACAATTGCTCAGAGAAATTATAGAGCGTTCGCCGGACTTTCTATGGGAGGGGGACAAGCATTAGAAGTAGGTTTAAATAATTTAGATAAGTTTTCTTGGGTAGGTGGTTTCAGTTCTTTATTAAAGGACTTTGATATTAATAAATCCTACGGTGAAGTTTTTACAAATCCTCTAAAGACAAATTTAAAATTAAACTTATTGTGGTTGGGATGCGGTACTGAAGATGATTTTTACACTACTAATAAAACCGCGCATGAAAAATTAGAAAAAGCAGATATTAATCATGTTTGGGTAGCAAGTGAAGGGGGACACGAGTGGCTGGTTTGGCGGAGATATTTACGGGATTTTGCTTCTCGGTTGTTTCAGTAATCACTGCTAATTTTTTCTCCCCCCTCTTCCCCTCCCTGCCCTCACCCAACCAGTAACCTGCTTGGCAATCTGAGTGAATTGTTAAGCCTTGTAAAGCAAAAATAATAAAACCGCGATTCACCAGCAACGCTTAAAGCTCTTACTAGCTTAAATTTCTACTGTTCCCCACTCCCTACTTTCTACCCCTAGAGAAGTAATTGTAACCTGAATATATTTCACTACTATTAACTTATGTATTTAATAAAGATATATTGTTAACATTAGTAAAAAAGCTGAAAATATTTGGGGACTAATACTGCTATGGGTCGTGTAGGCGTTTTATTACTTAATCTTGGTGGGCCGGATAAACTTGAGGATGTACAGCCGTTCCTTTACAATCTGTTTTCCGATCCGGAAATAATCCGTCTGCCTTTTAGCTGGCTGCAAAAACCTTTAGCCTGGTTTATCTCGACGCGACGAAGTAAAACGTCTCAAGAAAACTACCGTAAAATAGGTGGTGGTTCTCCGTTGCGACAAATAACTGAAGCCCAGGGAGAAGCTTTAAAGGAACAACTGGCCGAAATTGGCGAAGAAGCAGAAATCTACGTGGGAATGCGTTATTGGTATCCTTACACTGAGGAAGCTATTTCTCAGATTGTTGCCGATGGAATTGATAAATTAGTTATTTTACCTCTTTACCCCCAGTTTTCTATTAGTACTAGCGGTTCTAGTTATCGGCTTCTTGAGAAACTTTGGCGAGAAGACCCCAAACTTCAGCAGATTGAATATTCGGTAATTGCTTCTTGGTACAAGCAACCGGGTTATCTGCAAGCAATGGCAGAACTAATAGCGCAGGAATTAGATCAATTGCCGAATCCCGATGAAGGGCACATCTTCTTCAGCGCACATGGAGTTCCCAAAAGCTATGTAGAAGAAGCTGGCGATCCATATCAACAAGAAATTGAGGAATGCACCGATCTAATTATGCAAACTCTCAATCGTCCAAATCCCCATACTTTAGCTTATCAAAGTCGTGTAGGTCCGGTGGAGTGGCTGCAACCTTATACTGAAGATGCTATAGAAAATTTAGCAGATAAAGGCGTTAAAAATTTAGTAGTCGTACCGATCAGTTTTGTTTCCGAGCATATTGAAACATTAGAAGAAATCGATATTGAATATCGCGAAATTGCAGAAGAAGCAGGAATTAGTAACTTCCGCAGGGTTCCAGCGCTCAACGTACATCCAGTATTTATAAAAGCTTTAGCAGATTTGACTGTTGATGCATTGAAATCTTGCAGTATTTCATTTGCAGAAGTTAACCAGATGAAGAAAAAAGTAAAAATGTATCCTCAAGAGCGTTGGGAATGGGGTATCACCACTTCCGCAGAAATTTGGAATGGAAGAGTAGCCATGCTTGGTTTTCTCGCTTTGATGATTGAAATACTTACTGGGCATGGTCTATTTCACGCTGTGGGGCTGTTGTAAGCAGTGAGCAGTGAACAGTGAACAGTTAACAGTGAGCAGTGAACAGTTAACAGTTAACAGTGAACAGTGAACAGTGAACAGTTAATAAGTTGCGAATTTGATCTTTTTTTAATCCAAAATCCAAAATCTAAAATCTAAAATCTAATGTGGGGTGGGTATTAATGTTGCTCGCTCTATTTTTTTTTGATATTGTTCTTAAAAAAAATCGGTAGGACTTTAAGAAGTCTTACCGATTAAAAATGCAATATTAAGAGAAGATTTTTTCTTTAAAAAAGAAAGGGATTAAAATAATTTAGTTTTCTGTTTCGTATAATTTATGTTTTTATTTGGTTTGCTATATATCAGTGATAACCGATAATTTACTGTCAGTGCAAGGGATAAATGGATATCTCATTGAAGCTTTAATTAATAAGACCTTGATTACCGATCCGTAGTTAAAAATCATACTTAACAATCATGATTTTTACAGATTAGTTGTGACTATTTAATTAGTCTATTCAGTATCTTCTATTAGTTATATAATTATTTGGATTAAAACTTGATGTATAATGCTCGTATATCTCCCATAGAGTTGCAAATACTTTATATAAACCGTCGATCGCACAGAAACAACTTTAAAAATATTCAGTAAAATTACTATCTAAAACGTTCGGTGAAGCTACAGGATAGTAATCCGCAATCAATCGCCTCAATTCAAAATCCCTGCATCCGGTGCAGGAAAGTTTGGCGAGACGGAAGCCGACATCGCCAACGCCACTTCTCTCAACGCGCTTCCGCGCTTTCTTAGTGGCTCAACTTTCCGCAAAATCTAAAATATAAAATCCTGTAGCTCCTAACTCCCATTTCCTCGATACCAGTCATACCAAAGCTTGCCACTGTAAATTGCGAACCATAATAATCCTAAAGCAATCAAACCTCCGGGTGTTGGAGCGCCAAAAGCAAATAATACTAATGCAATGCATAAAGCATCTTGAATAAAGACAAACCATAACGGTAAACCCCGCAAGCGAAAAAACCAACCGAGTTGAACTAATTGGAGTACTAAAGCGAATAAACCGGCAGTTATGCCAATCAACCAAGTTGGAGATTCCGAAGCTGAAGCTACAGCTAACCCCATAATTGCCCCCATGATGGGGGAAAATAATATTTCGACTATTTGTAATATTCGTTGTCCCATGAGCTTTTTTGAAGCAGTAAGCTCAATTACCGACCAACTCGTTAGTAAACCCAGTAAAAATGGTGAGGAAATATTAGATAAAACCGGCACTTCCGACCAAAGTTGCTGGCCTTGCAAAAGTCCAAAAAACAATACCGGAAGGGCTATTCGTATTCCAACAGCCGCAGAAGCCGAAAGTACAGCCAAGAGTTCTATCATACACGCACTCAGAACATTGAATTACATGATACAGGTAATCATTTAGACATTCAGTTGCGTATTTAGTTTAACCGGAAAAAAGAATCAATGAACAGTTATAAATTATCAATTATCCATTATTCATTGTTAATTGATAATTGTTAATTGATAATAGTTCATTGATAATTGTTCAAATTCCCAACCGTTGATAAACTACATCTAGATGCTGTAAATGGTGTTTGGCATCAAAACAGGCTTCGATTTCTGGGGATGATAGTTTTTCTTGAACCCGAATGTCTTTGGCAATTAAGTCATGAAAATTACCGTCTTTTTTATTCCATACTGTATGAGCGCTTTCTTGAACTATTTTGTAAGCTTCTTCGCGGTTCATTCCTTTGTCAATCAAGGTTAATAAAACTCTTTGACTGAATACTACACCACCGTAACAGTTCATATTCTGCGCCATGTTTTCGGGATATACCAACAGCTTTTTGACTAAGTTGGTTGCTTCCCTCAGCATAAAATGGGTCAAAATACAAGAGTCGGGGAGAATTACTCTTTCTACAGAACTGTGAGAAATATCTCGTTCGTGCCACAATGCGACGTTTTCCAGTGCTGCGACGGCGTTTCCGCGCACGATTCGCGCCATTCCGGTTAATCTTTCGGAACGGATGGGGTTGCGTTTGTGGGGCATTGCGGAGGAACCTTTTTGTCCTTTTGAGAAAAATTCTTCGACTTCGAGGACATCTGTTCTTTGTAAGTTGCGGATTTCTACAGCGAAACGTTCTAGGGATGCGGTTGTTAAAGCCAACTGTTGGAGAAAATCGGCATGGCGATCGCGCGAAATAACTTGAGTGGATGCGGTGTCTGGTTGGAGTCCGAGTTTTTCACAAGCGAGTGCTTCTACACGGGGTTCGATATTAGCGTAAGTTCCCACAGCACCGGAAATTTGACCAACTGCGATGGTTTTACGTAGGGTATGCAAGCGCTCTTGGTTGCGTAAAACTTCGGCTAACCATCCAGCTAATTTAAAGCCAAAGGTGATGGGTTCGGCATGGATACCGTGGGAGCGTCCAATCATTACAGTGTAGCGATGTTCGCGGGCTTGTTCGCGAATGGCTGTGACTAATTCTTCTTGTTTTTGAATAATTAAATCTAAGCTAGCGAGCATTTGTAGCGCTAAAGCGGTATCCAGCACGTCAGAGCTTGTCATTCCTAGATGAATGTAGCGTCCAGCATCACCAACATATTCGTTGACGTTGGTTAGGAAAGCAATCACATCGTGACGAACTTCTGCTTCAATTTCGAGTACTCTTTTAACATCAAAATTTGCCTTTGCTTTAATTTCCCGTACAGCTTCGGCAGGGATATAACCTAAATCGGCTTGTGCTTCGCAAACTGCAATTTCCACTTGCAGCCAGGTTTGAAACCTGTAGGAATCAGTCCAGATATTGCCCATTTCAGGCAGGGTATAACGTTCAATCAAGGTCCGCGCCACCGAATACAACTGTCTTATTGTACTAGGAACTGTTACGATTTTGGAAATTGAGATGGTTAGGAATTAGGAGTTATAGCGGGTTCTACTTTCTTGTCAAATTCACATCATTACTCACTCAGTACATTTTCTATTTTCTTTTCTCTAACCTTTATTGTTGCCTAAGTTTTATTAGTAATTAAGCATTTTTAATTCATCTGAATAACCGCAAAATATACCTTTATGATATGTAGGGTGTGCGACGGCTGCAATCGATTATCAAGCATAACCAAATAAATTAAATTATGCCGTCACGCACCACAGCTAATTTTTAGGTAATTTTTGCAATTGAGAATCAACAGAACTAATATAACCAGAATCGTTAATTGTCTCAGCAGATAATCTTCCAGTATCGATTCCAATTTGTACTAAATGTTTTCCGCTAATTTCACCAAATGTAATCGCTGTTAATAATGAATGATAACCAGAAACACCTTGATTTTTAAATTCTCCTTGATAAGCAAGGGAAACTAAATTAAATGGACTAATATTCTTTTGAACTTGGTTTTGAACAACATTTGAATTAACAGCAGTTTGACTCGCCATCACATTTGGTGTTGCAGTTGTTGCGATTAAAATTGTTCCAAAAGTAGCTAATAATAAACGTTCCATAATTTTGCTCCGGTATTTAATAAATTTGCGTTTGTGCAATTTGTTTTCCTTGATTTCTATAATGCTGTATCTACCTGAGACAGCAATAAATGCTAAATGAGAAATTAATAAGAGGTTTATGAGAAATATGAAAAATTCTTCTCAACCACAGCGAATATGTATAATCGGTACTAGCGGTGCGGGTAAAACAACTTTGTCTCGTAAAGTTGCTCAAAAACTGAATATTCCCCATTTAGAGTTAGATTCACTTTTTTGGCAACCCAATTGGGAAATATTACCTGCGGATATTTTCTGTCATCGGGTGGAAAAATCTTTGATGGGTAATAATAGTTGGATTGTTGACGGTAATTATACTAAAGTACGCGATATCGTTTGGGGAAACGCCGACACTCTTGTTTGGCTGGATTATTCTTTTCCCTTGGTGATGAGTCGGATTATATGGCGAAGTTTTCATCGGGTAGTAACCAAGCAACAAGTCTGCAACGGTAATTATGAGACTTGGCAAAAACTTTTTTCAAAAGAATCTATTATTTTATGGGCACTGCAAACCTACCGCAGACGCAAAAAAGAATATCCGCTTTTAATTAAGCAGCCGGAATATTCCCATCTTAATATAGTGCGATTGACTTCTCCTCAAGCAGCTTTATATTGGTTATCGACTGTGTGAAACCTCATTCTCGCTTTAAAGTAAGGTAAATCTTTCCCTTTCCTTGTTAAGGAGAGGGTTGGGGTGAGGTTGATAATTTATGGTTAATTGCACGGGCAAGGATGCCCATCCCACAAGAGTTTCAGCAATTGAAATTAATTGTAGGGTGTGTTACGGCACGAATAAATATTGTTTGAAAACTACCATTTAAATCATGCCGTAACGCACCATCGGATACTGTGGTAGAAGATTTAAGAATTAAAAAAACCGCAGAGACGCGGAGAGCGCTGAGGGAAGAGATGGAGAGGAATGGTTATTTACTATTCCATTCTTGCAACTTTTTTTGAGCAAATTCTCGTAACTGCTTGTCGGGGTCATTTTTTGCTCTGTCGCGGATTAGGGGTAATGTCTTGGGATGATTGGGGTAGTTGTTAATGATAATTGCCAGTGCTGTTTGGCGAGGATTATCCTCAAAATCATGTTTGCGCTTAAAAGAATCATCAATACTACATTTGTGAAATAACTCAAATATTCCTGATGTATTTTTGAAGCTACGAGCTAACTCTTCTAATGCTACACACTTCACATACCCTTTATCATCAGTAAGGGCAGACTGTTTAAGAATAGCTAAGGTATCAGGGTCATATTTAAAGCCACGAGCTAATTCTTGTAATCCAATATATCTTACAGCTGAATTATTACTAACAGCGCAATATTTGAGAATAATTAAAATATCAGGATCATTCTCAAAACTACAAACTAATGATTCCAATGCTATAAGGCGTATATTAGAATCATCATCATTGGTGGCAGACTTTTTTAGAATAGCTAAGGTATCAGGGTCATATTTAAAACTATTGATTAATGATTCTAATGCTGCAAGCCGTATATTAGAATCATCACTAATGGCAGATTGTTTAAGAATAGCTAAGGTATCGGGGTCATATTTAAAACTATTGACTAATGATTTCAATGCTATAAGGCGTATATTAGAATCATCATCGTTAGTGGCAGACTTTTTTAGAATAGCTAAGGTATCGGGGTCATATTTAAAACTATTGACTAATGATTCTAATGCTGCAAACCGTATATTAGAATGAGTATCATTAATAATACGTTCTTTAAGGATAGCTAAGAAACTTGGTTTTTCTTTCCAGCCTTTAACTAACTCTTGTAGTGCTATATCTCTTACAGATGGGTACTTGTCTTCTGTAGCAATTTGCTCTAGCAAGTACAATATATTATCGTCTTTTTTCCATCCTTTGACTAATTTATGTATTGCTTTAATACGCAACCTTATATAACTATCCTTGAGAGCAGTTTGTTTAAGTAAAAGCAAAGTATCCGGATCGTTTTTCCATTCTCTTACTAATGCTTCTACCGCAGCTTCTCTAACATTTCCATGTTCATCAGACGATGCTCTTTGTTTTATTAACTTTAGAATACCAGGTTCAGACTTCCATTCTCTTGCTAATTCCTGTACTGCTGCCATTCGCAGATAGGGATAACTATTTGAAACAGCATTTTCCTTCAACCATCGTAAAATACTTGGATTGTTTTTCCAGCCTTTCGCAATTTCTCTCAAAGCCTCCACTCTAACAAATCCATCACTATCGCTGATAGCACGTTGTTTAAGCCAGTTTAGAGTGTTAGCTTCATCTTTCCAAACTCTTGCTATTGTATTAATTGCTCTCAGGAATGTCTCAGTTTGCTTGTCAGAACGCTCTTCAAATAATCCTTTTAATAAGTCAAGTAATTGATTAGATAGTGATGCAACAATTGCTTTATTTCTTACTTCTATTAAACAATCGGTCGCTAAGAAAACATTCATAAATTTTGAATAGTCATCAATTTGCGTTATCAAATAATAAATTATTTCTTCTACAAACCTCGCCTCAATCATCCCCGCAATCAATCTTAAAACCTCGTGCCAAGATTCATCCATCCAACGTTTACCAAACACTTCTGTCTTCAACTGCTCAATACTCAAAGTTTGAGTTTCTTTAAACTGCCAAACAAATTCCCAAGCACAAAAATATTCTAAAAATGTCCGATGTACAAAAGCATAATAATCAGCACCCAGGTAACACAACATAAAGTTACGTGTTCTAAGTTGATTTATCATTAATTTAGCGGCTTCTCTTGGTTTATCAACTTCTATCGTTTTCAAATAATCTTTTAGAATCCTTTCTAAATCCCTTTCTTTAATCAAATTGCCAGCCAAACCCTTTTCGCTGGTTTGCATAAAATAGGCAACTTGACGTAACATTGCTTGTTTATCTTTATAATCAATCGTTTTTGGATCTAATCTTTTATCTTCTATTAAAGTACGTTCAACATCCCACTGATGAAGCAACACTTTTGATGCTTGATTGTAAAGTTCGGCTCTATCTCTTGGTAATTCTTGATTTCGGTTAAGAATCGCCATCATTGTTAACAACAAAGGATTTCCAGCTAATTCTGCGATGGCTTTTGAATTCTCAATCCCTTTTTGTAATCGTTCTTTTTTTCTAATTTTATCTGCTTCGTCACTAAAAGTTAATTCATGCCAGCGATAAATGAAATCTTGAATTTGTTCTGTTTCTAATTCTTGCAGCATGAAATGCTTAAATTCTGCATCTCTCAGTCTTTGAGGTTTGTAACCAATAACGCGAGAAGTTACAATTACCTGTACGTCTGGATATTCATTTGTGAAGCGATGGATATCTGTAATTACATCTTCTCTTTTCCCAGGATCGAATACTTCATCTAATCCATCGAACATCACCTTAACGTTACCTTCTTGAAGTTGTCTGTGTAGTTGATGTTGATTTAAATGATGTAATGCGCCGCTACATTTGTGAAAAAACTCAATAAAATTATTGCATTCTTTCTCTTCTCGTCTTCGCATATAGGTACGTAATTCAATTAACAATGGTATTGGTTGAGAAATTGAGTTACTTAAAGGTGATTCTGCCCAATTTAATGCTAAATATTGTAATAATGTAGATTTTCCAGAACCTGGATCGCCTAAAATAACTGTATATTTATAAGTTTGTTTTTCGTTGATAATTTCTAATACAGAACGTATGGGTTGCTCAAGATAAATTCTTTGAAAACGTTCTAAATCTTCTGCTTCAATTTCTGATTCTGCTTGCTCGCTTTCTTGTAATCGTTTTAAATGCTCTTTCGGTAGTTCGTGAACTTTAGGTACAATTTCATGTACTTCTCGCACGTTTTGAGCAATAAACATTCCCCATAGCTTTAGCTCGTTATAGGCATAACCTGTAGTATCCAAACTTTCTAATTTGAGCTTACCGTATGTTTCTTTTATCGCTTCCTGATATCCTAATAAATCAAAATCAGGAATAATTCCGGCAGTTTCTTGAGTATTATCCTTGATTGCTTCTATATTTTGTGAATCAAGAATAACTCTAAGTTTATCTGAATCCCGAATTATTGCTTTAACTTTTTTCAGATACCGCTTACCAATTCTTTTCCAATCAAACTCCGAAGGTAAAGCTGGTAAATCTAATTCATACCACTTGCTTTCTAATCCTTTACTATCTAAAATTTCGCATTCATAATTAAAAGCACTTCCCAAAATCTCTTTAACATCTTTATTGTGAATAAATGTTTTAAAAGGCTTAACAAGCTGCTTTAATTCCTTGTCTTCAATTTCAGCATCTTCTAATTCCTGCTGCACCAGTAACAAAAGCTCCTTCAAAGCTTTACCAGCAGCAATATCTATATCTTGCTTTTGCAAACGCTTCAATGCATTACCGGGGATACCTTTAAATAAATCTTTAGTCCAATCTTCCGCTGCATCCTTAGCAATATTCCCCAAGTCTTTCGACAACTCTTCCAAAATCGGTTTAAAGACAAATCCCGCAGCCTGCGCTACTCCCCAAACAACCAATAAATCCATCGCTTACTCTTAGTAACTTTTTGCTATGAGTATAGCGAATTAAATCAGTAATTTCTCTGTGGCAGAGAGGCTAAAGCCGCCACGTAAAACCTTTATACTCCTGTTAATTATTTCTTTTAACAAACTAATTCCTAATTCCCCATTTTCCATTACCCATTTTCAATTCCCAATTCTACCTAAGCTATACTTTAAAAGAAAAATCCCCCTAAGTGTCAAACTCTAACCATGCGAACTTTAGTAGTTGGCGATATTCACGGCTGTTATAAAGAATTGCTGGAATTATTAGCCAAAGCACAAATTACAGATGAAGATTGTTTAATTTCGTTAGGAGACATTGTAGATAGGGGTGCCGATTCGGTTAAGGTATATGATTTCCTCAAAAATCGTCCCAACACCATAGTTTTGATGGGAAATCACGAACGCAAGCATCTACGTAATACTCTTTCCTACTCTCAAGAAATCGTTAAATTACAGTTTGGCGATCGCTACGAGGAATTTCTTGAATGGGTGAGCCATTTACCTTACTATCATGAAACCCCCGAAGCAATTATGGTTCATGCTGCTGTGGAAAATGGAATACCCATTGAAAAACAAGCAGAAGAAGTTTTATGCGGTTGTACTGCTGGTGAAAAGCATTTAAGTAAACGCTACGGAAATATATATTGGACTGAATTATATAACGGCGAGAAACCAGTTATTTTTGGTCATCATGTTGTTGGCGGTAGCCCCTTAATAGTTGAGGGAAAAATTTACGGTATCGATACTGGAGCCTGTCACGGGGCAAGATTAACTGGGTTAGTTTTACCCAGCTTTGAAACTTTTCAGGTACAGTCTTCTAAAGATTATTGGAAAGAAGAGTTGGTTAAATGGCAATTACCCGTGATGGTGGCTAAACCTTGGAAGAGTTATAAATGGGATAAAATAAAAGCGATTTGCAATGATTTCAAGGATTCAAGACATCCAGAATTAACTGCTTTTTTAGTTAAGAAAGAGCAGTGGATGAACGATTTACTTAGCAATGCTCCCAAAATAATTCTCAAGGTAGAAGAAAAACTATCTGAATTGATTTCCCTTCACGGTACTGATAATTTCAAAAAACAAGCCCGCAATTTCAGCTACGCACCCCTTTTATACAAAGCAAATTCCAGCGGTATTACCAGCGATTTCCTCAAACAAACTTTGCGATCGCCCTACGAATGGTTGCAGGTAATGAATGAATTGGGCATAGAGTGGGGAGACAAGGGGATGGGGAGATGGGGTGATGGGGATAAATTATTCGATAATTCCCTCACTTCTTCACCTCCTAACTCCTAACTATTCCCTTCTGCCCCATGCCCCATGCCCAATTACCAATTATTTAATTCTTCCTTCGGGTAAAATTAAGTGGTTTTTCTCAGGTGGAGTATAAAACATTGCAATTACAGTTGAGAAACATGGAAAAACAATCAACTAATGTTAATCCGAATCTCTTTACTGTCTGTTATTTGTTTAATGCTTGTTAGCTGTCTTCATTCAGATGAAAGCAGGAAAATTAATAATCCAATCATTTCTAAACCGAGTTTAGAGTCAAAACCAGAAGACGAAAGAATTGAGAAAGGAAATACTAATCCACTCAATTATCTTGGTAACTTCATGACTTTAACGCCAACGGGACAAACTAATACTCTTAATAATCCTCTTTATAAACTTCGTCTCTATGCTGATGGGAAGTTGATTGATAGCTTTACAACTGTATCTGGACGAACCTTTACACAAGCTAAAAACCGTCACCAAAGCGGAACTGAGGCTCCCTTACCCGACGGAAAATACACTGTTGCTAACTCTACAATTCCAGGTGCGATTACCGAAGCGGGAGAGCATTTTCTACCTATACAGCCTAAATTCAAAACTGGACGTTCAG
>JBARZF010000449.1:0-6041 GCA_049649675.1 Rivularia sp. (in: cyanobacteria) | reverse complement strand
GGTGAATTTTTCTATTAAACCGGGATTATCTACAACAATTACTATCTTTGAATTAGATACTGCGGGTAACATAGTCCGTAAAAACTTACATAGCGTTCCAGGTTTTGCTTTTATCCACGATTTCGCAATTACCCCGAATTACTGCATATTTTTTCAAAATCCCGTTGCTTTTAACCCGATTCCTTTTGCTTTAGGAATGCGCGGTGCTGGAGAATGTATTGATTTTCAGGCAAATCAACCTACTAAAGTTTTGATAATTCCGCGAAGATCCCCCCTAGCCCCTCTTGGAAGAGGAAAATCCCCCCTAGCCCCCCTTGAGAAGGGGGGAAGTCAGGAGAAGGTGCAAATTTTGGAAACGCAATCGGGTTTTGTTTTCCACCACACCAATGCTTTTGAAAAAGGTGATGAAATAATTATTGATTCTATTTGCTACGAAAATTTACCAGAAGTTGAACCCGAAAGCGATTTTCGAGAAACTGATTTTGAATCTTTAAAACCAGGGCAATTATGGCGGTTTCATCTTAATCTAAAAGATAATACGGTGCGTCGAGAATTAATTGAAAGCCGTTGCTGTGAATTTCCTAGCGTGCATCCGGATAAAGTCGGACGCGAGCATCGTTATTTATACATGGGTGCGACTCATGGAGTTGAAGGTAATGCACCACTGCAAGCATTTGAAAAAGTTGATGTAGAAACTGGTGAAAAACAGGTTTGGAGTGCCGCACCTACTGGTTACGCTAGCGAGCCGAATTTTGTGCCCCGAAATCGTCACGGTGATGAAGATGATGGTTGGCTGTTGGGTTTGGTTTACGATTCAATTCACCATCGTTCGGATGTGGTAATTTTAGATGCCAAGGATTTGAATAAAGATCCAATTGCAAGATTACATCTTAAGCATCACATTCCCTATGGATTGCATGGGAATTTTGTTGATGATGTGTTTGTTGACTAAATATCGAAGTGAAATAGAAACCCAGTTTCTTTAAGAAACCGGGTTTCTGATTTTTCGGTAACTGGTAACTGTTAACTGTCAAATTGCGCGAGAAAATTTATTCTGTTGCGTAGTTTTTCGAGAGTCGAAGATTACCGCAATATTTCTTACCAATAATCTACCGATTTCTGTAATTTCAATTTGATTGCTTGATAATTTAATCAGTCCATCTGCTTCTACTAATTTTAATGCTGCTAATTCTTGGGAAAAGTATTCGGAGAAATTAATTTTATATTTAGCTTCAATGTCTGAAAAACGTAGAATTCCACCAGACATGATAGACATAATTACATCTCTTCTAAGAATGTCATCCCAACTTAATTTGAATCCTTTACTAATTGGTAAAACTCCCGCTTCTACTGCTTGATAATAATCTTTGAGTTTTTTATGATTTTGGGCGTAAGCATCTCTAAGCAAACTTACCGATGTCGATCCAAAACCAATTAACTCTGTTTCCGCATGAGTTGTGTAACCTTGAAAAGTACGTCCCAAACTACCATTACTTTGCGCGATCGCCAATTCGTCGTCGGCTTTAGCAAAGTGATCCATGCCGATAAACTGATAGTGATTTGCGGTAAGTTCCTCGATTGTCAATTGAAAAATTTCAAGTTTTTCTTGAGGTTTAGGAAGCGCGTCTACTGGTAACTTTTTCTGTAATGGTTTCAGCCAAGGTACGTAAGCAAAGTTAAATACAGCAATTCGATCGGGATTCAATTTGATAGTTTTTGTAACCGTCTTCCAAAAACCGTGCAAAGTTTGAAAAGGTAAACCATAAATTAAGTCTACATTCACACTTTTAAATCCAGCTTCTCGAATCCAATCCATCACATTAAACAGCATTTCTTCAGGTTGAACTCGATTTACAGCTGCCTGCACTTCATAATTAAAATCCTGAATTCCGAAGCTAATTCGATTAAACCCAATTTCTCGAAGAAACAAAATGTAGTCTCTATCTACATATGTAGGATTAATTTCAATCGAAACCTCCGAATCAACATCAAGATTAAAATATTGATTGATATTTCCCCAAAGTTTTTTCACCTGGTGTACGTTTAAATAATTTGGGGTTCCTCCTCCCCAATGCATTTGCACAACTTTTCGATCCGAATCAATCAAACTTGCTGTTTGCTGAATTTCTTTAACTAAATGTTCAACGTAAGGAATAGCAATTTCTTTTTTCTCAGAAATTACAGTATTGCAGCCGCAATAATAACAAGCACTTTCACAAAAAGGTATATGAAAATATAAAGATAGCGGAGTTTTTCTGCTATTTGAGTTAGAAATAGCCGACTCAAAATCCTTTGCAGTAAACGCTTCGGTTAATTCTGTCGCAGGTGGATAGCTAGTATATCTCGGTGTCGGAGTATTGTATTTTTGAATGATATCTAAGTCAAACTTAACGCCAGGAAATTGGAATACCATAGTCAGTTAACAGTTAACAGTGAACAGTGTTAGCGAAGCGTGACGCGGTAGCGTCATACAGTTAGGAGTTAGGAGTTGAGAATGGGAATTGGGCATAGGGCATAGGGCATAGGGCATTGGGAATTGGGAATAGGGAATAGTTAATAATTAGGAGTTAAGAGTTAGTAGTGTGAGCATCTTGCTCACTCTTCCCTCTTGCTGCTCTTCCCCCTCTTCCCCATCTCCCTATCTCCCCATCTCCCCATCTCCCTCTTCCCCTTGTCTCCCCATCTCCCCATCTCCCCGCTCTCCCACATCAATTAGCCGTAGCGGTTTCATTACTAATCAACTTGTGAAACTTTGCTTCACCAATTGATTTGATTAAAATTTCTTCCAATTCTTTGGCTATCTGCATATTGAAAGAGAATGAATTGTTGGCTTCTGCGACGATTTTGTCGGCTGTTGTATCGTCAACTGGTACTTTATCGAGAGTTTCCCGATACTTATTTTTGAATGCTTTTTTGTCGGGGATTTGCTCGAAGTTATAAAAAGATGTGCCTTGATAACCTTCCAAATTCAAGGTCGATTGAACTACTTTTTGTAACATTTGTCCGCCGGATAAGTCGCCCATGTAGCGGGTGTAAGCGTGTCCTATCAATAATTCTGGCTGTTTTTCAGATACTTCGCGAATGCGGGAAATATAATTTTGAGCGGAGGCTAAGGGTGTAATTTGATTGTGCCAATCGGAACCGTAGTAAAACTCTAAATCTTTCTCTAAATTGGCTTTGCGGTTAAGTTCGGAAAAGTAAAGAATACCAACACAAGGATGATTTTTATGATTTTCGAGTGCTGCTTCTAATTCGCTGTAAACAAAGTACAAGTTGCTCAAAAATTTTGCAAAGCAATTTCTATCGACAACGCCTTTGACGAAACATTTCATAAAACCAATTTCTTCCGTCGCAGCATGAGAATGCTCGGTTCCGGAACGGAGTTTTATAGCTAGATTCTTACTCATTTATAATCCTGCATTGATGAAACGCTATTTTTAACAGGATTTACGCAGATTAAAAGCAACACGTTAATGCCCAAACGAGCATCGAGCGCAATCTCTACAATACTCGCTGTGATTTTTATTTTTTGTATCCGTATATAGCTATAAACATTTCTTCACATCTTCAGCAAAATCTGAAAATTTTATTCCTTAATTAAAATCTGCCAAAATAATTAATTGTATAGACAAACATCTAATTAAACTCATTAATCAAAATCTGTAGTCTCTATAAGTAATTCCTATGTACGATATTTATCTCGATCGCCTAAAAAACGCTAATATAAACCTTAAGTTAAGTAATAGTTAAGATATACATCGGTTATTGCTTGTATTTTTTTTTTAATTAATAAATTTTGATATGAAGTTGAAATGTGGGGGTGTAATTGACTAACTCAGAAGGTATACAAGTCGGAGATAAAGTGATAGTTTTGCGTCCCTCGTACATCGCCGGAAAAGTAGGTTTTGTCTATGCAAAAGAAGTATTGTCGGATGAAGAGGTTAGCAAGCGTTGGATTATCCGCATAGATTCAGAAAATATTATGGTGTCGTTGAAATTAAAAGAGTTTGAATTGTTAGCCAAGCATTAATAGGGTTTTATGTGCATTCTTAATCGAGCTAGAAGCGCGATCGCGCTTCTTTAACTTTAGGAAGAAGGTTCCTCATTATTAATTCCTAATTCCTTCTTACTGTGTTTCAGCTTTTTCCACAGTGCTTTAATTTGCATATAGGCTTCTTCGGGGGTAACTTTTCCTGAAGTTTGCAAGTTAACTATAAAGCCTACCTTTTGAGCAAATTCTTGTAAGTTGGCATTAAATACTAAGTTTTCTGGTTTAAATTCACCGTGATAACGACTGCGAGGGAAAAGAAGATTTTCTTTATCTGCTCTATCAGATTCTTTCATATTTATTAATTTACCTCTTGTTAAACTTTCGTTAATGCTACCTTAACTTTAATGGTTATAGTTTTTACAATGTATCGAAATAAGGTTTTCTGAAGCATCTATCTCAAGGCTTAAGTTGAAAATAAATGTAAAAAAAAAGACATAACATTAAAAATAATTTGCGTAATAATAATTACAAAAACAATTAAATATTGATTGTAAAAAAAATAGTTGAGGCAGCAAGATACGGATCGATAATATACAAGCAGAAAAACTATTGCATATTTTTATCGGCAAATAAAAATTATTTGCAAGCAAATGTACCTAACGCAAAGCAAGTAAACCATCAGTAGAAACTTGTTTTTGTAAATCAATTTAAATATTTTTGCGTTAGATGAAAATATTCTTCTATTAATAGATATATAGCTGAAAGTGGATAAATTAAAGAATTTTTATGGCAAAGTCTCTTCCAACCTCACAGCCATTGTTCAAAGAAGGTGTAAAAGCGCCGGTGCAGGAAACGCTGTTAACCCCTCGGTTTTACACAACAGATTTTGATGCTGTGGCATTAATGGATATTTCGGCGCATGAGAAGGAGTTGGGGGCGATTGTAGACGAGTTGAAAGCCGACTATAACCGCCATCACTTCGTGCGCGATGAGGAGTTTAAGCAGGTTTGGGATAGCATTGAAGGTGAAAAACGCGAAGCTTTCATTGATTTTTTGGAAAGAAGCTGTACTTCTGAGTTTTCAGGATTTTTGCTATTCAAAGAGCTATCGCGCAAATTAAAAACCCGCAATCCCATGTTAGCGGATGCTTTTAACTGTATGGCGCGGGATGAAGCACGTCATGCTGGATTTTTAAATAAAGCAATGGCGGATTTTAATCTTTCTTTAGATTTAGGTTATTTAACCAAAAGCCGTACATATACCTTCTTTCCCCCAGAATGGATTATTTACACGGTTTACCTATCCGAAAAAATTGGTTATTGGCGCTACATTATTATGTTTCGTCATTTGGAATTATATCCAGAAAACCAATTCTATCCACTATTCCGCTACTTTGAAAGTTGGTGTCAGGATGAAAACAGACATGGAGATTTCTTCAAAGCGCTGTTAAGATCCCAACCCTCACTTTTCAATAATTGGAAAGCGCGTTTATGGGTGCGTTTTTTCTTACTAATGGTATTTGTAACTCACACCCTGACGGTATTTGAACGAGTCAACTTTTACCAATCACTTGGTATAGACGCTCGCGAATACAACAACAGAGTTATTGAAGAAACCAATAAAACATCCGCACGAGCATTTCCAGTAATTCTCAATACCCAACATCCAGAATTTTTCGCGAGAATGGAAGAATGTTCCGATAGTAATTTACGGTTAGCGGAGATTGATAAGAGCGATCGCCCTAAGATTGTCAAATTATTGCAAAAAGTACCTTGTTTCCTTTCAATAGCCGGACATATGGTACGGTTGTTCATGATGAAACCGATTGATACTGAAGCAACAAGAGCAGCAGTATATTAGTACGTTAAAGTAGATTTACTGGCTAAATTATTAAAGGAATCTGCGTAAATCCTTTTTTTATATTTTTAAAGATAAGATCAATTAAGAAGTTATTTTACAAATGTTATACCAATTCTGTATGAGGCTGCGCCAAAACACCCGCAGCCTAGAAGGCTGGGGCTAATATTACAAAGCCTACCTGCGTAGGCTG
>JBARZF010000448.1:0-12217 GCA_049649675.1 Rivularia sp. (in: cyanobacteria) | reverse complement strand
CACATTACAGCGAACAAAGTAGCGATTCCACTTTCCATTATCCAGAAACATCCAAACAAATAGGTGGTGCGAATTTCCATTATCCAGAAACATCTGCTCCACATTACAGCGAACAAAGTAGCGATTCCACTTTCCAATATCCAGAAACATCCAAACAAATAGGAGGTTCAACTTTCCAATATCCAGAAACATCCAAAAACATAGGAGGTTCAACTTTCCAATATCCAGAAACACGATCAACCTATAACAACCAACAAAGTAGCGATTCAAGCTTCCAGTATCCAGATTCCGATCCGTTTCCTCATACCCATACAGCCGCTCATAGCCCAACAGCAACCAGTAAACCCAAGCAAGTTTTAGGAAGTAATTATACTTACAGAAGTGGTAATCCAAGTAACGCACAGATAGCTTCAGCCCATCTAGAGCTAGAAGTATTAGAACAAATGCGAGAAATCTTAGCAACAGGAAGCCACATAGGTATAGAATACGTAGACCAGCGTAGATTCCGCACGGGTTCCTGGAACAGTTACGCAGGGCATCAAATAGCAGATATGGCAGAGGCGATCGCTGCTTTAGAAGCGTGTTTAGTAGAACATAACAACGACTACATACGCATTTTCGGCATCGATCCTACAGCCAAGCGACGGTTATCAGAAATCATGATTCAGCGCCCTGGTGGTCAAATTGTCGCAAGATAATAGTTAACCCCCAAAAAATGTAGAGACGCGATATATCGCGTCTCTACAATCTGTATATAATTCCAATAAATTAACCGCTATCTTAAAGCCCTTCATAACTCATAAATTTAACTACAGCAAAGCTTTGAGTACAATCAACGATGTTATGTTTCGGAAACTTGATATTCAAAACATTATCAATTCCAGAAATATCGAACTAAAGCCGCTCTAGTTGCTATTCCCACAACACCATCCGCAGTAATAGCATTATTTTTTTGAAACTTAATTACAGCAGCTTTAGTATTTTCATCAAAAACACCATTAATAGAGCCAAAATAAAAACCAACTTCTTTCAAACTTTCTTGAAGCAGCGTAACAGCATCACCAGTTGAACCTTCTTTAAGAACAAGAAAATGTTTAGGCATTCTATTTAATATAAATATAATTACTGAATATAGCTAATTTATCAAACCTGAGTCGATTCAAGTCAACTCAGGTTAATTACATAATTAGTTAATAGTTAAAAACATAAAAATCGAAAATCAATCTGGTAGCTTAATCTTCGGGGAACCAGTTTCTCTGGAAACCCTTTCAATTTTAAAGTCTTCAATATTGCTTTCAAACCGATTGAAAACAACTCGAATTTCGTCATAACCGATTGCACTCGAAGCACCTTTAGGCTTGTTACACTTCACCCGCATCAAAGTTTGAAAACCACCATATCGTTCGTTAACATAAAAGCTGCGATTACAACCAAAACCAATAAAACCTTCTAACGCCAACTGATTCAATGCAGCTACACCCATACGACTATCAATTAGCGATTTTATTTGATTAACACTTTCTTTCTCATTCATTCTTCGCCATTTATCTTGTGGTTGAGCAGCTTGAGAATGTATTGATTCAGAAATAGCTTGTTTGGGTGTTGCAGAAACTTGATTATTCAGCAGCCACAATAACGGACTTGCGATTAAAATAGATGCAATAGCTAATTTTTTCATGGAATTATTCATAGTTTTAATATTCACATTCTTTCTTATTATTAGTTGTTATAACTATTTCCTACTCCCGAACGAAATACTTCCTACTTCCTATTTGTTATTATTACTATTCCCTGTTCCCTATTCCCTGTTGCCTATTATTCAATTTGTTGCCCTCCACAACTTTCTGTGGAGAGGTTTCCAAACTAACAAGCAATCGATTTTACCTTTAATTTATAGGTAGCATTACCGCGAGTTCCACCTACATTAATAGAATATTTACCGGCTTCTAGAAAAATTTGATAATTGGTTGCTTCTTGTGCATAAACTTTGCCATCGCCATATCGAACTAATTCAAATACAGCATTATTTTCCACAGAAGTAATTTCGATTATAAAATCTTGTCTGGGTTCAACTTCAAATCTATAAATAACTGTTTCACCTCTGACTGCTGCATCTTCTACAACCTCAGATTCTTTCCCTTGAGTAAAGTTGAATAATTTACCGTAACGATAACTTAAAAGTTCGTCTATTAACTGCTGATTTAAACCTTCAGAAACCATTGCTTGATAAGTTTGCATTCCCACACATCCATCAGCAGTTAAACTCCTGCGCTGCTGAAAGTTTTTTACACTTTGTTCCGTTGCTTGTCCAAAATCACCATCTTCTAAAATTCCACGGGTACTACCGGAAACGTAATTTAAAAACTTTTGTAAAACTAAAACATCCCTTCCTTCATCTCCCTTTTGTAGCGGTAATTTGATAAATGTATCTGTATTTAATTCACCAAAAAAAGCATTAACTCTATCTTCGTAAGGTACATCATGAATTTGATGACGATATAAAGCAGCCCAAGTTTGTTTTCCGACAATACCATCTGCTGTCAAACTCCAATTCTGTTGAAACCAGATTACAGCTTCTTTAGTTTTTCTACCAAAATATCCGTCAGCAGTTAAGGTTTGTAAATCATAAACAGTAAACATTTCTTGCAGTGCTTTGACTTCTTCACCCGTACTACCTTCCCGTAAAACTTCTTTTCCCGACAACCACACATTTTCATCTAGTTGTAGGATTGTTTCCGCATCAACAATTCCATTCGACGGAAGATGACTATAAGGCTGTTGAAACTTAATTAATGCAGCTTTGGTTTTTGCACCAAAAACGCCATCAACAGTACCAAAATAGAAATTAAGTTGTTTTAAAGCGGCTTGTAACTTAGTAACTTTTAATCCAGTTGCGTTTTCTTCGAGAACAATAAAGCTTGTAGTCATGGTACTTTCCGCCCTTTGTATCTTTTATGCCTTAATAACTACATAGCTCTGCTGAGATTTCCGGAAATATACAGTGCTTTGATGATACACATAAATATAAATAGATTTTAATTGCCTTAATAGTATAAAAAAACCTTGACATAGGCAGCCAAGGCTTCTAAAAATGTAAATATTTTTTTTCTCAAATAATTACTGGAATTTATCCATTGCACTCTTGAAAGCAATATTCAAATCATTCCAAGCACTTTCAAAGCCTACCTTCAAATCTTGCCAAGCATCTTCAGAAGCTTTACCAATTTCATTTAACTTTACTTGTGCTGCATCGCGCTTGTCAGATAAATCTTCTATCGTTTTATTGTACTCAATTTCAGCATCAGCATTGGCTTCAGCCGCTTTTGCCTTCATTTGAGCGATTTGAGCGTTAAGCTTATCAAGTTGAGCTTTTACTTTCGCTTCGTAAGCTTGCTTGGTTTCCATGATTATTTCTCTTTTAAAAAGTCTACTAGATTACGCAGTGGTAGTATAATGATTATTCGGTCATATTTATATGTATTTTTTATACAAATTTAAACTCTTCTGTAATATTCCATTTCCTATCTTCATGTTTTAACAGCACCAACTTCGATGCAGTAAATTCAAAATGCAACTCTCGATTTTCAAATTCCATCCAAGCTGCTTTAAATTTATTCCGCTTCAAATCTTTAAAAGCAACCGTCATGTGAGGAGTAAAACCGCGAGATTTCCCAACTTTATCTACAATCCCCAAATTATTTTCTAAATAAGCCATTAAATCAGCTTGCAAATTCATCAACTCTGGAGTTTGAATTACATCAATATATATAACCCGATGAACAAATGCATTATAACCATCAAGGATTATTGGAATCGAATTTCTTCCCATAACAAACTTCTGCAAACATTCCTCCAAGTTGATTAATTTACCTGAATTCCATTCATAAGGAGGTTGCAAAGTAATATGAGGAGGCGATTTTAAAGCGTGTTTGCTATCGTAATTGTCAGCAAAATACTGCTTAATCTCAGTAGCATAATCTTGAATTGACTGCGGTGGTAGTAATGCGATGAAGTAGAGACTCATTTTCAGTTATCAGTTATCAGTTATCAGTTATCAGTTATCAGTTATCAGTTATCAGTTATCAATGCCTAATTCCCTTCACATTTTCTTCATATTGTCATTTCTGTGTCACATTTGTTTGCGATTCTAAATACAATCGAATTCAGGGTGAGTGAGTGATTAATCAATTCTGGTTGTGGAAGAGCAAGAGTTTCTACATCATTCCCAAGGCTGAAATACCGCAGTTAAATCAATTTTCGCATCAAAGGCTCACGCCAATCACCCCTCGCTTCTATAAAGGCAAGTAAGATTTTTGCTTTTGTGAAAATACAAAGATAAATAGTTGCCAAACATTCAGACTGGTATGTATAATCAACGATCGTATATATATACTTTTTTGATCGCATGGCAACCGTTATAGAACATAAAGAAACAAAACAAAAGCTTTTAGAAACGGCTTTAGATTTAATCTGGGAAAACAATTACGATTGCGTGGGAATTGTGCAGATTTGCACCCAATCTGGCGTTACTAAAGGTGCTTTTTATCATTACTTTAAATCAAAAGCCGATTTAGCGGCGGCAGCTTTAGAAGCACGCTGGTTAAACGTTAGGAATAGTTTCGATCGCGTGTTTTCTCCGCAAAATACATCTTTAGAAAGAGTTGATTATTACTGCGACCTGATAATATCCATGCAGGAAAAAAAACACGCTCAAACCGGACGTGTGGTTGGTTGTCCATTTATCTCTACCGGGCAAAGTACCAGTGAAGATAAGATCAAAAGCATCTCTGTTAATATTACCGATCGCATGACTAAATATTTTACTTCCCTTGTTGTCGATGCTCAACGAGAGGGTATAGTAGACAAGGATTTAGATGCAGCTAATATTGCTCGCTATATGTATGTATTCGTACAGGGAGTCTTAACTATAGGTAGAGTTAAAAATGATTTGGAGTTTGTTAAAAACGATTTGAAACCCGGATTATTAAGAATATTGGGTGTATCGGAATGAAAAAAGGAATGGAGAACAAAAAACACTAAGGAAAACAAAAATTTTTAACTATCAACATACCAACTGGTATGCATTAGAGATTTAAATATTAACAACCAGCCATTATCTTAAAAAATCATGACCAAATTACAGCCACCAAATACAGTTTCAGAAACGGAATTAAAAGCGAGTTTAGAACATAATTTGCAGCATAATTTAGACCAAGATGTTGATATACAACAGCAAAACTCAACAGATAATCGCCGCAAGCCTTGGTTGGCGTTGTTATTATTAATCTCGGTGGGAATTAACGGAATCGCATTTTTGAAAATATTTAATCCCGCTCAACAAGCTGATAAACCAGCCGCAGCAGCAGTAAAACCAAGCCCACCCCGTGCTGTAGAAGTCACAACTATGAAGAGGGGTAATAGCACTAGAACAGTAAAATTATTAGGACAAGTGGAATCGCCACAACAAGCCACAATCCGCGCTCAAACTGCTGGTGTAGTCAAGCAAATGTTGGTACAGGCTGGGGATAGAGTCAAACCGGGAATGACGATCGCAGTACTCGATGATGCAGAGCAACAATTAGCGCTTTCCCAAGCACAAGCTCAATTAGCACAACAGCGAAGTGAATTAGCAAGATTAGAAGTAGGAACACGTCCAGAAATTATAGCGCAAAGAAAAGCAGCGGTGAGTGCTGCGAGAGCTAGAGAAGCAGAAGCTGTGGATAATTTGAAAAGACGCACGGAGTTAGTAAAAGAAGGTGCGATCGCGCAAAGATTATTAGTAGAAGCCTCTTCAGCAGTAGATAATGCCAGGGGAGAAAGACTAGAAGCACAAGCAGAATTAGCAGAAGCAAAAGCTGGTTTCACCCGTGAAGTAATCGACGCACAAAAAGCCAACGTTGCTTTCTCGATGTCTGTAGTCAATCAAGCAAAATTACAAATACAGCGTACTGGTATTAAAGCTAATGGAGCAGGTGTTGTTTTACAAAGACAAGTAAGCCCTGGTGACTACTTACAAAACGGTGGTGAAATTATTACGTTAGTTGCCGGGGATAAGTTAGATATTTTCTTAGAATTACCAGAGCAATTAAGCGGTCAAGTAGCTGCTGGAACGAAGGTAGAACTAACCGCTCGTGCTTTACCGCAATGGAAAGGAAACGCCACAATTACAGGAGTTGTACCGACAGCAGAAGCAGCATCAAGAAGGCAGCGAGTGCGGGTAAGATTGGATAACCCACCCCAAAGATTATTACCCGGAATGGCAATTACCGGAAACTTGCAATTGGTAGGGAATACCGAGGGGTTTGTAGTATCTCGCGATGCATTAACCAGAAAACAAGATAAATGGTTAGTATTTGCTGTAGAAGATGGCAAAGCCAAGCAAATGGAAGTAGAAATGGTTGCAGATATGGGACAGCAAGTAGCCATTTCCGGAAACGATTTACAACCAGGACAAAAAATAGTATTGCGTGGTGGAGACGGTTTAAAAGATAAAGCGAAAGTAAAGGTTAAAGCTCAAACATAATAGTTCCTAAACTCTCTTTCTCTCCTCACTCCTCCTCAGCGTACCTTTGCGAAAACCTCTGCGTCCCTCTGCGTTTAAAAAACATCAAAAACCATGACAGACGAAAGAAAAATCCAAATTAGTTTAGCAATAATCCGCATTACCACAGCAATATTCTTCCTCGTTTGGTCATTACGAAAAATAATTCAACCAGAATCAACCCAAGGCATATTTTCTAAGTTTTATTCCCTGGAAGTATCTCAATCATTTTCCTACGTCGCAGGTACAATCCAAACTTTACTTGTTATTGCTTTCATGGTGGGCTTATTCAAAACCTGGACTTATGGAGCAATTTTAGGAATGCATATTGTATCGGTATTATCAACATATAAACAACTATTTAATCCCTACGAAACTCCTAATACATTATTTTGGGCTGCCGTTCCCGCTTTAGGTGGATTAATTGCTTTGTTTTTATTACGAGATAAAGATGAATTTCTCACAGTGAAAATGGGGAGACAATTAACAACGAACACGGATTAAATGGATGACGCTGATTTCACTGATGGTTGATTAGTTGTAGATTGGGTTAGACGCTTTTACAATTTCAAGTTTTGAGTTGTAAATTTACATAGCGTCGTAACCCAACATTGGCGCAACAATTGTACATCTAAGTTATATGGTTATTTATCCCCAAAGTTATGTTGGGTTACGACACCATAAATAAGCGTACTGGTTACAATCAACATTGATTGTGGTGTCTAACCCAACCTACGAATTACTGATGGTTGATTAGTAACTAACAACAACTAACAACTAACAACTAACCACTATCACATTAATCATGAGTTTAATAAAAACTGCCGTTCGTTGGCGACATGGAACTTTTGTATTATTTTGTATTTTAGCTTTATTCGGCGTTCTATCTTTATTTAGTTTGCCTTTGGAATTGCGCCCTGGTGGCGATCGCCCGGAAATCACAATTAGTACTTCTTATTCTGGTGCTAGCCCTTCGGAAGTAGAAGAATTAATTACTCGTCCGATTGAGGAACGGTTGGAGGAGGTACAGGGAATTCAGGAAGTTACTAGCAGTAGTGCTTCTGGTAGAAGTACTATTAATCTCGAATTTAATTGGGATAGTAATATTGATCGACGGTTGGTGGATGTTTTAAATAAACTTCAGCAGGTAGAAGCATTACCGCCGGAAGCTGGGGAATCTGATGTGGAGATTGTCAGCGGTAGTAGCAGTCCGATGATGTGGACGATTTTGGTTGCTAAGGAAGGATTTACACCAAATGACGAACATTATCGGGATTTGGTTGATGATGTAATTGTCCCCAGATTTCGTCAAGTTCAAGGTGTGGGACAATTTTTGATTTCTGGTGGTACGGAAAGGGAAGTTGAGGTAGTTGTTAATCCCAAGGCTTTAGCTGACAGAAATCTGACCATTGGTGATGTTGTAAATGCATTGCGAAGTAATAACAGAGATATTCGCGGTGGCCCTTTGGTGTTGGGAAGAAGGGAATATCGAGTTCGTACCGTTAGTCGTTCGACTGATGTTAAACAGTTGGAAGGATTTGTGTTACGTCGGGATGAATCGGGAACGGTTTATTTAGGAGATGTCGCTACAGCCCAAATGGGAAGAAAGATTCAAGATAGGGCTTTAATTCGAGATAATAAACCAGCGGTTGCTGTCGGAATTGTTCGTCAACCAAATGCTAATGTTCCCGAAATTTCTAAAGGTATTCGTCAAGCTTTGGTGGATTTAGAAAAACGGTTTGATAGGGAAGGTGAAGGTATTACTTTTGATATTCCCTATGATGAAAATGACTATATTAATCAATCGATTTCTTTTGTACAAGGGAATTTGATCGTGGGTGCTGTTTTAGCAGCGTTTATTTTGTTACTGTTTCTTGGTTCTTTACGGACAGTTGCAGTTATTGCAATTACTATTCCCACAACATTAATTACAGTTTTTATTGTCTTTGCAGCTTTAGGACGTTCTTTAAATGTAATTAGTTTGGCGAGTTTGGCTTTTGCTGTGGGGATGGTTGTTGATAATGCGATCGTGGTTTTGGAAAATGTCTTTACTCATATGCAAATGGGTAAATCTCCTGTAAAAGCAGCCATAGAAGGAACAGAAGAAGTTGGTGGTGCAATGTTAGCATCAACTTTAACCACCGTTGCTGTATTTGCTCCAATTATTTTAGTAAAGGGAGAAGCAGGACAATTATTTTTTGATATTGGTATAGGGCTTTCCGCTTCAGTTTTATTCTCCTTATTTGCAGCATTAACTTTAGTTCCGATGCTTTCGGGGTTATTTCTCAACCAAGCAGAAGCACAAAGAATCCTTCAAGGAATGGGAAATAATCAAACTAACTCTATTAATCTCCCCTCTCATAATAATAATTCCTCAGCGTTCGCTGCGGTTCAAAATCTTTTACAAAATCTAATTACAAAAACATCTCAAATATTCCTCTTCTTCCAAAGGAAATTTGAAAACTTTCTTTTAAGTACCGTAAATTGGTCAATCGGAGTAGGAAGAAAAGGAAGACGTTTAATAGTATTAGCAATTCCCATCACATTACTATTTATCAGCGTTCAATTATTACCACCAGCAGATTACCTTCCCGAAGGAAACCGTAATCTAATATTATGGCTTGCAGAACCATTTCCCGGTACTAGTATTCCCGAAGCAATCAAACTCTCTCAAGGAGCGAGAGATTTTGTTAGCGAACAACCGGAAATCATGCGGAGTCTTTACGTTCATCGAAATGGATTGAGAGCGATCGCCGCTTTTGTGAAGTCAGAAGAAGCAACCGGAAATAAACTCGATGAAATAGTAGATAGATTCCGCAAGCAGAGCAATAACTTTCCCGGATATCGTTTCTTAATTCCTCGCAGAGTATCAATATTTAGAGATCCAGGTAAAGAATTTGAAGTTAATATTGTCGGACAAGATTTAGAACAATTAAATCAACTCCAACAACAGGTAATGGAGCAACTACGAGGATTAGAAGGAGTACAAAACGTCCGTTCTAATTTTGTCACCGGAGCGCCAGAATTACAAGTTATCCCGTCGAGAGTCAGATTAGCAGAAGTAGGACTTTCAGAAGCAGAACTCGGTGCGATCGTCGAAGCAGCTTTAGGAGGTTTGCGAGCTTCAGAATTTACCGATGGTAAACGTGAATTAGATGTTACCGTCGAATTGGAAAATACATCGGTAGAAACTCCAGAACAATTACGACAACTACCGTTAAATATAGGAAATGGCAGACAAGTACAGCTAGCAGATGTAGCCGAAGTTGTAGAAGCAACCGGGCCAGATGCAATCAACCACGTAGACCTAGAACGCTCAATAACCCTTACCATCAGAGTTGCGAGGGAAGCACCATTAGGAGCATTAGTAGACCGAACAGAACAGCAAATTCTCGAACCTCTACGCGAAACCTTACCAACAGGATTCCGAGCAGAATTAGCAGGTTCGGCAGATGTGCTATCGGAAACATTATTACAATTAGGTTCAAGTTTCGTTTTATCTTTGGTAATTACCTACTTACTTTTAGTCGCCTTATATCGTTCCTTTTCCTTCCCCATGTTAATCATGGCAACAGTACCATTAGGAATTTCCGGAGCATTATTAAGTTTAATCCTCGCCAATTCAATTCCCGGTGTAGTAGTTCCCTTAGATATGATAACCGGATTGGGATTTGTAATATTAACCGGGGTAGTAGTTAACAACGCAATTTTATTAGTAGATAGATCGTTACAACTGCAACAAGAAGGTAAAAGCTACGATGATTCGCTTTATTTAGCAGTAAAAGATAGACTCCGACCAATTTTCATGTCAGCAGGAACTAGCGTCTTAGGAATGTTACCGCTAGCAGTAATTCCCGGAAAAGGAGCAGAGTTATATCAAGGATTGGGAATAGTTTTAACCGGAGGTTTGGCATTTTCTACAATTCTCACACCTACCATAGTTCCGGCATTGATGGGATTGTTGCGGGATTATTCCGGTAAGAAGGAAATTGAAACAAAACAATTGCAGGAAGTTGAAGAAACATCCACAGCAAAAGTTTAAATAACCTCACCCCTTCCCCTCTCCTTATCAATGAGAGGGGTATTTACATATTTTTATTTATTACCAATATTGGTGTTAATTGTAGGTTGGGTTAGACGCTTTTATAATTTAGGGTTTGAGTTAAGAATTTATATAGCGTCGTAGCCCAACATTGTTATTACTTGTGAATAATGCGGGATATTTTTATTTATCTTCAATATTGATGTTGGGTTACGACACCATATTTTAATTTTCTCACATTAATTTTGGTTTTGGAGTAAGACCCAACCGACTTTCTATGCCTCAAGCGGCAAGCTTTGATAACAACGCCTTTAATCGGAAACGCTAAAGTGTAACTACAAACAATTTTAGGTATAAAAATGAATTTCCGTAAGTTACACCGTAAAATAGCTCCAATCTTATTTTTACCGTTATTACTTAGTGCCTTAACTGGTATGAGTTATCGAATCGGAAGAAGCTGGTTTGGTTTATCAAATGAGTTTGGCAATTTGATGATGACTATTCACGAGGGCAGATATTTAGGAAAGCCTCTTGTACCAATTTATGTATTGCTAACCGGCTTAGGATTGATTGGTATAGTTATTACAGGAATAAGTATGCTCAAACCGCGAAAAAAAATAGACAAAAATAATTTAAAACCTGCAAAATTTAACGCCCGTTTGCTGCATAGTTTAATAGCTCCTGTTTTCTTCTTACCTCTATTTGTTAGTGCATCAACAGGTATTATCTATCGTCTAGGTAAAGAGTGGTTTGGTTTATCTGCCCAACAAGCTCAGTTCTTTATGAGTATTCATCAAGGCAGCTATTTAGGCTCATCTTTACGAGCAATATATATTCTCTTGATAGGTTTAGGATTATTGATAATGTTGGTAACAGGAATTCAGATGACGGGTATTTTCCGAAGTAGCACTTCCAAATCCAAATCATAAACCTTAAGTGTAGAAAGGGAACAACGAGATTTTAAACCGCAGCAGCACCACAACGCCGAAAATATTAGTCCTAAAGATACAAGTATTTAGTCAAACCAACATCATACTATTGAAATAATTTCACCACAGAATTTATTTTTTCAACCATTTAGGATTCATCATGAATAAAAAAAGTAAAAAATCAAAAAAAGATTCTCAAACCCCAAACGCAGACAACAAGCGTCCAGTAGACTCAAAAGATTTTGAAATCGACCATACTTTTAACGAAGATGGCAATCGCCCTGTTGCTAAAAGTAATCTTGAAATTGAAAAAACCTACAACGTCGAATACCATCGTCCAATTGATAAAAGTGCCGATAAACAAGGTGAATTTCTTCATGTAGACGGTAATCGCCCCATCGATCCAAGCGACTTAGAAATCGACCATACTTTTAACGAAGATGGCAAACGCCCCGTTGCTAAAAGTAATTTTGAAGTCGAAGAAACCTTCAATGTAGAAAATTCAGCTTTAATTACCAAAAGCGATGAGAAACAAGATGGATTTCTTCATGTAGACGGTAATCGCCCTATTGATGAAAGCAACTTAGAAATTGACCATACTTTAAATATAGATGGTCAGCGTCCGGTTGCTAAAAGTAAATTTGAAGTAGAAGAAACATTCAATGTAGATGGCGATCGCCCAATCGCCAAAAGCAATTTTGAAGA
>JBARZF010000447.1:0-28987 GCA_049649675.1 Rivularia sp. (in: cyanobacteria) | reverse complement strand
AAGTTAACTAGATTGCTATCAACACCAGGTAAATCTTGAGATGATTTTTCCTTGGAATTAACAGAAACTCTCTGGCAGCGAGAAGCATACTGACAATAATTACACGTTTTACTGCCTTCTGGTACTTGAGGGAATTGTTCGCCCTGTTGGTAAGCTTGCAGCCATTTAGTTAACTTGTTTAAATGACGATTGAGTTTCGTTTCTGTTTGCTGATGCTGAAGGGAACTGTAAGTAAATTTAATGCTGTGTGGCTTGCTTTCCGATTGCACAAACCAATAAGTCATCGAAATATTTTCTGGTAGATAGTCGCTACTTTCTGCCAATACGTACATATAAAGACGAGTCTGCCAATCATTTTGCAGCTTACGTTTGTTTGGTGGTTGCCGATAGGTTTTCCAATCTAGAATTTCTGCTTTTTCTTTGTTTGCAATTAATAAATCGTAAATAGCCGTCAGCAGATAGTTTTGTACTTGTAGCGTGCGGAGGTGTTCGCTTTCGCGGAAGGTTTCGCGATCGCTAGCGGGAGTTAAAATATCCGGTGCGGTAATAGCAAAAGCCCTCATCCAACTTTCCAGTTGACTATCTGTTTGCAAAAAGCTCCTAATTTTCAAACCCATTTCTCGCTGCTGCATCAGTAAGTGAAAGCGACTTCCCAGCAACTGCTTTTCTTCATATTCTGGATTTGTAGGAGGGCGGAGTTGTTCTAAATAAGTATTTTGAAATTTACGGGGACAAATTTCTAATAAGTTAAGCTGCCCTTGAGAAAGTCGCAGTAATTGGTTTTGCGTAGAATTTGATGTGGACATTATGGGGAGTTAGGAATTAGGAGTTAGGAATTAGGAGTTAATAATCTAAAGCTTTTAACTATATTACCTTTAACCTTTAACCTTTAACCTTTAACCTGTTTCCATGACCAATTCCCAATTTAAAAAATAAAAAAGGCAAAAGGTAAAAGAATAAAGTTTCCCCTTACTCTTTTTCCTTTTTCCTTTATTTGTACTTTCGTACCTGATGCTTATTTCATGTTAGCTCGCGCATCTCGAACTGCGGCGAAGAAAAACAAAGCTGTTAGCGGAATGCTGATTCCCAGGATAATTGCGGTGTTTTGCATTCCTAAATCTGGTTGCCCTGAAGTTAGTTCAAATATGGAACCAACTGCGGCGATGGCAGCAATGCAGGAACCAAGTAAAAACAAACCGCTAATCGGTGTCATTGTGTTCATTTATTTTTTCCCCCTATACTATTGATTTTACAGCTTGATGGGAAAAACCATTTTTTGATAGCTCTTGTGTCAATGCTAAGGCGTTTTCTACTCTATCTACGAATACGACGCCATTAAGATGATCCATCTCGTGTTGAATACAACGTCCGAGTAAATCCCCAGCTTTTAAGCTTTGTGGACGACCATTTTCGTCTTTATAACTAACTTCTACCATTTCGGGACGCTTAACATCTAGGTAAACACCTGGAATACTCAAGCATCCTTCTTGTTCTACGCAGATGTTACCGTAGGATTTTTTAATCACCGGATTAATCAAAATTAACGGCGGATTAGCTGGGTTATCTGGTTCAATATCCATAACGATAAGTTGTTTGTGAACTCCCACTTGGGGCGCTGCCAAACCGATACCGTCGCTGCTGTACATGGTTTGCAGCATTTCTCGCGCTAGTTGACGAATTTCGTCATCTACTTTTGATATACGCTTGGCAGGCTGTCTTAAAACCTTATCTCCCAAGTAATGAAGTTCCAAGGGTGGATTTTTTAACTTTTTCTTCTCAACGGCGATCGCAGAAGGCATAGTCTTATAACTCACAAATATCTATAGGTGAAATGATTCCGCTTTACTTCATATTAGCAAGCAGGTGGATGAGAGATGGGGAGAGGGGGGAGAGGGGGGAGATGGGGAAGAAGTTTAAAAATACTATGATTTGTTGATAATCACTTGTTTTAATAATTCAAAATCTTTTATATCTTATTCGATAAAAGCCTAATTCGACTAAAATTAGGTGTTGCTTGTAAGTTTAACATTTACCTATATAAAACCTTAAACCTTGATTATGATATCTATGTGATGATAACGATTACATTACAATAATTGCGATTTTACAGGACAGAAACTTTATTGATGGATTTAGCTCGTCTTTCTACCGGAATTGTAGGCTTTGATGAAATTCTGAACAGTGGTTTTATCCCAAAGCGAGCTTATTTAGTGCGTGGTGGCCCTGGTTGCGGTAAAACAATTTTAGGATTGCATTTTTTGAGTGCTGGAATTGCTAAAGGTGAACCAAGTCTTTATATTACTTTGGGGGAACCAGCAGAACAAATTAAAACGAATGGGGCAATTCTTGGTTTTGATACTGAAGCAATGCATTTCTTGGATTTAAGCCCTAGTGCGGATTTTTTCACCCAAATCCAAACTTATGATATTTTTTCTCCTGCCGAAGTTGAACGGGAACCTACTACTCAAAGAATTATCGAGACTGTAGAATCACTGAAGCCGAAACGAGTCTTGATTGATTCGATGACACACTTCCGCTATCTGTGTAGTGATGATTTTCAGTTTCGCAAGCAGGTATTGTCGTTTATGCGCTTTTTATTGCAAGCTGGCGCAACAGTTGTATTTACTTCTGAAAGTAGCCCGGAAGCTCCTGATGATGATTTACAGTTTATTAGTGACGGAGTAATTAACCTCGATAATTTCCCAGAAGGACGAAATATTCGGGTAACAAAGTTTCGCGGTTCTGATTTTATCGCTGGTTTACATTCGCTACGTATAACTTCAAAGGGAATGCAGGTTGCTCCTAGATTACAACCAGAAATTTTGAAACGAGAGTTTATTTTTGAAACAATTTCCTCTGGTGTACCGGAATTAGATGAATTACTGCATGGTGGTATCGAACGAGGAACTGTGACAATTTTAACTGGCCCTACGGGTGTGGGTAAAACAACTTTAGCACTCCAGTTTATGAAAGAAGCCGCAGGAAGAGGGGAACGTTCTGTAATTTATACTTTTGAGGAAAGTGAAGAAACTTTACTGGCTCGCTCTCAAAGAGTGAATATTCCGGTTGATGCAATGGTTAAAAATGGGAATTTATCGGTTGTCAGAGTGGAACCTTTGAACCTTACACACGACGAATTTGCCAATCAAGTGCGTTACGAAGTAGAAGAGAATAAAGCTCGGATTGTGATGATTGATAGCGTTGCTGGCTACCGTCTTGCGATGCGCGGTGCCGATTTAGCGAGTCATTTGCACGCTTTATGTAAGTATTTGCAAAATATGGGCGTGACAATAATTTTGGTTAACGAAACGGAGAATATTACGGGTAATTTCCGTGCCACTGAATTAGGTATAAGCTATATCGCAGATAATATTATTTTCTTACGCTATTTAGAAGTTTATGGAGAAATGCAAAAAGCTATTGGCGTATTGAAAAAAAGATTGTCAGATTTTGAAAAGACATTGCGAGAAATAGAAATAACTCGTTACGGTATCAAAGTAGGTAAACCACTAATTCATCTGCGAAAAATCCTCAGCGGTACGCCAGAATGGGTAGAGCAAAATGATCGCAAAAAATGAATGTCAAGTTTAGGAATTTTTGCAATTTAGCATTAATTGATTGGTTTTTGAATATAAAAGGATATCTTGCTATTAGCGCAAGTGTTTTAGAAGAGTTTAATGGTGCGATAAATCAACCTATTTCAATAAAATTGCTTGTAATTAAACAGTTATTTGGCTCGTTCAAAAGTTTGTTGCGGGATTCAGAATGAGAAAGATTTTACTACTCCTCGAACACAAGCAGAATAAAAATTTGCTATCGCAGTTATTACAACAAGCAGGCTACGAAGTTTTTTCCCCATCTGCCGATGATGATTTATTAAAATTGCACAATACCTTTGATTTGTGTATTCTTGGTCCTGTAGCTTTAGATAAATTTAGCGATTGGGTAGAAGCAACCAAAAAAGCAGAAGAACCAGTTTTTCTACCATTTCTTTTAATGACATCCCGGCAGGATGTGAAAATGATTACGCGACATCTATGGAAAACTATTGATGAATTGATTACTAATCCCATAGAAAAAGTAGAATTGCGAGTACGTATAGAAGCATTATTACAAAGACGGCAATTATCTTTAAATTTGAAAGCTGCTAACGATAATTTACAAAACCTCAACGAACTAAAAAGCCGTTTTATCTCAGTTGCATCCCACGAATTTCGCAATCCGCTACATATAATTGTTGCCTACGCGCAAATGCTTTATCGTGGAGGCGAAAAATTAACTTCAGATAAGAAAAAAGAATTATTTACGCGCATCAAAGCATCTTCTAATAAAATGACTGAGACTTTAGATGATGTTTTAATATTAACTAAAGGAGAATTGAGAGAGCAAAAGTGTAATTTACAACTTTTAGATTTACCAGAGCTTTGCAGTCAACTGATCTCAGAAGTACAAATTGCTACTGCCACTGATCGCGAAATTAATTTTACAATTCAAGGTGAATATACTTCATGTTATTTAGATGAAAACTTGATACGTCAGATTCTGACAAATTTGTTTAGTAATGCGATCAAATATTCGTCGTTAGATACGACTGTAGATTTTGATTTAATTTTTCAAGATGCAGAAATTATATTTAAAATAAAAGATAAAGGTATTGGTATTCCTTTAAAAGATCGATCTCAGTTATTTGAATCATTCCGTCGTGCTTCTAATGTTGGTGAAATTCCCGGTACTGGTTTGGGTTTAGCAATCGTTAAGCAATCGGTAGAGTTGCATGGTGGTACCATTGCTGTTGATAGCGAAGTTGGTATTGGTACGACGTTCACTGTTATTTTACCGTTGAAAGAAGATAAGGATTAGAAGCAATAAACCCATCTTTACTAAAGTATTTTAAATAAGAAAACAATAATACAGAAACTCGGTTTCTATACATCGGTTATGAAATATTACTAAACTATTGAAGCATTACTACTTAATTCTTCCGATTCTGCTTTCACCAACTTTTTTTTATTAGCTTGGCTGTTAGATTCTAAAGATTTTAATTGCTGTAATGCATAACTTTTTTCTTGCGGTGATAAATCATCGTTGTTTTCAATCGTCTTTTCTATTTGAGAAAAAAGTTTGATGTTACAACAAGTGCAAAACTGATTTCGGAATAAATTTAAATTTAACTATATTCCCCATTACCAATTACCAATTACCAATTACCCATTCCCCCCTAATTAAAATTTGAAACTTTCAACAAAGGATTCATAGACTGATTAAATTCACCGTCTTGAAAACTGGCTTCCCAATTAGCAGGTAAACGATGGGGATTTGGATCTTCTGGGGTTGGTACTCGTAAAAATATATAATCGCAATTGATGGGATATAGCAGGGTTTGTGAAGTTATGTTCCAATCTTCTACATAGGCTCCCGTGAGATTAGCGCTTCTTAAATCCGCTTTGTCTAATTGCGATCGCACTAGTTTAGCTCTGGAAATATCGGCGTTTCGCAGGTTGGTTTCGTTTAGGTTTGCTCCTACAAAACTGGCATCTTTGAGGTTTCCTCCTTGCAAATTGATTCCTCGCAAGTTCCAACCGTCGAATATTTTGTTTTGTAAATTTTTATTGACAACAAGCTCGCGCATATTAGCATTTTCTAAATAAGTTGTATTTACTGCTGCTAAATGAACCTGCTTAATTTCAAACCAGTTGGTACGTTTGACTTTAGCTTTAGTGAAATTAGCGCTTTTGAGTTTGGCTTGGGTAAAATCGGCATCTGTTAAATCGGCATTGCGAAAACTAGTGCCGTATCTGGTGGTTAAGGAAATCGCAATATTACGGACAAAATTCTGCTTTTTATCTTCAGAAACAGCGCTACAGCCAATGTAGGCAGACAAAATTACTAAGATTACCGATACGGTACCAGCTACTATTCCCGCAACGGGGTTTACCATCATCGCATACACCGATACACCACCAGCGACTGCTCCCGCTATGATTACGGTTATCATCACCGCGAAAATTCCCGCTATGGCTCCGGTAATTGCTGCTGTAATAGTTACAGATACTGCTCCTACCGCAGTGACGATAACAGCTACCGTTGCCGTCGCAACCACCGCCACTATTGGCGCAATCTCCGTAGCTTCCGAAGTGGCTGCTAATCCGCTCCAGACAACGGCTACAAAACCAGCCCATGCCACTGCTGTAACCACTGCTAAGGCGATCGCTACCGCTAAAAAGACACAAGCTGATAGCATTCCCTTACGGGTACTTAATAGGAAAAATATTGACAGAATAATTAAACTTGCTACGCCGACATAAACATTAGAGCGGGCACTATCAATTAAAATAAATCCTACTAAAGAGCCACCAACAGCCGACATTAAACCCGATATCGCCGATAGCAGTAGCGAAAATATTATTAAAATAATTGCCCAACGGCGTTGCAAACCCGATTTTGTATGACTGAAGTTTGCATCTCTAAGAATCGCGTTAGTGAAGTCAGCACCGCGAATGTCAGAATTAGAGAAATCTACACCTGTTAAATCTTGTCCTTTAAAGGATTTTCCTCTAAGCTTCGCACGGTGGTATTCTTGAGCCATTTTTTACTAAATTATCGATTATAAACTCATAATTATGAAGTCTAAAATTTAAGTCTTTGAGAAAACTTGCTTTATAATACTCCACAATATTGAGACACACTTATTTAACTTATTTGCTTAGAATCCTACCACAGCAATTTATTGGTAGTCTTGATTTACATAAATTACATAATACAACGCTCGGAAATTGCAATGAGAAATTCTTTTGTAGTAAGGGGTTGAGTGATTTTAGCCTTTTGTATTATTTATGATGTCTTGTTAGATTACTGTTGAGGCAATGGGAAATAGGAAGTAGTTAAGCTTGGCACAATAATTATCATTCTCATCCCGCTGGTGTCTGAATCTAGATATTGTTGATGGGGAATTGCGTTTTTACGCCTCTACTTCACGAGATAACAACTTCTGGTTGCGTAAGTCTTATAAAAGTTAAGAGGAGAGTGTCATTTTTTGAGGAAAAGTTATTGTAAAAGTAGAACCCTCTGTGGGTTTTGAAACCAAGTTGATTTTTCCTTTGAGTAGTTTGACTAACTTATCAACAATCGCTAATCCTAAACCAGTGCTATTAGGAGAATAAGTACCTTCTGAACCAACTCTAAAGTAGGATTGAAAAATTTGAGTTTGAGCTTCTTGACTGATACCAACTCCTGTATCTACAACAATAATTGACCATTGCTCATTGTCATTAGCTTCGCAAATTATCGTAATCGTTCCCGAGTCGGTGTAACGAATAGCGTTGCTGACTAAATTAGTAATAATTTGCTGCAATCTTAATGGATCGCTTAACACTTGTTCCGGAGAGCGATCGCACTTTAATATCACTTCTAGGTTTTTCTGATGAGCAGCAGGCTCCATTCCCTCTACAACCATTTGGATTTGCGAACGCACGTCTATCCATTCTAAACTTAACTGTATTTCCCCTGTTTCATAACGCGATATTTCTAAAGTATTGTTGATTAGACGTAATAGCTGTCTACTATTTTTAATTACTTTTTCGATAAAGTTTAAACTTAGAGATTTATCTTGCCCGCTCGTAATGTTCTGCTGTTCTTTTAATAGTAACGATGAGAAACCCATTATTGAGTTAATAGGAGTTTTTAATTCGTGTGCCAAATGAGAGACGTTTTCTTTTTGCATCCCTACTAGGCGCGTTAATTCTTGATTGTTAAGTATTAATTGAGCCTGTAATTCTTGAATTTCCTGCAACCGCGCTTCAACATAACTTTCTAAAGATAAAGAGATAACTTGGTCTATTATTGAGTCAATAAATTCAACAGTTTGCAATACTTCATTACTGGAGCATAAAAGTAAATCCGGCTTCAATACAGTAAAAATGACCTTTCGTAATAAACCGTATTCATACAAAATTTCAGCTATATCATAACCTTGTTCTGCTCTGACAAATCCGTGTTCTAAACCTTTATTTTCTAACTTTTGCGGTTGATTGGTTAAAGATTGAGAAAGTAAAGTAGCAAGAGCTTCTAAGACAAGGGGAATGCTATTACGTACCGATTTATAGGCAAGACTTTTAGAACTTTCTATATTTGGATTTGCGCGAATAGCTTCAATCCAGCTTTCAACTATAGTCTCAGTTCTAGCTAGTAATGTTTTACCGAGGTCTTTACTCACGGGGAATATTAAAGCAAATAAATATAAACAACTACAATAGTCTTTTTAACACTTAGAAGTCAAAAAAATTGTTTTTTAATAAATAGGAATGTACCTGCGGCTTATCACTCACTTGCTGGCTTGGTTTCAATTTTTAAGCCAGGTAGCCCCTCAAGTTTCTCAGCAGGCTCTTCTAATGAGGTGACTGGCACGAAAATAGTCAAGCTAGAGGGAATGCATTCTATTTCAATGGGAGTCATGCCAATAATTTCTCCATCCATCACTACTTTTTGCGGTGGTGAGGTGCTAACTTGCAAACGTTTGGCTCGCAGATAGCCAATGTCATCTCGTTTAGTCGCTTCGTCTCGAAACGCCGTTTGTAATAAATGGTAGGCTGATGCGATCGCCTCAATACGGTTTGCGGGAGCAACAATTGTGATATCCAACAAGCCATCGTCAGCAATTATACCTGCTGGTCCTTGAGCCAAGATAGAGGTAGGCGGGGCAGCATTGGCGATTGTTAAAGCAGCAGCAGTAACGGTAATCACTTGATCGTCCGTTTCTATTTTTGCCTCGAACTCAGAGCTTCCTAATTCTCGCAGTTGTTCAAAACCAGAAAGAATGTAAGCTAACATCCCATAACGATTTTTGGCTTCTCTGTCTGCACTTTCAACCGCTTCGGCTTCAAAACCTACTCCAGCTAGTAGTATCATTGGTTTACCGTTACAGCGTGCCGAATCAACCACTCGTGTTTTTCCAGCTAAAATAGTTTGACAAGCCGCTTCGATTGTATCGGGAATTCCCAAAGCTGCGGCAAAAGCATTTGCCGTGCCTCGTGAAATAATGCCCAAAGGAATCTTTGTTTCTACTAAAGCTTCTGTTGCAGCTGAAAGAGTACCGTCTCCTCCAGAAGCAATAACGCTCTCGACACCATTAGCAACCGCTTGACGAGCTAATTCACCCGCATCAACTTCTTCGGTGGTGAACTGAATATCTAGCTTTATTTCTGGCTCTAGAAGCGAACGGATTTGCTTTAAATCTGCTTCTGAGTCCCCTTGACCGGCCACTGGGTTAAAAATGAGACAAGCTGAACGAGTCATTAATTATGAATTCCTAAAACAGCGTATTTTTTAGTTAGATTTTTAACTAGATATTAAGCTCTAATGCCTCGAATTAATCTAAAATTTGGGAATTTTTGCTTGAGCTGAAAACCTTAATCTACTCTAAGAGTCAATTAGACATTATTAAGCTCATTTACTCTTCTATCTTAAGTATCAATCTATTGTAATTAATCAGAGATTTTAGAAAAAGCGAGATTGCCTATTGAACCTATCATAATGGTTTTTTGCAACGTTTTTATCCATTTTCATCTTCTCCAAACTAGAGATAATTAATTATTTTGTTTAGTAGTACAATTTATATGTATTCTTTTTTTAGCTTATAAAATTAGGTAGTTATTGCAATTTAGTTTGAATTAGGGATGGATATTATAGAGATTGAAAAGCTTCTCTTTGAAGAGTATTTTATAGATGCAATAGCTGAATTTACTTATAAAACTGACCTAATTAATAAAGCTAAAACAGCCTTTGCTAAATACAATTTAGCTTATTCTCGCTTGCTCGATTTAGAACAAAAGCAACTAGGGCATTAGCAATAAACTTTTTATTGTAGGGTGTGTGACTAGCCAGTTTACTTTGATAAAATTTACTCGTTTTTCGTTCATACTACTTTCCCTCACCCCGCCCTTACGGGCACCCCTCTCCCAAGCTTGGGAGAGGGGAAGGGGGAGAGGGGTGCGTGTCAAAGAGTGCGAACACGTTTTTTGCATAAATTTCTAGCCCTAAAAAGGTACAAAGTCAACACCCTAGTACCGCTGCGCGGAAGTAAGAAGTAAGAAGTAAAGAAATAGGAAGCTCGATCGCCGAACAAATTACTTGGATAAGTATTATTACTGTTGTTTTTTCTATTCTGCTACATGGAATCAGTTCTAGTCCTCTAATGATGTGGTACAAAAAACGCGGCTCTAATTAAGATTACTAAGATTACGATTTATTATCGCCTTTGAGAAAATTGTCAATTACGTAAGAAACCCGCAATATTAACTAGAGACGTTATACATACGAGTATTTACAATAAATTATTAAATTTTTATACTTCCTTAGTAAGATAAAGCGTGTTTAAGTTCCTAACTAAGCTAGATTACCTACTCAAAGAAACTTTTCTAGGTTTGCGTCGGGGTGGGTGGATGAATTGGGCTGCTGTAAGTACTGTTGCGGTGCTGCTGTTTTTGTTCGGCATTAGTTTACAAACTTCTTGGCAAGTTGAAAAACTACTCTATCAATTTGGTTCTCAATTAGAGGTATCAGTATATCTCGAACCCGCAGCACGTGGGAAAACTATTGAAACCGCGATCGCGCAAATGCCGGAAGTCGCTACAGTCAAAACCATTACTAAAGAAAAAGCCTGGACGAAATTGGTTGAAGAAATGGGAATCTCCGATATTACAGGTGCTACCCAAGAATTAGATGGAAACCCCTTGGTAGATGAGATTAAAGTAAAGGCAATAAATTCTCAAGTTGTACCAGATTTAGCCACTAAATTAGCTAAAATACCTGCCGTCGATACGGTACAGTACGTCGATGAAGCAGTTAGACGCATTGCCCAATTACACAGAGGTTTAAATTGGGTGACGCTGACAATTACCGTAATTTTGACATTAACAGCAGTTGCCGTCACCAGCATCACGATTCGTCTGGTGTTAACGGCACGACGGCGAGAAATTGAAATTATGCAGTTAGTCGGTGCAACTTCAACTTGGATTTATTTACCTTTTATCCTGCAAGGAATCACCTTTGGCATATTAGGTGGTGCAGTAGCTTGGAGTTTTATAAGTCTTACACAACAGCTTTTAAACAAAATGCTAGCCAATCAACCTGAATTTATTCAATTTCTTACCAACGGCTTACAGCTTACATCCTTACAAATCTTATTATTACCAGTCATTCTCTTAAGCTTCGGTGCAACGGTAGGATTAATAGGGAGTTTATTCGCGCTGCGACGAGCTTAGAAGAGATGGGGAGATGGGGAGATGGGGAGATGGGGAGATGGGGAGATGGGGAGATGGGGGGATGGGGAGATGGGGAGATGGGGAGATGGGGGGATGGGGAGACAAGGGGAAGAATGAATAACTAACTTTTAGGAGCATCCCAAATTTTCAAATTCTTAGTGCGTTAGCGCAGCGTGTCCGTCAGGACAAGCATCTTGCTCGCTATATGTATCGAGCATCAAGTTTCGAGTTTCGAGTATTGAGTTTCGAGCATCAAGTTTCGAGCATCAACTTTCGAGCATCAAGTTTCGAGTATTGAGTTTCGAGTATTGAATTTCGAGTATTGAGTTTCGAGTATTGAGTTTCGAGCATCAAGTTTCGAGCATCAAGTTTCGAGTATCAACTTTCGAGCATCAAATTTCGAGCATCAAATTTCGAGCATCAAATTTCGAGCATCAAATTTCGAGTATCAAATTTCGAGCATCAAATTTCGAGTATCAAATTTCGAGCATCAAGTTTCGACCACTACGATATATGTTTCAAAAATTGGGATGCTCCTTAACTACCAACTCCGCGCCTCCTAACTGTTCACTGCTCACTGTTCACTGTTCACTGTTCACTGATAACTGATAACTGTATGTCACAATGGAATGCTTTATTAAAAAATCTTGGTGAGTGGCAAGGCTCTTTTACCCGTTTATCTCCCCAAGGTGAATTGCTAGGAGATACCAAGAGTGTTGTTTCTCTGGAAGGTTTGAATAATAATCAAACGATTCGTCAAACTATCTGTTTGGGAGAAAAAGAAAAAGTCTTGGAATACAGTTCCCTGGGAAAGGGAGTTATGTTTTTTGAAAATGGTGCGTTTTCTCAAGGCTCTATTCAATTAGCGCCGTTTTCTGAGTTTGGCGCTGAGTTTGGTTTTATTCATGGCTCACGCCGTTTACGTGTAGTACACCTTTTTGATAAAAATCTCAAGTTAGATACATTTACTTTGATTCGAGAACATCTTGCCCAAACTCAATCTTCACAAAATCCTGTTTTAACGGTTGATGCTTTGTTGGGTGAATGGATTGGTGAAGCCGTAACTATCTATCCCGATTTACAAAAACCAGATACTTATTCAACACAAATGCATTTAAAGCTTGATGGTAGTAAATTAACTCAAAGTCTAAGTTTTGCAAATCGCACTATTACTTCTACTGCTACACTCAAAGATTCTCTTCTCTTATTTGAACAAAATCAGGTACAGGTTTTACTGCTTCCCGATGGTGCTTCTGTTACTTCTCCCCTTCAAGCTCAGTTACGTCAACCTTTGTTTTTAGAAGTTGGTTGGTTAATTAACCCTAATCTTCGTCAGCGAATGATTCGCACTTACAACAATAAAGGAGAATGGGTTAGTTTAACTTTGGTTAATGAAAGGAAAAATTGAAATTAGCGAATAGGCTTGGAGGGAACAGCATAAAAAGTTTTCCCTCTGTCTAATCGTTTTTAAAAATTAAAAATTAAAAATTAATTAACGGTTTTTGGTGTAAAAAAATATTTTTATAACTAACTGCTTCAAAAAATGCGCGATTTTTGCTATAGTTATATAATGGGAGTGGTTATAAAATTTTTATTTTGAGCAATATTTCCATTATATTAACAACTATATTATGTATGATACCATTTTCCAAGTACTTGTAGTTAAAAAATTTTTTTTGTAATCAAAAAAGTTTTTGATAAAAACGATTTAAATCAAAGAAGAGTTAGATTGCAAGGCTTTTTGTAGCAAAATTTGATATTCATTATCATCAATAGAGAAAGCACCAAAACGTTCTAAATGAGGATTCATCATCTGAGCGTCAAAAAAGACAAACTGCCTTTGACGCAATCTTTCTACCAATTTAACCATCGCAACTTTCGAGCCTTCGGGAATGTTAAAAAACATTGATTCGCCAATAAAAGCCCCACCAATAACAATTCCTAAAATTCCTCCAGCAAGTTTATCGCCTTGCCAAGTTTCAAAACTATAAGCCCAACCGCTTTCCCACAGCGCATAATAAATATCTTTTAATTCCTCAGAAATCCAGGTAGAGTCTCTATCTGCACATCCATCAACAACCGCTGCAAAATCGCGATTGATTGCGGTAGAAAATCTTTCTTGGTTGATAACTCTCCTTAAAGACTTAGGAAAACGAAATTTATCATCTAAAGGAATTAAAGTGCGTGAGCGACTGCCATACCAACCCAAGTGATTATTTTCATCAGCCATGAGAAAATAACCATTGGAGTATCCTTGGATAATAGCAGCGACATCATATTGCATAGAATTTATTTATCAGTTAGCAGTTAACAGTGAGCAGTTATCAGTGAGCAGTTATCAGTGAGCAGTTATCAGTGAGCAGTTATCAGTGAGCAGTTAACAAACAGTGAGCAGTTATCAGTTAAGAATGTAGTGGGAGCGTCTCGCTCCCTACAAGTTTCCCAATTACCAATTCCCAATTACCAATTCCGAATTCCCAATTCCGAATTCCCAATTCCGAATTCCCAATTCCGAATTACCAATTCCGAATTACCAATTCCGAATTACCAATTACCAATTACCAATTCCGAATTACCAATTACCAATTCCGAATTACCAATTACCAATTACCAATTACCAATTACCAATTACCAATACCCAACCTTTAAAAATTTAAATAAAAAAGATGACTCAATCAATTCCACCGATAACTTTACCACCTGCGGAAAATCCCCAACAAGAAGGAGAATGGTTACTTTCTCGGTTGCATAACTTTTTAGATGAAGAATTTATTCCAGAAAATATTAATCAAGAAATAGCCGAGCGTGCGGCGCAAATTTTTGTGCGACAGCGCATGGAAGGGGAAAATGATTTAGGAGAATTGGTACTTGCGATCGTCACTGAAATGCAAGCTTTTGACTTTTCCGAAAGCTTCTATGGAGAGTTTGCAATTGCTAACGCTGTCAGCGATTTACTTTTGGAAAGTTTGGGAATTGATAAATGTTGCGGACAGTAAATTTTAGATTTTAGATTTTAGATTTTAGATTTTAGATTTTAGATTTTTTTGGGGCTTAGATCAAATTATATTGATTGCAAAGAGGTATTTGTAGAAGCAATCACTTTCGATCGCAATAGCAAAAAGTTAATTACTCCTACATTAACCTTGTTAAGCGTAATTAAAGTTAGTCAATCCAAAATCCCTGCACAAAACAAAAACATCCGTTGTTAAAATCTAAAATCTAAAATTGTTTTACCAACTAGACTTAACTACTCCAGGCAATAACCCTTTGTGTGCCCAGTCGCGCAAAACGTTACGACATAGCCCGAAGTCGCGGTAAACAGCGCGGGGACGACCAGTAGCCCAACAGCGATTCATACGGCGGTTTGGAGCGCTGTTACGAGGTAGGCGTTGAATTTTGCGATGAATTTCCAGCTTTTCTAAAGGATCTGCTGTTTGTCTAAATTCATCTAATAAATCTTGACGCTTATCCCAATACTTATCTACCATCTTGGCGCGTTTTTTCTCGCGCTCTACCATAGCTTTTTTAGCCATAAAATTCCGAATTACCTAATTATTTTTGAACAGCATTCCCCATTCTAGCGAACTACACTACTCATGACAGAAATATTTGCATTTTGAGGAGAAATTTTCGGTGCAGTAGGACATAAATCGGCTAGCTCACATTCTTGACAAGCAGGATTCCTAGCTCTACACACAGCACGACCGTGATAAATCAGCCGAATCGACCAATTTTCCCAATCTGCTTGCGGTAATAATTTCATTAAATCCCTTTCAATACGAATTGCGTCTTCATGCTTTGTTAATCCCAGTCTTTGGCTTAAACGGCTGACATGAGTATCAACCGTTACCCCAACATTAATTCCAAAGCCATGAGCCATAACTACATTTGCCGTCTTCCGGGCTACCCCCCGAAGCCGCAATAGTTCTTCCATTGTTCGAGGAACTTTGGAGCCAAACTCTTCAACTATCATCTGACAAGCGGCTTTGATGTTCTTGGCTTTATTCCGATAAAATCCTGTAGAACGTACCAAAGTTTCAAGTTCTTCAATCGGTGCATTACCCAAACTTTGGGCATCAGGAAATTGACGGAATAACTCAGGTGTTACTTTATTCACTCGTTCGTCAGTACATTGAGCGGAAAGAATCGTTGCCACAAGTAGCTGCACTGGCGTTGAGTAAGTTAAAGAGCAAGTTGCATCTGGATACAAACGCTTAAGGCGCACCAAAATACAGTACGCCTGCTGCTTTTTACTCTTATACTTCTTGCCGTTAGTACTCATCCTAATAATTTTTGCACCCATTCCAACTGGCTGGTTTCCTTAACTATGAGCAAAATTCCTATTCCTAAAAGTAGCACCAAACCAGTTTGCATCACACCTTCTTGAATGCGATTAGGTAAGGGTTTACCGCGTACCCCTTCAATTAATAGAAAAGCGAGTTGTCCGCCATCTAAAGCCGGTAAAGGCAAAATATTGATGAAAGCTAAGTTGATGCTAATTAATGCTGCGAAAAAGAACAAGCTACCAGTATCGTTTTGAGCAATACTCGCACCAATTTTGACAATTTTAACAGGGCCAGCCACTTGACTTGCTGTTTCACCAAAATTTGTAACTAATTTTCCAAAACCTTGAACTGTCTGAGAGATAATATTTTGAAACTGAGTTGCGCCGACGCTAAACGCTTCTACAATATTTGTAGTTGCGCGACGCTGTACTTTACCATTAGGAGACAAACCAACACCGATAGTACCTCCACCAGGTTTAGCTTCAGGAACAACTGTTAAATTCAGATTTTGCTCTCCCCTCTCAATCTTTAATTCAATTGCTTCTCCTGGATGATTTTTGATCGCGTCTCTTAACTTTTCTATCTCTTGCAAAGATTGACCAAATTCCGTACCATCTGCGGCTAAAATCACATCTCCAGGCTTAATTCCAGCTTCTGTAGCTGCATTGCTAACTTGTGGAGCAAGTTCTTGAATTAAAACACCCGGTTGAGTCGCTTGTGGTATTCCCACAAAACCAACCTGAGACACCAATAGAAAATAAGCAAAAATTAAATTTGCTATTACCCCAGCGCTAATTACAATCGCTCTATCCAAAACCGGACGGTTACGCAGCAAATTCGGATCGTCTGGTTCAAATGTACTGTCGGGATCGTCATCCGGAAACCCAACGAAACCACCCAACGGAAAAGCACGTACCGCATACTCAGTTTCAGGACCTTGATACTTCAAAAGTACCGGACCAAAACCCAATGAAAAGCGATTAACATGAATACCTTGACTCCTTGCTGCAACAAAATGTCCCAACTCGTGGACAAAAATTAGTACAGCCAACACTGCGATCGCCGCTAAAACTGACATAGAAAATTTGTGAATTTATTTAAACTATACATTTCTTTATTTTAGATTGGGGATTGGTAATTGGTAATCGGTAATTGCTAATCGAGAATTAAGCGGCAACTAATTAGCAAAAAAATCAAATGTTTAACTAATGCCCCATTACCGGCTTACCCATTCCCAATTCCCCAATCTATGCTTCCAAAATCTCCTTGCCACCTAAATAAGGTTGTAATACCTGGGGTACGTGCAGGGTTCCGTCGGGCTGTTGATAGTTTTCTAAAATAGCTGCCATTGTCCTTCCCACTGCTAATCCGGAACCGTTAAGGGTATGTACGTACATAGTTCCTTTTTTACCAGTTTCTTTGAAGCGAATGTTTCCCCTCCTCGCTTGGAAATCTCCACAATTGGAACAACTAGAAATTTCGCGATATTTACCGCTTGAAGGAAGCCAAACTTCTATATCGTAAGTTTTCGTTGCTGAAAATCCTAAATCTCCGGTACATAGCTCTACGACTCGGTAAGGCAATTGCAAAGCCTGTAAAATTGCTTCAGCGTCCCCCAGTAATTTGTCTAATTCGTCAAAAGAAGTTTCTGGACTAACTAATTTGACTAATTCAACTTTATTAAATTGATGCAGACGAATTAAACCTCGCATATCCCGTCCGTAACTTCCAGCTTCGCGACGAAAACAAGGAGTATAAGCACAGTGGTGAATAGGTAATTCTTCTGAATTGAGAATTTCACCACGATAAAGATTTGTTAAGGGAACTTCTGCTGTAGGAGTAAGCCATAAATCATCTTCAGCGCATTTAAAGCTGTCTTCAGCAAATTTAGGTAATTGTCCAGTCGCGGTTAAAGACTCAGTATTAATCAAAAACGGCGGAACGACTTCCACATAACCGGCTTCTACCTGAGTATTGAGCATAAACTGAATTAATGCTCTTTCCAAAGCCGCACCAGCCCCAATCAATGCAACAAAACGACTTTGAGCAACTTTTACAGCTCGTTCAAAGTTAAGGAATCCTAACTTTTCGCCAATTTCCCAATGAGGAATAATATTTGAGTTTTGAGGTAAATACTGGTCTCCCCAGCGTCGAACCTCTACATTCTCTTCTTCGCTCTTACCAATAGGTGTAGACTCACTGGGTAAATTAGGAAGTGCGAGTACTCGTTGTTCTATCTCAGCTTTAATTTCTTTTTCTTGAGGTTCAAATTCGCTTAATTTCGCTTTGACGGAATTACCTTCCTCTCGTAAATCTTTAATTTCTGCGTCTTGAGGACTGATACCCGACTTAATTTTTTGTCCTACCAACTTACCAATCTCGTTACTGCGGGCTTGAAGTTGACTTCGGGTAGTCTCTAAATCGCGTTGTCGTTTATTTAAGTCAACAATCGGCTGAATATCGTAATTATCGCCACGATTCTTCAACCTTTCTAGAATTAATTGGGGATTTTCCCGTATTTGCTTGATATCTAGCACAGATGTTTCTCAGTTTAATATTTAATATATTTGAATATATTTGAGCCAATACACCAAGACATATTGTAGTGTTCGCCTTGACTCCATAGCAAAAAAATTTTCTCCCACGCTACTAAAAATGGTTTACAAGAAAGAACCATTCAAAATTAATGCTGGCATCATCGCCAAAATGGTCGCAAAGTAATTTTATCCGAAAAAAGGATTTAACGAAGAAGACAGTAGAAATTTCCGGATCGAGACGGGGAGGAAAAGTAAAAGTGAACAAGAAGTTTCCTTCCTCCAATCCTTCTATTTCCTCTTTTAGCTTTCAAATCGTATCGCCTTCACACTCACCGGGTGATACGATTTAGCAACCAAATTGATGCTACAAGCCCTACAAAATGGGCTGTAATTGTATTAGTATTTGCCTGCACTGCAAACAAATCTTGAGCAGTGATTCGATTAGGATCGACACCAGCAACGATTGTTCCAGCTTGAGATGATGACACCTTAACTAGCAACAAGCCTATAGTCGCTTGCGCTCCTAATAGCGTCAACAGCATTCCCACGAAATTTACCGTCAAAGCTAATTGTAAAGTTTTAACCGTCTCAATTTTGCGAGGGCGGTTATTCGGGTTGGTGGATTGCAGTTGTCTACCAATATTTTTGCAGCGAAATGCTAAATAAATGCTTATTCCCAATGTTACTAGTCCGCAGATGGCTAAAAATACGCCAAGCCCAGTATTTGCGGTGCTATTCGTACTCGCAACGTTGCGGCCAAAAATGACAAATACTAATAGCAATAAGGCGGAAACTACCCCCAGTACCGACTGCAATACAAAACTAATCCAACCTGTAATACGAAAATTCTGTCCGATAGAACGGACTTTGGAAGAAGACGGATTGTCGAGTTGTTCTGACATATCTATAAACCATTAGTGAAAAGCGCCGTACTTTCGTGCATTATTGCACCAACTATATTTATCAACGCAAGGTAATAATTTCACTATAAATACATAAATTCTTCACGTTAATTTCTTATCTCATAAAGAATTCATAGACACGCGCATAGCAAATACCCGCTTTTTAATCGATTTGTATAAGTCTAATTACCTACGGATTCTCTTCGTTAAAAAAGTATTTGTTAAGTTTTACGAAAAAGCTGCAATTTACCTTTAAAATTGCTTAGGTGCCATTTTATGCTTAAGCAGTTCTTATGTGCTTGGCATCAGTTGACACATTGAAAGCGATTCTCACCGTTTTCAAGCAACTCCTCACAACACTACTTTTCGAGTTTGGGTAGGGGTGCGGCAAATCTGCACCCCGTTTTTAGTGTGCCAGTACCGCGAGTAACAATCGCGTGCTTTAATGTAGTGTTTATAATGCAGACCATATGTGTCTAAGTAGCGTTATATACTTACATTTCATGGGGTAGCACTATATACTCTCTATAGAAATTACAGGCTCAACACTAAGGCATTTTTTTAGCCATTCACTAATTATGAAACTTGAGGATATATATCAATTCTTTGAGAATCCTCCGCCAACCTACCTCTGTCAGGAACTAGCTGTTTGTTATATCTTGTCTGTTTTGCAACAAGGGGAATCTTACGGCACCGAATTGATTCAAAAATTGGAGACTGAATATCCAACTTATCGGCTTTCGGATACCGTACTTTATAGCGCGATAAAGTTTCTCGAAGACCAGAAAGCAATTACTGGTTATTGGAAGAAGCTTGAAGGGCGCGGTCGTCCCCGTCGGATGTACCAAGTTTCCCCTGAATGGCAAACTAAAGCTCAAGATTTAGCTCGTCTTTGGCACGAATATATTCAGCGGAGAACAATTTAGTTTTTAGTATAAAGAGGACAATTTAGCCAATAATAATGGTAATTGTTTCCTCTACTTACTGAAGTAAAAATCGTTATGGATACTGCTATTCTGCCATCCACGTTGCTGCTAACTTTATTAATGTCGGTCGGATTAGTTTTCTTTATTAGGGCTTCTACTAAAGACCGTATAGAAACAGCACAACTGGTATCCCAACTTCCTCCAGCCTCTTTAATGCCTCAATTAAAGGAGTATTTTCGAGCGCGGTCTTATCGAGTGGCAGCGGTAGACTCGCAACAAAATAAAGTAACTATGACTGGCTTTGTTAAACCCAGTTGGTTTTTAGCCATATTTTTGACTATTCTTGCCGCTGTTGGTTTTACAAGCCTATCATTAGTTTTGTCTCTGCTTTTTTCTAGTCAAAGCTTCCTGCTTTACGGGATAATCTTACTATCTCCTTTAAGCGGTATTTTTTACTGGAATAAAGCTGGAAGGGTGGAAAATGTTTCGCTGACGGTTGAAGATACCGACAGCGAAAAAAATTCCAAAATTATTGTAACTGCCCATCGAGATGAAATTATCTCTTTAGAAGAGGCATTACAGTTAAAAAGAGCATGAATAATTGTTGCCCCTAAGCATACAAACATTTCTTTCAAGGCATAATTTTTAATACCTTGAGCGAAACGATCGCCGTCTTCATCGAAAATTGTGAGCAGTTTGGAAACTCAATCCTTTTAAGGTTGAGAGGAAAAACGGCACGGTACTTTAAAGTACCGCGATCTTTTTCTATTAGATAGTTAGTCCGCAATTTAAGTAAAGTTAGCTATGTCCTTTGGACAGCCTGCGTCTTCCGACAATGTTAGAGCCGGTAACAACTATCCTGCATTGCACGCTAATTAATCCATAAAGCTGTTTAACCAACCGATTATAGAGTAAGGAACTAGCTAAACATGACGTAAGGTATTAATTGTAACTTTCCCTCTCAGCTTAGTACGTGTAACGTACTGAGTCTGGTCAACTACGGCTTCGTGCCTCGTTGCTAAGACTTTAAGTCGGGAGTCCTTAACAGCTTTTCCTATGCTATTTGTGGTCAAATTTTCCATAACCCCGACGATATGTGGTGCCCCAAAAGTAAACATTGTTTAAACAAAAAGCATGGCTGTTACCATTTTCTTGAAAGCTCTCTTGCGGCAAGAGTTGCGATCGAGTATTAGGCAACAGATTAAAACTACATAATTAACCGAAATTGAAATTAGCCGTTACTCTTGATAAAGAATGTGAGAAGTTGGAAACTCCCACATAGAATGTGGAACAGGATTGCGTAACGGTACTTTTAAGTACCGTTACGCATTTTCAGTGGGTGGTTAGCCCGCACTAATGGTAAAGTTAGCCTTCTCCCAAAGGGAAACGCAGCACTGGTTTAACCCATACACCTGTTTAACCACTCAGTTATAGAGCAGGAAACTGGTGAAGCAGTGCGCTATCAAAGGGGTTTCCCCCATAAGCAACTGCCGATCCCCGAAGGGGCTACGCATTTCCTGGTATGTACGATCTTCGCTTACTCTAAACGCTAGCACCCTGACGGGTGCTGAGTCTGGTCAACTAAAGCGCATCTATTCTAAGAATGGAAGCTCCCGGTTTAAAGCCGGGGGGTCATTCACAGCATTCTCCTTTACACAGCCCTTTCAACTCAACTGGCAAGAGTCCCCCCGCCTTACCTCAAAGAGGAAGCAGTGGAACGCAAATCATCTCTGACGATCTCAGATCACTTCCTGCATCGCTACTCATTGCCAGCCAGCAATTAGACTTTTTTAGGGATAACCCAAATTATTGCTTACGCCGGTATTTAGGATAAAATCCAGTCCCTGAGCCGCACCATAAGCGTGAACGGGCAATACGATAAGCGTAACTTCTATTTACGACGCTTACCCTATAGAGCGCTAAATTAAGGAAATATTTAGCCGTATAACCTTATAACCTTACTAAATCTTGGTGCCCTAACCAACTCTTGCATTGCATACAGTGAACCCAGCTATACCGGGGATTTTGCAAGCCTACACCTACTCAAAGAGAGGTGTAGGTAGTTGACCAGTAAAGGTAACTCTGTTATGCGTTAAACCGATTAGCCGCTACAGCCGGTGATGACTTTTATTTCCCGCCCTTTTATGCAACTGGCGCAGTTATAGGAGCGGGAATCCACATTCGGCTATGTAGTCTTACTGAATCTTTATACTCTTAATCCTTTGCCTCTTAAAATAATTTATCCTCACGCTCACAGTTGGATCGTACAAAAAATTAATCATTGTACGGAACTAACCTTTTCATACAGCTTTATTGAACTGATTTTACTGGCAAATAATTTCAAAACTTTAAAAAAACATAAACATTTAAAACAAATGCGTCATTTTGCCAGTTAATAGATGGTTGTCGAAAGCCACACTCAATGCGATCGACCTTCCAACTCGCATCCGCTCGTTTATCGAGCAGCTGCGACAGCTAATGCTTCTGGAATGGAAGTTGGTTCCATTGTTCTCAAACTAGGAAACAAAAAGTGGTTTTCTTCTACATACTGAGCGCCAAACAGACCCTTTTCAGCCCAAAAATAACGGTCTGTAGTGTGTTCGTTACGCTTCACTAGCAGTAGAGCAGGTGGAAGAATGCCTTCAGCTTGAATAAATTTTCTTGCTGCTGTCACTGGTTTATCTTCGCCACTTTCGATGCTATATTGAGGCACGTGTTCTAGAATGCGCCGTCCTTCCTGACGACGACGGCTTTTGCGCTTCCTTCTCCTAGCCAAACTATTTTCCTCCTGGTGTTAGCTACAGATTGTAGTTATAGCTACAAAATCCGAGCCAATTATAAAAGTTTTAATCAAAAAAATCAATGGTTCTTAACTAACCGAAATTGAAACATCATTTTTTTAGATATAGATAAATCAAAAAAATTGAGTAATATAATGCTACATAGTCAATTATAAGACTCAGAATTAGTTAAGCTTTGTAATATCGCCAGCCACAAGAATCCATTATGATCGTTTCTGCCAGTTCAGAGTTTGTTGCTCTGTGCCGAGAACAATTGACGCTATTAGGCACAGGTTTAGGAGCATCTTTGAGCGTTGTATATTTGACGCAAGAATTGGCAGAGGTTCCGCCACGCAAGGGGGAAGCCGAGTTAATTCCTGTTGCGGTTTATCCAGAGACTGCGGTGGTAGGGCAAGAGCATCAAATAGCTTTACCATTTGTGAATCGTTATTTGTTAAGTCCCTCCTCAGAAGTAATTAGTTCGCAATCTAAGGATGCTTTCTCTTCTCAAACACAGCAGAATAATCAAGGTAATCAAGAATACTTAATGGATCGCGACCAAATTGTTTTACCTTTGATTCACGATTCGGTGATGATGGGGTTATTGGTAACGACTAGAGAAGACAGAGCCTGGAAGGAAAGCGAACGCACTCAAGTCGAAAATGTAGCCCAAAGTTTGGCGATCGCCTGCATCATGGATAGGCGACGTGCTTGGTTAGCAAGCCAGCTGCATCAACATCAAATAATGCAAGAAAAGCAGTTAGATTTGATGGACAACTTATTACATCAATTTCGCAATCCGTTAACAGCTTTACGAACTTTTGGGAAACTCCTAACAAAGCGATTGCTACCAAAGGATGCAAATAGAGAAGTTGCTTTATCTATAGTTAGGGAAAGCGATAGACTTAAAGAATTGCTACAGAAATTTGATGAAGCAATCGACTTGACTCCAGAGGATTTAATTCCAGCGAAATTAGCCCCAAAAAACCAAGTAGAAGTAGAAGCAACTATAGAAGAACATAAGCCTTTACTATTATTAAATGGGGCAGAACAAGAAGTTGTTGAATTTAATTTAAATGAAGTATTGCAGCCATTATTGATCTCAGCTAAAGCAATAGCACAAGAACGTTCTCTAGAATTAATAATTGAATTTGATAATAGTTCGTGTCTGGTACGAGGCAATTCTCAGGCATTACGAGAAGTATTAAGTAATATTCTTGATAATGCTTTGAAATATACTCCCGCAGGCGGCAAAATTTTAATTGAATCGATAAAAGATAAAGCGAATTTTTTAGGAATTGCTATTAGCGATAACGGGTTAGGTATTCCACAACAAGATTTAGAACATCTTGGAGAAAGAGGTTATCGAGGAGTAAAGGCAGAAACTGAAATTCCCGGTTCCGGATTGGGATTAGCTATAGCTAAACAGTTGATAGAACAAATGCAGGGCGAAATGGAAGTTTTCAGCCCTGCTACTCGTTTTGCTATTAAATTAACGGATACTCGCGGAAGTACGTTTATTGTTCGTTTACCAGAAGCGGGTAAATAGTTAGGAGTTAGGAGTTATCAGTTATCAGTTATCAGTGAGCAGTGAGCAGTTATCAGTGAACAATAAAATTCTCTACCCCCGAACCCCCGAACCCCCGAACCCCATCTCCTCCGAACCCCTATCAGCGATATGAAACCTCGAAACTTCTACCGATGGTCATTTCTAAATCGGTATTTGGATCGATAACAATCAAGTCAACACTCTTCTTGTTGAAGAAGATTCCAGTTATCGCACCAATAGCTGCACCACCTAAAATTTCTTCAGTTGCTACAGCGCGATCGCCAGTTACGGCAGCGACAGCAGCAGCAGCACCAGCACCTAATGCGGTGTTCTTGACGATACCTTGTGTGCTAGTACCTTTTTTGATAGTTTCAGTTTTGGTAATTATTCCAGAAGTAGCGGTAATGCCATATTCTTTTCCGTTTGCCAAAATCAGTTTTTCAGCTACGAATTGGGAGCCACCTTCAACAGGTTGAAGTTTACCCTCAACGTTAGAACCCGCAGGAATTACTAAACTTCCGGTATCTGTAATTACGTTTTGCGAGATAGTCAAAGTCAAAGGCGCTGTTTCATCCTTTGTGACCATAATCTTTTCTGCTTTGTCGTACTTAACGGGAAGAACAGTTCCTTCGGGAATAATAACATTTGAACCAATATCACCACCACCACCAATATCTACGATGTATATCGAGGAAATAGCGTTAGCCTGATTGGTGCTAACTAAAGCTTGATAAATATAAGCCGCTACATCTGCACGGGTTGCAGTTCCTTTAGGACTGAGGAATTTAGTATTAGGATAGTTGACAACCATTCGCTTCTCTGTTGCTGCGGCGATAGGGCTGCGAGCATAGTTGGAGATGTTATAAGCATCGTTATAGTATCCCAACGTGCTTTGAACATTACCGCTAGCAACATAGTCTAAACCGTTGGAAAGAGAAACCAACACCTGCTCGCGAGGAATATTTTGAGTAGGGCGGAAAACTTGACCGGGATATCCAGCCAAGAAACCAGTAGTGTAAGCTTTTTGAATCGCGCTGTAAGCCCAATAGTTGGATGAAACATCACCAAAATTAATTGGCTGTCTCTCTTGCTGCTTGTTGAAGGCTTTGCCAATCATCGCAGCAAATTGAGAGCGCGTTACTGGTGCATCTGGACGGAAGCTACCATCGGGGAAACCGGCGATAACTCCTCTTTGTGCTAATTCTTTAATAAAAGTTGCTGCCCAATAGTTAGATGAAACATCATAAAAACCATTAGTTTGAGCCTGGGATGGTGCGGGTGCGACTAAAGGCGCTAAAGCACCTGCGGTAATACCCACAGCCATGAATGCAGCACATTTTGATTTCCAACGATTTAGATTAGACATTAATTTTATCCCCAACAATTCCGTTTGTTCCTGTTAATTATTTTGACAAAATCTCAGATTAAATGTTCCGAGTTTTATGATTTTTTTGAGTCTATTTTAGACATAAAGACCTGACTTTCTATTATTAGGTAAATTTTCTATTTAAAGACTATTTATATTTAATTCGCTCAGACGTGCAGTTAATATAATAGTTGCTTTAAATCTAAAAAAGTTCCGTAATTTCTTTAGATACCAGTTTTAAATAAGCTCAGATTGCTTAAGTAGCCTTAAATCGCTTAGACTATATCAGTTATAGCTCATAGGTATTACAGCTAAGTTTGCTCATGTGTCACTTGAAGCAGTCATAGCTAAACATTACCGAACGCACCGAAATAAGTTCATCTTCAGCTTTATTGCTTTTGACTAATACTATTTGAGCGTTAATAGACTTAATTAATTGCTTTCATAAATTCGTTTATAGGTTCTCTACCTATTTTTTATACAGCCAGTCAAATTGAATATCAGGACTACTGTAATTCTATATTTTGGATTTTAGATTTTAGATTGCCCCCAAGGGATAGCTCACGGAGTTAGGAATTATCCTCTCTTTGTCTCCTTGTCCCCTTGCCCCCTTATCTTCTTCCATCTCCCGCATCTCTTCTAAAAAAACAAGCCATCGTACACTTTCGGTTTCAAGTGACAATGGCGTTAAATCAAAATAAGATGAAAACTTTGTTGCGGTGGGCAATCCTAGAAACGAGACAATAATAAATTAGAACGCAAAGTGACATCTAAATCGTTTTGAGGGTTGATAACCACAACTTCTACTTGCCTTTTATTTAGTAAGATACTTGCTAAAGCACCCGCAGCAGCACCAGCTATAGGTTCTAAGGTTTCAATTCTTTTATTTCCTGTTATCAGTGAAATAACGGTTGCAGCAGCGGTACCGTAGGCAGCATCTGTTAAAATTTTCCCGGTACTGGCACCTTTTTTGATTGTTTCTTTGTTGGTAACTACCGCAGAAGTTGCATCGATATTCTGCTTTCTACCATCGGGGAAAACTAATTCTCGTGCAACGAATTGAGAACCTTTTTCACCATTAAAAGTTGCTGGTTCTAATTTTCCTACAAGTTCGCTTCCCCGTGGAATTAAGATGTTTCTGTTGCTATCAATAATATTGGTTGCAACTGTTAAAGTTAAGTCGGAAGTTTCATCGGGTGTGACAACAACTTTCTCTTTATCAAAAGTAACGGGAAGTGTCACTCCTTCAGGAATAGAAACTCCTCTCGATTGTTGTCCAAAAATTGCTTGTGCGGTAGCAGGGGTTGATACCAAAATAGGTGCAGCCGCAGCGGTTGTAATACCTAATGCCAAAAATGCAGCGGTTCCAGATTTGAAACGACGAAAGCCAGTCATAAGAGAATTCCTTTAGTCTTGAGACTGTAAGTAATGACGGGAAGACAATAATATTGTTTCTAAAAGTTTATTCGGTTTGTTAGTTGCTAGTTGTTAGTCGTTAGTTGCTAGTTTTTAAATCATTCTTGAGATTATTTTGAATCTTTCTAAAGATAAAGTTTATAACATTAAATCTTTTGTTGACGCTAGTTGTTTTACATTGTTCCTATACTTTTATGTAGTATTTTTTATTTTTTTTTGCTATTAGGAAACCCGGCTTTTTCAAAAAAACCGGGTTTATCAATGGTGGGGATTTTTATTTAAATGAACGGGCGTTCTCTGCCCATCCCACAAGAAATCAACTATCAACTAGCTAATTGTTTGTTTTTTGGAGCGCTTGCGGCGGAGCATTACGCCGAATCCCCCAGCGACAACCGTACCGAGAATTGTAAAAGGTTCGGGTACGGGTTCGGTTTGAGCGTTGTTGATTTGTAAAGCGGATGTGCCATTAAAATCACCTATATCAACGACACCAATTCCAACTTGATAGTTACCAGCATTAGCAAAGGTATAGTTAAAAGTTCTTGCGCCTGTTTCTGAATTAAAGTTAGTGGAACTATTTACAGCATTGCTTACATCAGCGAGTTTAGTAATAACGCCGTTAGCTACGAAAAAGGCGTAATCATCGAATGTATCGTTAGTGAGATAATTCCAGTCGAATGAAAGGCGATCGCCTTTTCTGACATTTAAGTTGGTTGTAATCGCAGAACCTTCAGTAGCTACATCGAAAGAATTAATGTCTAAAGCTCTAGGAGTTACACCCACAAAAGTTTCTAACGGACTACCAGCCGCAACTGGGCTGTTACCGGAATAGTTAAAAGTGCCTGCTGCTTGCGGAAAATCATCTTGAAATGTTGGGGAAGCGGTAGAAATATTAGCTTGATTCCCAGTCACATCAACATCACCAACTCTTCTCCAGCTACCTAAATCGATGCTGACAGCTTGCGCGGGATTGGCAAAAACAAGGCTAGTTGAAGCGAATAAACCGAAAATACCTACTAAGCGACTTGAAAAACCTTTGAAGTTAGACATAATTCCTCTGGGTGTTGATAAGGATAAAAGACTTGTAACTGAAAGCAGTGAGAGATATCCCCCCAACCCCCCTTCAAAAAGGGGGGCTTTACTAAACCCGATCAATATCCGGGTTTTTAAGGCTTACGACAACAAAAAAAGAGGGAATTTTCATCCCTCACGTTCATTCCGTTAAAAAACAAAGCTGTTTTCAGCGTTAGCGGATAGATTTTCTTCTGTCACACCCTGAAGAAGAACCAAAGGACGAGAAATGAAGCCGCTACCCATGCCATCTTGGTCAATTTGAACTAAAGCATCGCCTCTGCTGGAACCAAAGCTGACGTAACCGTCGCCAATCGCGTCGGAACCTGCATAACCTAAGCTATCGAGCAACTGAGTCAGAACAATTTTGTCGCTACCTAATTCAAAGTCAGTAATAATATCCCCTGCATCGCGGATGTCGGTGTAAACAAATTGATCGGCACCACCATTTCCGGTGAGTATATCGCGACCTTGGAAACCCGTAATGATGTTGTCAGCGCTGTCACCTGTAAGCATATCGCGCCCTGGAGTACCAAGAATTTCATCGGATAATACAGGGTTAACTGTTACCGCAACTGTTGCATTGTCTGTTTCGCTGCCATCGCTGAGGGTATATGCAAAGCTTGCAGCACCGCTGAAATCGTTATCAGGGGTAAATACTACATTGTTATCGTTGAGTGCAATGCTACCGTTTGTTGCATTACCAACGCTGGTAATTGAAAGGGTGTCGCCTTCAACGTCGGTATCGTTGGCTAATAATTGTGCAGCCGTAATAGTTACTGCTTGGTTTTGGTTGGTTGTCGTAGCATCGTTATTGGCAACAGGTGCATCATTGACGGGATTAACCGTAATATCAAACATTGAAGAACTAATACTTCCACCAGCACCATCAGCAA
>JBARZF010000446.1:0-14083 GCA_049649675.1 Rivularia sp. (in: cyanobacteria) | reverse complement strand
CAAATGAGCAATTAGATTTTTCTCCTGATGCAGCTGCTGTATGGATAAACTCACTAGCTCCTGAAGAAAAGTTATTTATTGCGTCACAAAGTTTTCAATCATTTCAAGAACAAATTGACGACCTTGTGGAGCAAAGAGCTGAGAAATTAGTTGAGCAAGAAGTCAAATTACTGATAAATTTGCTATCTGGTGATGATTATCCTGCGTTTTCTGAGATTGCAAGAGTTGCGGATAAATTAAATTTGAAAACCGAAGACTTGATGCAATTATGCAGTCGTATTTACTCAAACATTAAGTGATACTGGCGTGTTACTTTATATGTTTGGAAGATATTGGGATGCGTATTAAACTTTCGATAGACGATTGTTTAAAGTGCAAAAGTGCCGTCTTTCTAAGCAAAAACTCAGGAATCGCCCTTTCTTTATCTTTAGCAAGGTAAGTGTCCGGAAAATTCTGATTTTGGCATTTTTATCAATGGTCGGTTTTGTGGTTAATTTGCGATTAGTTAGATATTAATACTCTGCTGTCGAAAATGCAATACATATAGTGTGGATAATTTTACGATTTTTACTGAAAAACCGCTTAAATGCTTGTGTTATCTTTGAATAAAACGTAAATTCGTTTATGCCGAGTAATGATAACGAACGCAAGCAGCGACTTTCTATTTTGTGCAGGCGACTTCGTGGTAAGGAGTCGTTGCGTTCGTTTACCAAAAAGCGCAGTGAAGAACTTGGTGGCATTAGTTTCGCTGCTTGGAGTGTTTGGGAAAGAGCGCAAGGAGATTTGAGTAGCATTTCTCTATCTCGGTTGGTAAATTTCATTGGTTGCTCCTACCAATCATTCAATAAATATTTAGATGGATTAATGACTTTGGAGGAGTTACTTCAACCAACTTCAACAAACGATACTGAACCAAACGAGGAGTTAGATTTCTCCCCCGATGCTGCTGCTGTGTGGATAAAGTCCTTGGCTCCACAAGAAAAGCTATTTATACTATCTCAAGGTTTTCAAGCGTTTCAAGAACAACTTAGCGACCTTGTTGAACAAAAAGCTAAGGAATTAGTTGAGCTTCAAACTCAAGAACTTATCGAGAAAAGAGCTAAAGAGCTTGACGAAAAAGTCGCTCAACAACTAATAGGAGAAAAATTTAAATTACTGATTAACTTGCTATCTGGTGATGATTATCCTCAAAAATCTGAAATTACAAAAGTTGCGGATAAATTGAATTTAAAAACTGAGGATTTGATGCAATTATGTAGTCGTATTTATTCAAATAGTAAGAAATATGGGCATAGTAATTGATATGAATATGAAGTATCGAATAAATTCTATTTTATAAGTATTTAGGCTGATTAATGTTGCTTTTCATCCACAGTTTTCATCATGCATTCTTTACTTTTTAATCGCGAATATTTCCAAAAACCAAAAACTAGAAACTTTTATTCTATTACCAATCTAACTTGTAACGCTTCTAATTCTATGTCTATATAGATTGTGTAAAGAACAGCGATTTAAGCTCAAATTAAATTTATCTCAAGTTGAATAGAAGCGAGAATGCTTGTGAAGAAAAATCTACTCTACAAGCACTATCATCAAATAATCGCTGAATCTTTCCTTGTTTCAAGTAGTAATTAAACTGGATGATGGTATGTGATGACAATATTATATATACCCAAAAAAGTCTTGCTCAAAGATATGGAATAACTATCTCAGCTTTGCAACAGTGGTATCCCTATGCAGGGATAGTCAAACCCAAGAAGCGAGGAGGATACTTTGACTTAGACGCTGTGCAAACTGCCGATTTCTTTTACGTTGCCACTAAGATAAGAAGATTAACCCGAGACGAATATTTAGAACGAGTAATTCCTTCTGGTGGTTTAGATGAATTCATGCGTCAAACAAACGGACTTAGCTTGTACGATTTTTTGACTAAATATATTTCTGAAGACGAAAAACAAGACCCGATTGTTAAATCTGTGATTAAAAGGATTGAGAGATATGAAACACATCAACAAAGTAGCGATCCGCTTTACAAACTACACCTGAAATAGTGCTTAAAGTATGTAAAAAACTAAGTTTAGCCGTAAATAAAGATAGTACTATTCCTACTGATGTAGAGCGGCAATTAATTCAATTAAAAGAAGTTGCTGCTGCTGAAAATATGTCATTAGAAGAAGCCGCTAATCATTTATTGGAAATGCGCTCAGAACGCTCTAATTCTAATAACGAACACACATTTGATGAAAACCAATACATCCAACAAAGATTTGGCGTAAATCCCGAAGAATCAGAGTCTAATAGCTTTGTTAAAGTATTGCATTCGGATGTTAAAAGAGGAAAGCAAATGGCAACATTGCGTCATAAAGTAGTTCTGGAAACTTCTACTTTGATGTTAGAAGATATGTTATTTAACGGTGTTCAAGAACCGACAACGGAATTAGAAGAAGTACAAGGTCGAGTTTACAAGCGTATCGATGATGATTTTTAAGGGCATTGTCAATTGGGGGGAGGAGCCGCATCCGTCATTGGAGATACAAACTCAACAATTGAAATCAGTGTCGAAGACAAAATCCTTGCCCGAGAAGTCATCACCTTGATGATGCCGTCAATAGAATCTTACCTTGGCGAGCAGTCCCGACAACGAGCGAATTGTAGCGATGCAGGGAGCAGGAATTGTATTAAACGGTAACTTTGCTGGGATGGTAGCGGGATTAGTTTTATATCCTCCACAAGATACGAACATACCGAAAGTAATTTACGGTCCGATGTCGATATTCAAATAAAAATCTTTGTTTACAATTTTATTACTACCGTCATATTGAATAATATGTACAGCAATTCGATGTTGCCCTGGTTGAATCTGCCAATTATTTTCAAAATTTCTGACACTGTGAGATCCTTGGCTTATTGGGAAATCGCTAGAAGTTGGTAGTTCGTCTATATTGACCGTGGAACTATCCACAGAGTTTGTCAAAAAATATGGTTTTAATTTTAGGCTATTGAATATTGCTTTGGGAGGTATGAAATATTTTATTTCAACTATCCTAAGTTTGTCCTTAGTTTTAAGTGGGACACGTTCCTTGTGTCTAAATTGCTTAGGCGTATCATTGTTAACTTGTAGAGTAACATGCTCTACACAAGTTTTTTGGCATGTAATAGTTTCTTCTTGTGAAGTAGGTTTGCTTTTGTCCAAATTCTGAATAATCGCCGTGCCTAATGTTGCAGTAGCAGCAATCAAAGCAACACTAACAGGGGCAAAAAAGTATCGAATAAAATCACTTCTGTTTCTGAGCATGGTTTTTAGTGCATATACACAGCTTTAGCTTAGTAATTATTAGTCTTTTTAATTTAAAATATTAGCTAAGCCTAGTCTACATTAGCTTTTATTACTTAGTTGTTTCAATAGATGGATTTTTAACATAACTTAAACTTAGTTTTATTGAGTAAGGTGTGCCTGACTCAAATTTGCTGTAACAGAGTTTTGTGGTCAATCATAATTTTATTCAAGTATGAAAGACTAAGGTTAAAATAAGAAAGACTAAGTTAAAATAGATTGCTGAAGTCGGTGTTGACTCTGTACTCTTTAGCCTACAATCCTTCACGCGAAATCTGTGTATTTATTTTCTTTCGTGAAATTGTCTGGAAAAGCCACTTTCATAAGCTGAAAACAGCGCGAATAATTTTTCGCAAAATTCCTAAAAAACAATCAAAGTCAACACTCTAGTATTTCCCGCCGGAAATAAAGCAACTACATATAAAATGTCAAAGCTAGAAAAAACGTTACTAGTCTGTTGGAATTAAGTCTCCTGGCTATTTCAGGAGCTTTAAAGATACTCAATTTATTTGTGTGCTATTTGTACTCAGTAGTTAAGCGGCCTTGAGCAGTTTATGCAAGCAGAAGAAGCCTTAAAAGCAGAAGAAGCCCTAAAAAAGGTAGACAAATTAGTTTTTGCTGAAACTGGAAATCATCTGAATGATGCCCAAAAAGCTGTTTTTTTAGGTACTTATCAAAATTATACCTATAAAGAAATTGCAAAAGTCTACAAATTTAGTGCTGACTACTTAAATCAAGAAGTGGGTCCTCAATTCTGGCGGCTTCTTTCAAAAGTTTTTAAGGAAGATGTTAGAAAAAAAAATTTACATACATTGCTGAGGCGATATTTAGCTACAGAAATTGAGCAGCAAAGCGGTCGGAGCTCAAAAGAATCTTCCACCAAATCCTTTAATACTACTGCTTCTTCTGGAGTAATACATCATTCTAATGCGAAATACATTCCATTTAAACCCATAAAATATATACCTAAACTTGGTACCGTTAACTTTGTTGGACTACAAGATGAACTGGTCAAAGTTCACGATAATTTGTACAAACAAAACAACAGAGTCGCCATTTCTGCTGTGTCGGGTATGGGTGGTGTCGGTAAAACCGAGTTAGCGATACAGTACGCACGAAAGTACGAAAATGATTATCCCGGCGGGATTTGCTGGTTAAATGTTAGAGATACAAATTTAGCTAATGAAATTATTCAATTTATCCAGCAGCAAATGGGTTTGGAAGTTCCACAAAAAGATATCCAAGAAAATCCGCTGACTCTGGAGGAACAAGTAGAATGGTGTTGGCAAAATTGGCGGCCTCCTGAAGGTTTGGTATTGGTAATATTAGATGATGTGACGGAATACAAAGACATCAAAAAACTATTACCAAGAACTGATAATCAACGTTTTAAGTTATTAATCACAACTCGTCAGCGACGGTTAGATACTAATTTAGTTGATATACCCCTTGATATTCTTTCAGAAGATGAAGCGTTGTCATTGTTGAGAGGTATTTTGGGTGAAGAAGATACACGCATTGACAAGGAACTTGAAACAGCAAAAGATTTATGTAAATGGTTGGGTTATTTACCTCTTGGGTTGGAATTAGTTGGACGATATTTGGTAGAAGATGCGGATTTATCAATCGCTGAGATGTTGGAAGAGTTGCAAGAGGAGCGATTGGATAATGAAGCTATAAATCCCGAGTCAGATGATTTAGAAGACACAGAAATTACAGCTAAGTTAGGAGTTGAAGCTGCATTTAATTCAACTTGGGAAAAACTGGATGAAAAAACTCGGGAAGTTGGAGAGTTATTAAGTTTATTCAATCCCAATGAAATTGCTTGGAATTATGTAGAGTCTGTTAGCGAGTTGTTAAGCTGGAAAAAGACAGATGTTAGAAAAGCTAAAAAACAACTTTACGGACGCAATGTCATTAAAAGGTTAGAAGAATCAGAAGCTAGCTATCAAATTCATCCTTTAATTCGCGAGTTTTTAAAAGTTAAATTACAAGCATCAGTACAAGTAAATGAGTTAAAAAAAGCATTTACCAGTACTTTTATTGAAATTGCTCAAACAATTCCCGAAACAGTAACTCTAGAATTTCGTAATTCTGTTAAAAATGCGATTCCCCATTTAACTGAAGTTGCAGAAAATCACCTTGATATAGTTAGTGATAAAAATTTAATTTCGGTTTTTACTGGTTTAACTGGCTTTTACAATGGAGGAGGTTTATATTCATTAGCACAACCTTGGTTAGAGCAATGTTTATCAACAGTGCGATCGCGTTTGGGAGAAAATCATCCCGACACAGCAAGCAGTTTGAACAATTTAGCTCAACTCTACTCTTTTCAAGGAAAGTACGAACAAGCTGAACCCCTAATTATCCAAGCTTTGGAATTATACAAACAGCTACTCGGAGTTAATCATCCCCACACAGCAAGCACTTTGAACAATTTAGCTCTACTCTACTCTAGTCAAGGAAAGTACGAACAAGCTGAACCCCTTTATATCCAAGCATTGCAATTAAGAAAACAACTTCAGGGAGTTAATCATCCCGACACAGCAAGCAGTTTGAACAATTTAGCTTCACTCTACGATAGTCAAGGAAAGTACGAACAAGCTGAACCGCTTTATATCCAAGCATTGCAATTAAGAAAACAGCTACTCGGAGAAAATCATCCCGACACAGCAACCAGTTTGAACAATTTAGCTTCACTCTACGAAAGTCAAGGAAAGTACGAAGAAGCTGAACCGCTTTATATCCAAGCATTGGACATTGTGGAGCGGGTTTTGGGAGAAAATCATCCTAATACGGTGACTATTCGGGCAAACCTGGAATATTTACGCACACAGCAACACCAAAAAAACGAGGAAAATATAATAACTGATGGAGGCAATATTAATATTGGTAGCGGTAACTATAACGAAGGTATTGAAGGTGATTATATTCAACAATCAGGTAACTTTGGAGTTGGTATTAATAAAAGAACAATTAATACTCATAAAATAGCCGGAACTATTAATGAAGCTAAACAAAAAACCCTTGCCGAAGCTACAAAAGAAATTCAAGAATTACTCGAACAATTAGATAAATCTTATGATACGAGTAGTTATTCGGGCAAAGTTAAAATAGCAGATGAAACTATTAAAAATATTGAAAATAATTCAGATTTAAAAGCGCAGATAATTAGTGCATTAAAAGTTGGTGGTGTTAAAGCTTTTGAACAATTTCTTAATCATCCCGCAGCTAGTTTTGTTATTGGTGCTTTGGAAGATTGGCAAAAGACAAGCAATACTCTAAAAATCCGAAAGAAAGTACTCTGAAGTAAAACCTCTTTAGAAACAGCAATTATCATTTGGAAAAAGTAACAGGTGATATAGAAAAAATAAAGCGATAAAAGATAAGAAAATACAATCACATATCTGTTTCTACAGGATATTATTTTGTGGAAATCAAAGTAAATCCACCAATCAGCGGATTGATGGTATCAAGAATGCAATCAAATTCAGTTGCTGTATGCGATTGTATATATGAATGAAGATGAAGAAAGATTGATGATAATCCATGAAGAAAGCTTTGGTGCAAATCCAAGGTTAGTGGGTAAATCATTTTCTTCAAATCAGCCAATCCCAGACAAAGCACTACGGGAGTATATTGATATTCATCTGCCATATATTCGCGCATATCAAAGCAAAAATTTTGACCTATACAATTTGCGCTCTTGTAAAGGCTGTCAGCATTTGTATGGTAAGGATAAAATTGTATGCGGTATGTATCCTTATGGTTGGGATGGTATTAATTGTCCCGATAAAGTTTGGGATAAAAGAAGAATTATTCGTCAATTTGAAGATGATGCAGTTATTGAATCTTTATCTAAAGGATTGGATGACTGGAAAATCTTAAAATATGATAATTTCATCAGTCTTTTTCATCCTCAAACTTATCGTCAATTCAGCTTTAATTTTGATGGACAACTTCTTCCTTATTCCAAACAGCTAGACGGGCTTGAAGATGCAAATATTGTTGAGTACGTTAACTTTTTTAAACGGACTCGACAAAAACAATACGATTATTCTTGTACTGATTTCATTGAACAAGCGGAAGTTTTTCTCGAAGAAGTTGATGCGACTATTAGAGTTGAAAATAACAGAATTATGATTCGCGACAAGTCGAATAAACTTCATATTTTCGCTCATAATGGTTCTCCAATTTGGGTTAACAATCCTGCTTGTCCTCAAGAGCTAAAGAATGATTATAATTTGCCCTCGCTAATTGATTTCTTGTATAACGGCGCAGATGCTCCCAATTCCTAAATCACTTTAAATCTTTTCTTAATTCTTCTGAAACCTCCACCTCTGATTATTGGTGGCGGGTACTATCTAGTACGGGGGATTTTCCCCACTACTGGGTAGTAATCGATAACCGCTACCCAATTATTATTAATTAGAGGAGATCGCAATGTTCACTACTCAATTTATTACAACTCCCGAAATTGTTTCTATTATCAACGATTTTTTGTTTCCTATGTTTTTGTTTTGCTGTGTATTTGGGCTTTTATGCTATCTGACTTACGATTATGAAGAACATGACATATCGATGGAAATTCATAGTAGGTTTGATGGTATTTGTGTTCAAGAAATGCAATCTGAATCAGAAATAATTCAAGTAATACAAGAAGAAGCAACAACAATTGTTGATAAAGAAAAGGAAGCAAAGTTGTTAATTGATTTGGGTATCCGAAATCTACGTTTGTTTTGTAAACAACGGAAAATTACAGGCTATTCTACCGCCTACAAGCGAGGAAAAATAAAAGGTTTAGCTGAGTTTTTACTTAGTCAAGGATACTTTTATTCGGATATTGCAATTGCATTGAAATAAGCGATTATTAAATCAGCCCCGTAAGAAGGATAAATTAGATGAATTAACCATTGAAACCTCCGATTACTCATTCAATTTAAATCAAGATGCAAAAATCAATTGGTGAGCTATTATAGTTTTGGGTTGTAATTCGGCATACATTTTACTTTTGTTATTACTTACCCTTCCTACCAATTGGAACACACATCGGAGTTCCGGAAACAGGGTCGGGAATAATCTTACATTCTAGTCCAAACACATCTAAAACCATTTTTTCATTCATCACTTCTTCCGGTTCACCTTGGGTGTAAATATTCCCTTGATTAACTGCTACTAAATAATCAGCATAACGACAAGCTTGGTTTAAATCGTGTAAAACCATTACTAAAGTTCTTCCTTGATTTTGATTTAATTCCCATAGCAAATCTAAAACTTCAATTTGATGGGCTAAATCTAAAAAAGTTGTCGGCTCATCTAATAGTAAAATATCAGTATCTTGAGCCAAAGCCATAGCAATCCAAGCCCGTTGTCTTTGCCCACCAGATAAAGTGTCTAATTCTCGTTCTGCTAGCTCTTTCATTCGGGTAGTTTCTAGCGCTACATCAACAAAACGCTCATCTTCCTTCGTCCATTGCTGCAACCAATTTTGATAAGGATATCGTCCGCAAGCTACTAAATCTTTTACCGTTAAACCTTCCGGTGCAACTGGTGATTGAGAAAGAATTCCTAATTTTTTTGCAACGGTTTTTGTCGATAATTTAAATACATCATTAGAATCTAAATAAATACTTCCGTGATAGGGTTTTAATAATCTTGCTAAACCCCGCAATAATGTAGATTTACCGCAGCCATTTGCACCAACTAAAGCAGTGATTTTACCTTGAGGAATACTTAAATCGATATTTTGAATTATTTTGGTGTTGTCGTAACCTAATGTGAGATTTTTGGTTGAAAGCTGGTAGTGGGTTTTAGCTGCTAATTTCATATATTTATATTGGGAATAGGGCATTGAGAATGGGACACAGTTAGGAGTGAGGAGTTAGGAGTTAAGTAAGGAGTAAGGAGTAGCGAGTCGCAAGTTATAGTGTTTTGTCTCCTTGTCACGCCACTTTGCTCAACGGGGGGAACCCCCCTCCGGGTTCGCTAGTTTGGGGGACGGAAACCGACACCCCCAACTAGTCTCACCGCACGCAAGTGGCTCCCCTTGTCTCCCCCTCTTCCCCCTCTCACTTCCGACGAGTTCTTATTAATAAATAAATAAAATAAGGCGCACCAATCACAGCGGTAATAATTCCACAAGGAATTTCTATGGGAGCAAATAAAATCCTTCCTAAAAAATCAGCTATAACTACAATCATTGCTCCGGTAATTGCAGCTACAGGAATCAATCCTTCATGAATATTACCTACTAATTGACGAGCTATATGAGGTGCGATTAATCCTACAAAACCGATTGTTCCTGCTGTCGCTACTGCTGCACCTGATAAAGCAGCACTAATTAATAATAAAAAACTCCGCTGCCATTCAACTTTGCTACCTAAGCCTTTAGCGGTTTCTTCTCCTAAATTCAAAGCATTTAACTCAGGTGCATTTATTAAAGCTAAGGGTATAAAAACAATTAACCAAGGTAATAATGAAAAAAGCTGTTCCCAACTGCGTCCGTACACGCTTCCCGCTAACCATACTAAAGCTTGACTGACATTATAAATATCGCCAAATGTCACCATTAAGTTAGTGAAAGCACTAGCTACCGCCGCAATTCCTACACCTATTAAAATTAAACGTACCGGATGAGTACCTCGATCCCAAGCTAGAAAATAGATTAATAATGAAGCAATCATTGCGCCACCGAAAGCCGCCACAGGCAAAATACCCGCAGGTAGATTTGGTAATAATATAATCAAACTTACCGCCGCTAAACTCGCACCGGCGTTAATACCAATAATTCCTGGGTCGGCAAGGGGGTTACGAGTTATACCTTGCATAATAGTCCCGGAAATTGCTAAAGCCATACCTACAAGACAAGCGGTAAGGGTTCTCGGTAAGCGTAAAGTATTAATTACAAATCCATAATCTGCATTTCCCGTATCTATTCCTAAAACGGTTTGAATAACTGCAAGCGCTGGAATGGGATATTCCCCGAAGGAAGTATTCATCACCATTGCCGTTAAGGTAATGATAGTTAAAATTAATAAGACAATGGGAACGCGCTTTTTGAGACGAAAGGAAATCGGAAGTAATCGAGAACGAAAAACTATTGTATTTGTCTTCATTTCTTCACCTTGGTTTTAGCTAAATAAATGAAGAATGGCGCACCGACTAAAGCTGTCATAATACCTACAGGAATTTCTTGGGGTTTTATAATTAATCTAGCTGCGATATCCGATGCTAAAAGTAATATGGCTCCGAATAAAGCGCTGTAAGGCAAAATCCACCGGTAATCTACCCCCACGATAAACCGGACAATGTGAGGAACCACCAAACCGATAAATCCAATCGCACCAGCAACTGCGATCGCGCTACCATCTAATAGCAAAACGCACACAGCAGCAACGATTTTCACCCATGCGGTTTGTTGCCCTAAACCTTTGGCGATATCTTCCCCCAAACTCAAAATAGTAATTTGTTTAGAAATAATTAACGTTAATACCATTCCAATACAGACATAAGGCAAAATTTGTAGAATCAGACTTGTATCCGCACCAGCTAAAGAACCCGCTAACCAAAAGCGAATTTCTTCGAGAGTACTTTGACTAACAATTAATATTCCAGTGGTGAGAGAAGTTAGAAAAGCGCTAATTGCTGCACCAGCAATAGTTAAGTTGAGTGGAGTAATCCCGCTACGACCTAAAGAGGCTAAAAAATACACGCTCACCGCAGTAATTCCCGCACCTGCAAAAGCACACCAAACATAAAAACTCGGCGACGAAGCACCGAATAAAAATATTGCCATCACCACCGCAAAAGCCGCACCGGCATTAATTCCTAGTATTCCTGGATCTGCTAAGGGGTTGCGAGTGATACCTTGCATAATTGCACCAGCAGTGGATATTGATGCACCCACTATCATAGCTAATAAAGAACGCGGTAATCTCACAGTACGGATAATTAGATGTTCTCTCGAACCGTCGAAAGATATTAGCGAATCATAAACACCCTGCCAAGAAATATCAGCCGCACCATAGGAAACGCTGATAAAAAGACAGATGACGAGTACTATTAATCCAGTTATTAAACCGATTACGGGTTTGGTTCGCGATAGTGTCTGCATATGGGTTTGTGTGGAAATTAGATATTAGTTTATTTACCCGCAATAAATCCCTTATTCATAATAATTATTTAATTTTTCATCAATGGTCGGATTTTGAATCTAAAAAGACGTAGCATTGCTACGTCTGGGACATTTGGTGGTAAATCTACACAGAAGTGATAATAATACGATTGATTCAATTACTTTTTCTTAGTCGCTATAGCCAATTTTGCACCCTTCACCTGTCGCACTTCATCCATCACCGCGACAATTTTCCCATGATTCACCCCTTCATCTGCATTCAACACCACCATTAAAGGTTGTTCGGGTTTGACTTTTGCTTTTACTCCTGCTTCCAATTTATCCAAAGTAATCGGCTGCTTGTTCAAAAATATTGCACCTGCTTTATCTACAGTTAAAGTAACTCGTGCTGGTTGAGTCGCTTTCTTAGCAGAAGATGCTTGGGGTAAATTGACTGGTAAACCTTCTTGACGAGTTAAAAACAGCGTTGACATCACAAAAAAAGTCAAAATCGCGAATATAACATCAATCATCGGCACAATATTAATTTGTGCTGGTGCATCCGCTTCATCTGGTAGACGCATAATTCTTTATTCCTCGTTCGTAATGACGACGGTAAAGTAATTCCAACTCTCCACCGTATTCTTGAATTAATGCCATTTGTCTTTGATACATGGCTCGAAATGCATTGGCAAACATCAGCGTGAAAATCGCCACGACTAAACCAGCAGCCGTGGAAACCAGCGCTTCACTAATACCACCAGTTACGTTCGCTGTTTGAGAACCTCCAACATCACCAAGATTTAGAGAAGCGAAAGAACCAATTAAACCTAAAACCGTACCCAAAAGACCTAAAAGTGGCGCGAGGGAAATAATAGTATCAAAGATATTTTGGAAGCGTTTGAGTAAAGGTATCTCAGCTTGCGCTTCACTTTCCAACGCCAAACGAAACTCTTCGGGAGTTGGTTCTTCTAATTCCAAAGCAGTGAGAAACATCCGAGCGATGGGCAAATCTGCGTTATGGCGCAATCCATCAATTGCACCTACGACATTATTCCGACGATAGAGATTTAAGATATCTCGGACTACTTTAGTCTGACGATTATTTATCTTCAACCAAAAGCTTATCCTTTCGACAATCAGCCCTAAAGCCAATACCGAAAATCCCAGCAGCGGTATCATGACTACACCACCTGCCGAGAATAGATTATTTATTCCCATTTAGAGTTTCTCAAATTTATTAATACAAGTTACTACCAACATCTACATCTGTAGATGATAGTAGTTATCAAATTAACTTAGAACAGATGAGAATAAATGTCAATCTTTTCAAGGTATTGAAAATCAGCAACTGATTAAGTCTAAAGGTATTTTTACTTTTTTCATAAGCGTACACAATAGCTGTTATTACCCGTTTTCAAATTATGAAATGCTTTAATATCAATATTTACACCGTTCACCATCGTAAAAATGTATTTGCTACAACAGTATAATTCCAACATCAAATGAAAGCTATATCGAAGTTGATAATTGCAACAAATTATTAAGTAATTATCAGGAAAAACTTATTGACTTTTGCGCTTAATTATTTTAAACTTAGCAATTAATGCAAATCTATTTCAATAAGTTTAAACCACCATGAGCTTTGCAAGTACAGCGCTACGACAGAGGGAAAGAGAATCGAGAGCGCTGAGATTTTTTTTGGCTTGTAGTCTGGCTGGTTCGCTTATATTTCATCTAGCGTTATTGGCTTCGGGGATTGGAAAATATTTATTGAATAGGGTACCCGAAATTGAGGATGAACCAGTTGAGATAACTCTCCTGGATACTCAAGAAGAAGAAATTGAACCGAAAGAAGAAGTTAAACCAAAGCCAAAGCCAAAGCCAGAACCGAAAAAGATAGAGCCGAAATTAGAAAAACCAGAACCGAAGCCAGAACCAAAACCAGAAATAAAGCAACCTGACTTAAATACCACACCGAGCCAGTCTCGGATTAGCGGTGGAAGTCCTGCTTTGTCTAATTCTCGACCGAACATAGCACAAAGTAGAGTTGCTCAAGCACCACCCGTTATCAAACAACCGCTTCCAAAACCACAAATAAAGCAACCGGACTTTAAACCATTCAAACCAATTGAACCAATATCACCTGTTTTACCTTCAGCTCCTCCTGTAGCAGTAAGGGAAAAGCTAGTTGTTCCACAACAAAAACCGGAACCCAAACCGGAACCCATTGTTAAAAATGATATTCCGAAACCAATACCTAGACCGGAACCACAACCGGAAGTTAGAACACCTAGAGAATTTTCGACTCCCGTAGAACCACCAAAACCAACTCAAGACTCTTCCCAAGATTTAAAAGATTTGCTCGCTCAACAAAGAGACTCTAGAACACCACGAGAGTTTGAAACTCCAGTGACTCCTCTAGAAGAACCACCAGCAGCAAAACCAGACGAAGATTTGAAAGATTTGCTTGCTCAACAAAGAGACTCTAGAAGAACAGCACGGAATTTTTCAACTCCAGCCCCTGCTCCGGTAAAACCTCCAGCACAGAACTCATCAAAACCAAATGAAGATTTAAAAGATTTGCTTGCTCAACAAAGAGACTCTACAAGAACAGCGCGGAATTTTTCAACTCC
>JBARZF010000445.1:0-2204 GCA_049649675.1 Rivularia sp. (in: cyanobacteria) | reverse complement strand
GAACGTTTGGATAATATTTTATTTATTCAAAATATTGATTTAAGAGCTTTAAATTTAGCTGTTGCTTTAGCTCAAGTAAAAGCTCCCATAAGAAATGCTAGTTTAAAATGTTCTTTGCCATTTCCGTTATATGAAAGAGAATGCACCGATGATGAAACACCTAAAATTTATGTAGCTTGTCTGAGCGCTTATAATGCTGGGTATTTACATGGTTTGTGGATTGACGCTACCCAAGAACCAGAAAATATCGAAGACGATATCAAATGGATGCTTTCGTGGTCGCCAATTACAGATACAGAACCTTGTGACGAGTGGGCGATACATGCGGGCCGAATGTTGGGAAGGTATACAAATTAGTGAATACGAAGATATAGAAACAGTTTCTGAATTAGCGGAGCTCCTTGAAGAACATGGTAAAGCTTACGCAGTTTACCACCAGCACTATGGTGATAATTATGTAACAGAAGAAGATTTTAAAGACCGTTATTTAGGGGAATATGAGGACAATGAAGATTTTGTTTACCGAATTTGGGAAGAGTGCGGAATAATGCAACAGCTTGAACAGTTAAATATTCCTGCATTCTACGTTGATTGGAAAGCAATTGCACGAGACTGGTTTATTGATTCCTATTTTTCGATTGAAGTCGGGCTTAGAGAAACCTACGTTTTTAGTCGATAGAAAAAGCAACTAATATATGTTAAGAGGTAATATTTCATGAAGAGATATTACTCCTTATTTTACAAAGCAAAAAGTCAACTTAAAAAACTAAAACAAGCAGAAAAAGATTTATCTATTCAGAAAGACCAAATTTTTTCTAAAAAAGCAGAATTACAAGGAGTAATGAAGAAACAATCAGCTTTGGATCAAGAATTGGGTTTAGTTTAAGAAGATGTTCAAGTTGTAGATAAAGCTTAATGTGAAAAGAATTTATTTCACCTAAAATAGCACTTGCTTAGGTTGCAAAAACAATCTAAGTGGTGCATATTATGGGCTATGTTTATCTTTTACATTTCTCACAACCTATTGGAAATATGAAACATCCGAAAGGAACTGCTCAACATTATTTGGGCTATACCAGCAGAAGTTTAAAAAAGCGTTTAGAAGAACATAACAGTGGCGTAGGTGCAAAAATAACTCGTGCTGTTGTGCAAGATTACAAATATCAATTGCAACTTGTTCGTCACTGGTCAAAATGTAATCGCGAATTAGAAAAACAATTAAAGCAGCGTCATAATTCAGTTAGCTTATGCCCGCTTTGTAAGCCGATAAAAACTAATTACAAAAATTGAAAAATCAATCCTAACGTCATGTGCTTCGCACTAAAAAAGGTGAATAAATAACTCTTTAATTGAATTATTAAAGGGTGCAGATAATCTTGAATACTATATCGCTTCAATCATGCTTAACATCAAACAAAATCGCCAATTAGGTCAACAAACATCTGCTCGAAAAGAAACAATTCAATACTACTACCGCGTTGCAGCATTATGGTATGAAACTAAATCCCAAGCTATTAATCTGCTCGACTGGAAACAATTATGGGTAGAAGCTAAAGAAGAAGGAGAATTGCAACAATTTCTGATTGCTCCTGGATACCGTAACGAATATCAAAATCCTTATGCTGATAACGAAGGCGATCGCCGAGGTTACACACCACCAGAATACGATATGAAAGCCTACTATTCTTGGCAGCATCAGCGTTTAACCGAAATATTTGCATCTGGGATAGGTGATATCTCTATGATTGATAAACAAAATCCCGACGAGAAGCAACTTCAAGATATCCATAAGAATCTTCGGAATTACATAGTCGAGCAATTGGATATTTTGCTGTTGGAACCAGAACACCAGCATCGACTAATTGAAATCAAATGTAACATTACGAACGATGAAATTGAAGAATGGATAGAATTGGATTCAGAAGATTATTTAAGTAGTGAGGAACAAGAATATCGCAACGAACTCCGGGTGAAAATAGTCTACGCTTTGACTGAGTTATTGATAGTGCTTAACAAAGAACGCATGAATAAGCGGAATGAGTTTAAACGACTTGAACAACAAGAAGAGGTTGAACGGGTTAATCTCAAGCACGCTGAAACCTTAATGGCACGCAATACCGTATCTCAAGAGTTGAGTGACGCTGATTTAAGAAGAGTAGTTAGTTCTCGTACTAGCAAAATTGAAGAAGCCGAAGCTTGGGCAA
>JBARZF010000444.1:0-15838 GCA_049649675.1 Rivularia sp. (in: cyanobacteria) | reverse complement strand
GATAACTACAATCAAATTCAGCGAATTAATGCTCTTAAGCCCGATTTAGTAATTACCGGAATGGCTCACGCGAATCCTTTAGAAGCGCGGGGAATAAATACTAAATGGTCGGTAGAATTTACCTTTGCTCAAATTCATGGCTTTACCAATGCGCGAGATATTTTAGAATTAGTAACTCGTCCTTTGCGTCGGAATAATAGCTTGAAAGATTTGGGTTGGGATAAGTTGGTAAGAGAAGAAGCGAAAATTTAATTTTAAAAGATTTTTGTTTGAGGTTATTTATAAAACTTCACAAACCCGGTTTTTTTGAAAAAACCGGGTTTCTTAATAACTGTAGGGTGTTTTGTCGCGCAGCGCAACGCACCATTATAAAGTTATTTTATAAGTTCATAATTTATGAAGTAATATCAAATCCGTTTGTACCGAAATAATAAGTTTTGCCTCCTGTTCCCTCTTTCCTCTGCGCTCTCTGCGCTCTCTGCGGTTTTTTTGTCATTCCGATGCTACCGGATTTAATATAATTACCAATGTAAATCCAATGAACAATATTTTTATTATTAATTTCTTAACCGGACTAACTATATTATTTTCTTTAATAATTTTTCATCGGATTACATTCTACATCTTTACTCCTGCGTTAGATTTTTTTGATAAGCTATTTTTTTCAGATAAAAGAAAAACTTTGTTTCATGAAATAGAAAGAAATCCCGCCTTTATTTTGGGATATATAATTTCTATATCAACTGAATTTTTAATTGGAACTTTTTCCATTTTGCTACGTAATATATTAGGTTTTGTCACAACAATTAATGATGTAATATTAATTAGTCTTATTCCGGCTTTAATAATTTATTTATTGATATTTATTATAGGTTTAATTCAAAACTATATCGATCCAAGTTTAAAAAAATATCAAATATCAATTTATCCAACAGATATAAGATTATTACTTGCAAACACTATAATTATTTTTTTCGGAGGTTTGACAAGTTTGCTTTTAATAAGAGTTTTTAATTAAAACTCGATGTGAATCTGTTTGGAACGGTGATATTTATAGCTAAAGACTCTAAATAATTGGTTGCGATGGTGCGTTACGCTTCGCGATAACGCACCCTACAAAAATTTGAAAGATATTGTGGGATGGGCATCCTTGCCCGTTTTCCAAACTTTATTCAGCCGAATAATCAACAATCACTTCCTTATCCATCACAGCCAACATCACCGATAAATCTGGAGAAACTTTTTCTATCAAACCTAAATCCTTAACAGCATTATCAAAAGTTTGACCTTGTAAAATATTACTTCCAATTTCTAATACTTGATCCCAAGTAACATCGCTTTCCAAATATGCTTTCGCCACAGTATTTAGTAAACCTACATAATTATTCCCTTCAAGTTCGGTTCCCATTGTGTGGGGAATATTAAATAATTTATCAAAGCTGAAATACCAAGTTTTAGCTTGTTTATTGATTACAGATTCAAATAATTCTTTCAAGTCGTTACGATCGACAACGGCATCACCTTCACTTGTGACAATAAACATCGGTGATGATGGATTATTCTTCACTTTATCGAGGATTTCCTGACCCATATCCAAAAATATTCGCAATGCAGGAAATCGAAATCCGTTATAGCCAAAATTACCTGGATTATCTTTATTTAACCACTCATAATAAATTGGTAGTGTTTCCACTGCAAAATCTACAACTGCATTTTTACTGCTTAAGTAAGGAGAAAATAATAGAGTTTTTTCAATTTCTTGGTAGTATTCTAATCCCAGCCAAGCTGCTAAAGTTCCACCGCTGGATAATCCTCCAACAATAACTTTATTGCCTAATTTTTGAGCAATTCTTAGCCATGAAATTGCATAATCTAAATAAACTTCCCGTTCTAATGGTAGAGGAGGAGGATTATCACTATCAAATTTTCCCGCAATTCCATGACCTGGTTGTAAAGGAATCAGAACATTATAGCCAGCTTCAAACAATTGTTTTCCTAATGGTTCAAACTGATAAGGGCCTGCGGTAAATCCGTGAAAGAAAAGACAAACCTTTTTAGTTGGATTGGGTTGAAAAAAGAATTTTGAGCCGCAAGCTTCATTTTTTATTGGTAGAGTTTGCTCCAAATCTCTAGCTTGTTCAATTATGGCTGCTGTAGTGCCGGAATAATCAGACATATTTTTGATATTTGAAATTCTCAAATAAATAATAAATTCAAAATTTGTTATATTTTAAGTATCTTTCGTGACCATCTGAAATATGTCTTGAGGAAGAAGATTGTTGAAAAATTTGTCTTCAAGTGATGTATAGCTGTATTATTGCCAATCTAATTAGCAATTTAAATTACTATTTTCCGACAAACATCGTAGATAGTAGCAATTTCACTTATGAGCTTCTGCCTTGGCAAGTTAAACTTAATCTGGCAACAGCGGCACAGAGGGTTTTAACGGGGGCTTTTTATGGCAGTAAGCGTGCAAGAAATTGGCGGATATCTAGACCAGCTTGGCTGGGACTATCGTATTGATGAAGAGGAAGACCGTATTGTTACGGGTGTAGAAGGCGATCGCGTTGAAGATTTTCTGATTGTAATTCAGCTAGATGAAGATGGAAAATTTTTCCGCATCTTTGCGCCTCAAGTGCTAAGTGGTGTAAAAGATCATCCGCATAAGGCAGCAATTTTACAAACAATGTTAGTCATTTCCTGGGAAACCAAGATGCTGCAATGGGAATATGACCCGTCTGATGGCGAAATCCGTGCGATTATTGAGTTTCCGATCGAAGATTCAACGCTTACCGAGAAACAATTTAATCGTTGCTTGAGTGGGTTAGTTCAACTAGTTGACAGTGTAGCAATACCGCGTCTTCAGGAAGTGATGGAGACTGGTGACGACCCAGGTAATGTAGAAGTAGGCGAAAGACTGTTACTGAGCATTCAAGAGCAAGCTCCTGGATTGTTGGATCTTCTGGAAAAGGCAATGGAAGCAAGGAAAAAACGGGGAAGATTTCCTAGTGAATAAAATCGAATTGTCTATGATATAGCTATACTCCTTGTAAGGCAACATCACAATATAATTTAGTTTTTTTGGTAAGTGGTTTTATGACATCTTACGCAACCTCTTCCGCAAAAGCGGAAATGAGCGAACTCCGGCGATTAAAAGGCTTATTACCTCCAGAATTACAAAGCTGGGTTACGGTTGAAGGCACTACCGAGGTTAATCCACTCCTGGTTCGTAGTGAAGAAATTGGTAAAGATCAGGTAGAGATTCAGATTGACTTGGCAAAATGGGATGAGTTGGCAATGGATCAGCGAAATCTGTTATTTTGGCATGAAGTCGCTCGGATTCAAAACGATACCATCCCTAAAGATGGTTGGGAAATGGCAGCCTTGGCAATAGGTTTAGGCGGCGCTGTAGGTGAATTGTGGGTACAAGATGGATTGCTATTAGTACTTGCATTAGCCTTGTGTGGCGTTTCTGGCTGGCGACTGTTCCAAAAGAATAGTGGCGAAAAGGTAGCTAGGGAATTAATTGAAGCAGATGAAAAAGCCATTGCTTTAGCAACTCGCTTTGGTTATAGTTTGCCTAACGCTTACAAGAGTTTAGGTAGCGCTTTAAAAACCTTAATTGAAAAATCTCCTAGCAAGCGGCAAAGGTCGAAATATGAAGCCCGACTTTCTGCACTCAAGCGCAGTGCTAATAAAGCCAAATCTAAATCTCGAAATATGGATGAAGGCGGATATTGATAGTTGTAAGTAGGGATGGGGAATCCCCCCCCACCCTACCGAACGCCGCTTTTTAAGAACAATATCCTGAAGGGAGCATTCCATTGTCTTGTTGTTCAAAGAATAGTTAGTTCCAATAAACAGTTTTAGCTCTCAAGCATATTTTTTTCATCGTTCGCAAATAATATCAAGCCAAAGCGGAAACAGAAACTCACGGCCATTTTTTTATTCAAAAGTATAGCTAGTAACGAATTATATTCGGAATATTCTGATTTACCTCGATTTTTATTTTAAATACGGTTCTAATCAGATTCTGCTTAAAAACTTATACCAAAATACTTCGGCTTTATTTTTTATGTGCTAAGCCAAGATTTTATACTTAGTAATTTGAACCACACTTCGATGGTTTCGGTGAATAAATTTGAATAAATTTGAATAAATTTTCCTCGATATTAATAGTTTACAGAAACTTCTTTATTTCTTGGCAATATCTTCACAAAATAGTTTTTCAAACATAAATACGGAAACATTGTAAACTTAGTTGGTTGCGTTATAGTAACTCCAAGCTTGCTTTAAACAAAGGTTTATTAGATTATTTCTAAGTTTATTTACGCATGTTTAAAAGTATAATTCAAAGCTGACTAATCATTTTGTGAGTTTGGGGTACTACGCGAACCGATTTAAGGAATCTTTTCATCAAAGCTTGCCAATCAATAACTTGTTTGGGAGTCGGAGCAAGCACGGGTAGATCGGTAAATTGTTCGGTCGAGCTTAGTGGGGTAACTGGCTGTAAAAACACTGGTATTGTTGGATTTACCGCTGCGATTAATTGAGCAGAACGTTTTAGTTCGGCAGAGTCTGTAACAAACGAAATAATGATTTTAACGAATACTTCAATACGAGCTTCATAACATATTTGGAGAAAGTTTTCGTGTTCTTGCCAACGACTTTCACCACTAACACTAGGTAGCTTGAGATCCATTCCTACAGAGTCTAAGTAAGGTAGAATCATAGCGAGTTGTTCCGGGCGATGTCCCCCAGATTCTAGGTATATAGGTAAACCAGTGATTAAACTGATTTGTGGTAGGAATTTTGATAAAAACCTGGCATGGAGTAGAGGCTCGCCTCCAGTTAAGCTAATGCTATCGTGTAGGCAAGGTATATTTTGCCGCTCAACCCATTCGGTTAACATGGGTAATGAAACAGGATTTGAGCAAATTTCAAAATCCCGATAGCCAGGGGTTTGCTCAATTCTACAAGTGGCAGGTACATTCCAAGTATGAGCGCTATCGCAAAAGTGACAGCGCAAGTCACAAAAAGCAAAACGAATAAAAATCTGACGGGTTCCTACATTTAGCCCTTCTCCTTGAATTGCGGAGAAGACTTCTATCAGGCTGGCGTTCTCGTTAACAGCAGTTTTGGTAGTCATAGGATGAATGGCAATGTATATAAGCGCTTGACGATACAATAACGGAAGTTTTTTACGCAAAATTCAATTATGAGATCGGAAAATTGGTTTATCCTCTTTTCAAGCGTCACTTTCGATTACAGCTCGTTGCAAGACAAACATCTATGCTCGCGACTAAGAATCGAATGACACTTAACGAAAGACGGTTGACTTCTTGTTCTATTGTGAACCGTCATGGATAATATTCGATTTCAATCTAAATTTTCAGCTAATTATTTCTTATCAGCTAATAAATAGGCTAAGTTAAACGGTTCCTAGAACCCGCGTAATGTAACTAGTAAAACATTGATATGGCAACTAAAGTTCAAGTCATGGGTAACGAACCTATAGAAGTAAATTTTCCGGTCAAATTATCAGAGGACACTCTTAGAGTACAGGTAAGCGTTCGTTTGAGCGTGCTTGAAGCTGTAGATTTCAAGCAAACTTGTGAAGAACTGATTAATGCAAATCCAACTCCTAAAAAAATTATTATTGATTTTGGGCAGACTACTTTTATGGATAGTAGTGGTTTGGGTGCTTTAGTTAGTAATTTCAAGAATGCTCAAGAAAAAGGGATTGAATTAGTACTGCAAAATGTTACTCCTCAAGTGATGGCGGTACTAAATCTTACAGGTTTGGTTGATGTCTTTACAATTGAAGCAGGAGAATTTACAGAGCCGCAAAATCCTACAAGACAGGAAGAGCAACTGCCCCAAACTCATCCTTCTGTACGTTCTTGGACGAAACGATTTATTGATATTGTAGGTGCCTTAGTCGGTTTGGTAATTACGGCAATATTATCTATTCCAATTGTTATTGCCATCATGATTGACGATCCAGGCCCTATTTTCTTTGGTCAAATTCGTTGTGGTTGGATGGGTAAGCGTTTTAAGATGTGGAAATTCCGCTCGATGTGTGTAGATGCTGAAGCCAAAAAAGCGGAACTACAAAAGCTTAATCAAGTTCAAGGCGCATTTTTCAAGATTGACAAAGATCCTAGAGTAACAAAGGTGGGTAGCTTCCTACGACGTACTAGTTTAGATGAACTACCACAATTTTGGAATGTTCTTAAAGGAGAAATGAGTTTAGTCGGTACTAGACCACCGACACCCGATGAAGTTGAATCCTATGAAGTACCTGAATGGCAACGCCTGGATGTTAAACCGGGTATGACTGGGGAATGGCAAGTAAACGGACGTTCTAGTATTCGCAATTTTGAGGATGTAATTCATTTAGATTTACAGTATCAAAAAAACTGGAGTTTAATGTACGATCTAAAGCTTATTTTTAAAACAGTTGCGATTCTATTCAATAAGAGCAGCGGCGCTATGTAATTAACAGCTTTACTTAATTTAAAGTAATTAATTAGCAAAATTTTTATTGAGAGGAGGTATGAAGGTGATTTTTCCATTCATACCTCTTTCAGTTTTTGTACTGTTAAATATTGGGAATAGGGAATGGGGAATTGGGAATTGGGAATATTCTGTTTAAGATCTTGAACTTTATAGCACTTCGTTTTCTGGTTACTCCATTCTTCTGTTCCCTGTTAAGAGTTCCCAATTCCCTTTCTTGCAAAACATGATGTCCTAAACTATATGCTTAGCTCCATCTCTACTATGGGTAGATTTGCAGTAAGTAATGTTCGCTAAGATACTTATAAATTAAGATCGGAGGCCTTAATTAAACAATACTTTTTGTATACGCTTGAGCTATATAAGAAATTTGCTAGTTTTTTTGCTCGTAATTCCAGCAAGCTCTGCGATCGCACTGTTGACAAAACAATACAATATCTAAGCATCAATCTTTATTGACTTATTTCATGCTTCCACTTAAGTGTTGATACTAGATCGTAAATCGAAATATTTTTTTATAAATGACATCGCCTTTGCAGTAATTCTCGTCGTGCTGCGTTAAATTTTACTCAATCTTCAACGAAAATGGACTGACTTTAAAAGATATTGCAAGCAAAATAAAATACAAGCGCTTTTTTAGTGCGGAACGAATTTAGAAATAAATGTTGTCTTTAAAAGAACCATTAGTGGATTCGAATATTTTTTACTATGCGAATTTTAATTTACTCATACAACTACCATCCAGAACCAATCGGTATTGCTCCCTTGATGACTGAATTGGCAGAGGGTTTGGTTAAACGGGGACACCAAGTACGTGTCGTTACCGCTATGCCTAACTATCCAGAGCGTAAAATCTATCAAGACTACCGAGGCAAGTTTTATCTAACAGAGTATAAAAATGGCGTTAAAATCCAAAGAAGCTATGTTTGGATTCGTCCCCAGCCCAATCTGCTAGATAGGGTAATGTTGGATGCTAGCTTTGTTGTAACTAGCTTCATGCCTGCTCTGTTCGGCTGGCGACCCGATGTAATTCTTTCTACATCACCATCTTTACCAGTTTGTCTCCCAACTACCCTTTTAGGATGGCTGCATAGATGTCCGGTTATTTTAAATCTACAAGATATATTACCAGAAGCTGCGGTTCATGTTGGTTTGCTTAAAAACAAATCTTTAATTCGGATATTTTCAATTTTAGAAAAATTTGCTTATCGCTCTGCCGATAAAATTAGCGTTATCGCTGATGGATTTGTAGAGAATTTGGTATCTAAGAATGTAGCGCCGGATAAAATAGTACAAATTCCTAACTGGGTAGATGTGAATTTTATTCGTCCGATGCCAAAAGGAAATAATGCTTTTCGCGCCGAACATAAATTAGAAAATAAGTTTGTAGTTTTATATTCGGGTAATATTGCTCTGACTCAAGGTTTAGAAACTGTTGTTAAAGCTGCCTCATTATTACGCCATATTCAAGATATAGCTTTTGTAATTGTTGGGGAAGCTTCGGGATTGCAGCGACTTCAGGAAGAATGCAATCAATGTGGTGCAGATAATGTCTTGCTTCTACCTTTCCAACCACGAGAACGTTTACCAGAAATGCTGGCTGCTGCTGATGTTGGATTGGTGGTACAGAAAAAAAATGTGATTTCTTTTAATATGCCATCAAAAATTCAAGTCTTGCTTGCCAGCGGTAGCGCCATAATAGCATCCGTTGCCGATAGCGGAACTGCTGCAAGAGCTATTCGACAAAGTGGTGGTGGAAAACTCGTTCCCCCAGAAGAACCTTCAGATTTGGCTGATGCTGTTTTGGATTTGTACAAGCATCCAGAAAAAGTTAAAACTTTAGGGTATAACAGTCGTAAATATGCTGTTGAGCAATATGCTTTCGAGCAAGCTTTGAATAATTATGAGTCTTTGTTTGAATCTGTGAAAGATAACAGATCGACAATTGACACTAGGGTTGTGTCGAAGCAGGAAGTCTAATTTACTTTTTTTGAATCATACAAGGGGCTGAAGAGAAGATTCTATAATTCATATCCGCCTTCTAATAATTCCCTAACCCCAGTTTTGACAACTGGGGTTAATTTTTTGTAAAACTTTGTAATTTTTTGAAAAAGCCGAAAATGAAAAGTTCGTTACAATAATATTATTACTGTTTTAACTATCTTTTCCACGCAGATGTCAGTGCTGTTGTAGCCTTAGATACATTTGTCGTGGAAGATACACAAGTGCAAAATGCCATAGCTTGTCACACTTTAGGTAGACCCGATATGAGTCCGCTATCTTGTATCGTATTTTTAGCCGATAGTATATAACTTGTTGAGGCAATACTGTTTCTTTACAACTATTAAGACAAATTAGTTAAGAGAATATTGATAAAGCGGTATATTTGACTTGCGACCGCACTTTGAAAAAGTTGCTGGATAGTCCTCGCTTAATTCATCCGCGATTAATTGCGACCCAAGATAGATTTTTAGTTAAGTGGAAATACGGTGGCAAATGATGACATTATTTAGGCGATCAATATCTGTTTTTTGCTAGTATTTAAGAAACCAATTGATTAACATTTGCAATTAACCGTCGCAGTTGCCGCCAGCTAACTCCAGAAAAATCCGAAAACCTCACCCACATTTATCAGAGCAAGGTTTAATGTCTGATTATTTCCAAGACAATTTGCAGTCCGAATTTGTTGCTGTTACTAACCGCAGAATTGATTCTCAACAGCTTGATACTGACGATTTGAGCGCAAAAGAACTAGCTGAAACCATTGCAGAAGCAGGGCTAGACCGTAAAGCAGGCGATATGTTGATGCTTCGTGTCACGGATGTATCTTACCTCGCCAATTATTTTGTGATGATGAGTGGTTATTCCAACGTTCAGGTAAGGGCGATCGCCAACACCATAGAACAAGTTGTTGAAGAGAAGTGCGATCGCAAGCCTTTGCGAACGGAAGGTAAAGCCGAAGCAAGCTGGGTACTGTTGGATTACGGCGAAGTCATCGTTCACGTTATGATGCCCTCAGAAAGAGAATATTACGATCTAGAAGCATTCTGGGGTCATGCCGAACGTGTAGATTTTCAGGCATCCTCAAAGGTGAACCAACATGATTGATTATGAGGTATCGAGTTGTCCGGTTCCTACCGAACAGCAACCGCTGAACGAATACGAACAATTAAAAAAATCCTGGCTATTTCGCGATTGTAACCTTTCAATGCGCTCTTATTTAACTACAATAGCGTGGGCATGGGGTTTATCGTGGTTGGTAGCGGGGCCTGTCGCTTACTCAAGTTTCCCCCCACATAAGTATGCCGCTCAATTCGTCTTATGTGGGGTCGCAGGAGCAAGTGTAGGAGTAGTTTTAGTTGTATTGCGTTTGTATTTGGGTTGGTCTTACGTGCGCGGTAGACTGGCAAGTCCGGTAATCTTTTACGAAGAATCGGGGTGGTACGACGGTCAAAACTGGATGAAACCCCAACAAGTATTAGATCGAGACCGTTTGGTTGTTAACTACGAGATTAAACCGATTATTCAAAGGTTACAAATAACCGCATTGTGTTTAGTTATTTTGTTCGCTGCTGGTATGACAACTTGGCAATTCCTATAAATGTTAGTTAAAAGTTATGAGTTAATAGGTAATAACTCATGGCTAAGGATTGGTAATGGCAAAACGAACTCAAGCACCCGCAATAGAAGTAAGATTGTTGCGTGAAGGAATTATTGAATCAAAGCATATAGTCGAAGCTGTACTGTGTGACGAACGAGGACGAGTTCTTTCTGTCGCAGGAAACGCTGAAACAGCTACATTTGCTCGTTCGGCGCTCAAGCCATTTCAAGCCTTGGCTGTAACTAGCACCGGAACTTTAGAACGCTACAATCTCAACGATAAAGATTTAGCAATTATTTGTAGTTCTCATGCCGGAAGTATAGAACACGTTAGGCAGGCTTTTAATATTCTATGGCGAGCCGATTTAGACCCCAAAGTATTGCAATGTCCGGTTCCCCCCGGCAGACGCAGCAGCCTGGAATATAACTGCTCTGGCAAACACGCGGGAATGTTAGCAGTTTGTCAGCAATGTAATTGGCCGTTAACTAATTATTTAGAGCGCAAGCACCCAGTACAGCAATTGATCTTAAATAAAGTCTCGGAATTGTTACGGATGCCCGCAGCAGAATTTATCAGCGCTCACGATGATTGCGGGGTACCAACTTATTTAATGCAACTCTGTCAAATCGCCACACTTTATGCTCGTTTATCTTCAGGTAATAGTTTGGATATGGAGCGTATCGTCCGTGCTATGACTCATCATCCCCAGATGTTAGCGGGTGAAGGCAAATTTGACACCGAACTGATGCAGTTAACTCCAGGAGAGCTAATCAGCAAATCAGGTGCCGAAGGATTGCAGTGCATTAGCAGGCTTGGTGAAGGCATGGGTTTAGTCATAAAAGTAATGGATGGAGCCAAAAGAGCAAAATATGCCGTAGCCATTCATTTATTAACTCAACTCGGTTGGATTACCCCCAGCACTGCTGAAGCCCTTGAAGAAAAGTTTATGACATTGGCTCAATACAAGCGTTTGGAAGTAATTGGAGAATTATCAATGTTGTAGTTGACATATTCTGGAGCTTAGGTTATATTAATTAAAGAACGACGCGGGATAGAGCAGCCTGGTAGCTCGTCGGGCTCATAACCCGAAGGTCAGTGGTTCAAATCCACTTCCCGCTACCAAATTAAATATAAATGAATCCCTACGATTTTTATAATTGTAGGGATTTATTTTATGTGAAAAAGGCTTTTACTGTTTTCTGTTATAGGTCCCTAGGTAGAAAAACAAAATTTAGGCACAAAAGTCTAGACTTTCCATAGAAGATTCATATTTACGGTAATTCAGCAGAAGTAAATAGAGGAAATATATCTTCAGGAGTATTATCAAAAATTTCTGTCTTGTTACTGATGAAATTGGCTGAGCCATTGTTAAAGACTCCACCGCCATTACCAGAACCATTCATATCAAAATCGGCTATGTTTTGAGTAATGGTACTGTTAATTGCCTCGAACATACCATTGCCGAATCTATCAGCGTTGTTAAATATTCCTCCACCATTCTCATTAGCAGTATTACCTGTAATGTTGCTTTTTCTCAACTCAAAGGAACCAGTACCAGAATTGAATATGGCACCACCTGAAGTATTAGTGCTGTTACCAGTTATGTCGCTGTTTTTTACATCACTAAAACTTTGACCTCCATTAAAGATACCGCCGCCACCTCCACCGGCAGTATTATTATTAATTTCACTGTTTTTCATCCTGAGTATATGGTTATTGGCAATACCACCGCCTGAAGTATTGGTGCTGTTGCCACTAATATTGCTTTTTATCACCTCAAGGGTGCCCATATTGAATATACCCCCACCATCATCACCAGCAGTATTATCATTTATACTGCTGTTTCTCACCTCAAGAGTGCCCATATTATATATACCACCAGCATTATCGAGAGGAGTATTGTTGGAGATATTACTATTTCTTACCTTAACGGTGCCTTCTGCTGTGTTGAAGATGCCGCCACCATCAAAAGCAGTGTTCTCAATTATGTTACTTCGCACTAAATTAAGAATACCACCGCCGTTATAGATGCCTCCACCCAGACTAGCAAAACGACCAGTAAAGTCACCACTGTTGTCTACGATAGTACTATCTTTTATTGTTAGTTCTTCTGTATTTCGGATACCTCCTCCATTACTTGAAAAGCCGTCAGTAATTTCTAGGCCAACGATATGCACTCCTATCAATTCGTCTGTACTGTCATCAATGTTGAAGACACGTGAATTTCCACCACCGCTGACTGTTAACTGTTCGGCTCCGAGTCCTTTGATTTTAAGATCATCGGTAATTAGTAGTTCTCCACTGGTAAGAGTTATAGTTTGATTTTTAAGTGCTCGGTCAAATAAAATCCGGTCACTACCTTCTTGCTCGTTAGCATCAATAATTGCTTGTCTGAGGGAACCAACCCCACTGTCACCCGTATTCAATACTCTAAAGACAGCCACAATTTTTTCTCCTATCAAATGAATTTATATATTTTCTGGATATCACATAGAAAGTGTTCTAAATAAATTTGATATAAAATTTAACTTTTTTTGTTAAGAATAAAAATATTGTGATGGAAGGAATAGGATTTATTCATACAACACATCAGTTCATGCTTGTAATTCTTTATTGGTAAGATTTTGATATACTCTGGAGAAGAAAAACCATCGATTGTAATGGCGGTAGATTTAATCATGGGTTGGAAATTAAAGCGTCCTATTTTAGTGGGAGGAGTGGGTTTATCCTTCCTGGCGTGGATGTTAGAAAGTTGCCACGATAAAGTAATGCAGTTTGGCGAATTTAGTTTGCTAAGTTTGCTTGCTGTTGGTGGTGGTTTATGGTTAATTAAACAAAATCTCCCCAAACGTATCGACGAGCAGTTAGATGAAATGGCTATCGATAGAGCAACAGTAGAAAATACCATTGCCACTAGTGCGATCGCTATAAATAAATTAGTAGAAGAAGCGGGTGATTGTGAGGAAGCGCTACAACAAGCAGCTTTACTACAAGAAAAAATTCCGTACTTACAGAGCGAATTAGATAGAGAATCAATTAAATTAACAGTTACTGGTGGTAAATCGGTGGGTAAAACCACTTTGATTAAAGTTTTACAGAATCAAATTGCTTCTGTAGAATTTCAAGAGACATCACCTTTATTTATTCAAGGGAATTCCGATACTGCGGCTTTGGAAGAAGCTGTTAAATCCGATTTTGTGCTGTTTCTCACTAATGGTGATTTGACAGAGACAGAATTTCAAAGTTTGGAGCAGTTAAAAGCTAAAAATCAACGGTTGATGTTGGTTTACAATAAACAAGATCAATGTTTACCGGATGAGCGTGCTAGTGTTTTGCTATCTTTGAAACAGCGAATCAGTGGAAATGTCGCAGCGATAGCAGCATCACCACAAGCAATCAAAGTACGCAAGCACCTTGAAGATAATTCTGTGCAAGAATGGATGGAAAAACCAGCACCGGATATTCAAGATTTAAATCAAAAACTGGATAAAGTATTAGCTCAAAGACAGCAGTTGGTATTGGCTACTACGATGCGAAAAGCCAAGTTGCTCAAAACTGAAACTAAAGATTTGTTAAATGGAATTAGAAAATTACGTGCTAATCCAGTAATCGAACAATATCAGTGGATAAGCGCTGCTGCGGCATTTGCAAACCCAGTACCCGCCCTTGATATACTAGCGACTGCGGCAATTAACGCTCAAATGGTAATGGATTTGGGTGGAGTTTATCAGCAGAAGTTTTCTTTAGAGCAAGCGAAAACCGTAGCTGGAGAAATGGGAAGCTTGATGTTGAAACTTGGTTTAGTTGAACTTTCTACCAAGACAATTAGTACAGTATTGAAAAGTAATGCTATTACCTTTGTCGCTGGTGGAGTTGTACAAGGTGTAAGTGCAGCTTATTTAACTAGAATTGCCGGTTTAGCATTAATTGAGTACTTCGAGCAGCAGGAAATCGCTGCAAATTCTGGAAGCGAGTTTAACTTAGAGAAATTCGGACAAAATTTACAGCAAGTATTTGCACAGAATCAGCAAGTCGTATTTTTGCAAAGTTTTGTCAAACAAGGTGTCAAGCGTTTGTTGCCAGAAACTGAGAATAAAGTTGTTGCAATTGAAAATGCAGCAGTTTAAATTCACTCAACGCAATATGAATGTAGAGACGTAGCAGTGCTACGTCTCCTTGTTTTTGTTTATAGATACAAATTAAGTTATGTAGGGTGTGTGACGCTTTTATAATTTTTGTACTTGCCTATAAGTCTTGCAGCGTCACGCACCAACAGTAACGCACTATTTCAAAGAGTTGGTACTAACTTAGCTGAAAACTTTAAGACTATTTTTGATTTTGACTATTTTTATATACTTCTTCTGGTGAATAATGTCGTGCAATCATTACCCCATTTCCAATAGCACCGCTATTTATTTGTTCGGTAAATTTTCCAACTGCATCTTTTTTTATAGAGTCTTCAAATGAAGAAAAGTTTACAAAAAAGTTCTTATCTGTTGAATTGTAGTGTAGTTGTATAAGAGCTATATTTTCTGCTTTTGCTACTTGAATTGCTCCTTTTTGAAGTCCTTGTGTTGTCACAATAATTCCCTGCTCTGCTTTAATATCCTGAATAATATAAGCAAATGCAGCTACGGTATTTTGAGTTACGCGTCTATCTTTGTAATGTTTACATTCAATTAAAATAAGTTGATTATTCGTATCATATCCGTAAGCGTCAACTTCCCACATAGTCTCAGTTTTTCTCCCTAGAAGTTTCTTTTTTGGCTTTATAACTAAATTCAATAACTTCAAGTATTCCTCAAAATATTTTTGAATAATATTTTGATTAAGGACTTTTTGAGTATAGCTTTCATACTTCCTCCAATCAGATTGTTTTTCTAGCATTTTAAAAATAGATAATGATATTTTCTTCTAACATTTATATTTTAATTAAAAACAATCAAAATTAGCTTAAGAATAATCTTTAAGTTAAGTCACTTAATAAATAGATTATTTTTTAGTTATAAATAGATTTGAGGATTGGAGTAAATATAAAAAATCATAATAGACTAATCTCGGATGGTGCGTTAAACGTATAGAAATAATTGTTAAAATCATATACAGTCGTGCGTTTAACACACCCTACAAGAATAAGTTAAACGTTAATTCAATAAATTTTCCAAAATAAACGCTCAATCTATCAAAAATAGTATTACTCTACTTATTGAGAAGAGAAAAAACTATTAGTATAAAAAACGATGGCAGCAGAACATTCCGATATTGATATTGCGCCATTTATCGATCACTCGTTACTTCATCCTATCGCTACTCAACAACAGGTTGAGCAATGGTGTGAAGAAGCAGATAAATATCATTTTGCGTCGGTTTGCATTAATCCTACTTGGGTACGTCTTGCAGCGGAACTTCTGCATGGAAAACAGCCAAAAGTCTGTACTGTAATAGGATTCCCTACCGGAGCAACTACTTCGGCAGTGAAGCTGTATGAAGCACAGGAAGCAGCAGAAAATGGTGCAACTGAGTTAGATGTAGTAATGAATTTGGGCTGGTTGAAGGCTGGTAAAACAGAGGAAATACACCGGGAAATTTCGGCGATTTGTGAAGAAACTGGACAAGCTGTCAAAGTAATTTTAGAAACTAATTTATTAAATGATACTGAGAAAAAACTGGCAGCAGAGCTAGCGATGGATGCAGGTGCGGCGTTTCTGAAAACTTGTA
>JBARZF010000443.1:0-1992 GCA_049649675.1 Rivularia sp. (in: cyanobacteria) | reverse complement strand
TAGCCGTAGTCTTATTAAGTTTTGGGATTATACCTTTAAAATATAAGCAGCTGCACTGGTATGCTTTTAGTGGAGCAGTTTTAAGCACAATTTTAGTAGATAGCTTATTTTTAATCGCTGCTGTTATGGCTTAAGTTTGGGCAATCGGATAAACGCGATCGCTCTAATAGCTAACAAAAGCTTTTTTTGCAAAAATCTTGCTCTAAATCCTTGAGAGCAAATAGAGTAAATATTAGATATATTGATAAGCTATATATTAGTTTTTGATAACTGCTGTGTTTGAATTAAGCTAATTACTACAAACATTTGTCATTTATGCACGATCTGTAATGAATGGCATTTGAGTAGGATTTGGCTTAAAGCTCTGTGTAAGTTTGATGGAAAGAGGTAGAAAATCGTGAAACGATTGGCGCATTTAGTAACAGTATTTAGTTTGTTAATCGGATTTTGGGGATTGTTAGGTTCCCACGGAGTAGCCCAAGCTGTAAATTTAAATGAATTTACTGTTAATAATGCTCCTATTTTTGCAATCGATTCATCCCGAGTATTGCGGAATCGAGCAGATGACAAACTTGCAGATGTTTATGGTGACAAAATTGATTTAAACAATACCAACATTGGAGCTTTTCAGAGATATAGAGGACTATATCCGACACTTGCTAAGAAGATAGTCTTTAACGCTCCCTACGACAATGTAGAAGATGTGCTGAATCTTCAAGGTATAAGCGAAAGACAAAAACAACGCTTACAAGACAACATGGATCACTTTACAGTTAACCCACCAGAAGAAATCTTTATTGATGGCGATGAGCGCATTAATAACGGTATTTACAGGTAAACAATACCAGTGTTTTGCAATATCGCGATTTTAAATCTGGGCGTTTTTGTTTGAAATTCAGATAATCCTCAAAAGGATAAATTTAGAGACGTTGCATTGCAACGTCTCTTGATAGTATATTTTTTTAATGAAAAACTCTTGATTTAAGCGTATACGCTTTTAAAAATATAAATTTTGACGAAAAATACTCTTCAAAATAAATTTGATGTTTTAGTAGTGGGTGCTGGTGCAGCTGGAATATATTATATACTGCTCTTTGTCTCCCTCAAGATTTACCAAAAAATTGGGTTTAAAGCCCCGTGGTTCTAGCACGGCTTTAATAATTCTATTATTTTATCCGCAATATTTTATGATAAAATATAGAAATGATAGTCAGAGAAGCCAAGCTGTTAAACGGAACCAAAGAACAATACCAAGCAATTGACTCTGCAATTCGCACTGCCCAGTTTATTAGGAATAAAGCAGTTCGTTATTGGATGGATAATCAAGGGGTTGGTAAAGCTGACTTATATAAGCTGTGTTCATACTTAGCACGGGAATTTGACTTTGCTTTGAAGTTAAATTCTGCTGCGCGTCAAGCGAGTGCTGAAAGAGCTTGGGCTGCTATCTCTAGTTTTTATAAACGCTGTAAAAAACAGGAAAAAAATAAAGGATATCCGAAATTTAAAAAACATTGCCGTTCTGTGGAGTACAAGGTTTCGGGATGGAAGCTATCTTCGGATTGCACGAGCATCAATTTTACTGATGGTTTTAATGCGGGAACATTTTCTTTATTTTGCAACAAGGAAACACGTATTGACCTATTTAGGATTAAGATAAACCGTGTACGAGTAGTCAGAAAAGCAGATGGCTATCACGCTCAATTCTGCTTTGATGCTGACCGTAAGGAAGTTGGGGAATTCACTGGTAACGTTGTTGGATTGGACTTGGGGTTAAAATATTTCACCAAAGATCAAAATGATAATGCTGTAATTTATCCCCAATTCTTGAGAAAACAAGAACGGAGACTTAAAAAAGCTCAGAAACGGTTAAGCAAAAAGTTTGTTAAAGGTAAAAAACCTCAGTCAATTAATTATCACAAGTCGCGAAAACGATTAGGTAAAGTTCATCTTAAAATCCAAAGACAGCGTAAAGATTGGGCTATAAAGCAAGCC
>JBARZF010000442.1:0-2653 GCA_049649675.1 Rivularia sp. (in: cyanobacteria) | reverse complement strand
CTTGGGAACACTAGCGAGCAAGATGCTCGCACTACAAAATTAAAAATTTGGGATGCTCCCCTAATTACTTCTTTATCTGTTCCCTACTCCCTACTCCCTACTCCCTACTCCCTACTCCCTACTCCCTACTCCCTACTCCCTACTCCCTACTCCCTACTCCCTGCTCCCTGTTCCCTGTTCCCTGTTCCCTTAAAAAACCTGCTCTAACTTCTTAAATTCGCGCTGCACCTCGTTAATCAAAGACTTATTTTTTGGATCGGTTTTCAAAGCCTTTTTAAGATAAATCCTTGCCTTAAGCAACTGTTTTTCAGCAATTAATGCCCGTCCCCAAAGCTGATATGATATAGCTAACCACTGCCGTACTTCAGCATCATGCGGCAAACGTTCCACCAAAGCTTCTGCTAATGCAATGGCTTGCGGAAAACGTCTTTCCTTCAGAAATGTTTGTAGCTGTTCGTAAGTCTTCCACTTCAAGCGCCGTTCAATTTCTGCAACATGAGGAGGTTTCGGTTTTGGCTGCTGCTTTGGCTGTTGCGTAGGTATCGAAGGTGCTTTTTGCTGCCATGTCTCTTTAACCCGCGTCGATTGTTTTTGCGGCGTTTCTACAGGTTGCGACACGTTTCTATGTGAACTAACCTCGGTCGGCGGTATAACTTGCAACAGCAACTTGTAAGCCTCAGTTAAAGCAATAAACTTTTCCTTAGCTCTTTCATCATCCGGGTTAATATCGGGATGATATTGCTGTGCGAGTCGGCGATAAGACGATTTGATATCGGGAAAAGAAGCTCCCGATCTTAAACCCAATAAACGGTAGCAATCTAAAAGATCCATTTTGAGCTATCAGAAGCACTTTTAACAGCTATCAGCTTACCTAATTATTAATATTATTCAAGTAAGTGACTGATTATATTACATTTCCAGCTAATTGCTGAAGCCATTAATCATAAAGACTTAATTTAAAATTTAAAGTTCATCGCGGACAAGTTTACAGTTACCAGTTAGGAGTTGGGAGTTAGGAATTAGGAGTTAGGAGTTAAGAATTAAGCATTATTTATTCTTCCCCTTATCCCCCAATCTCCCTATCCCCCCATCTCCCCCGAACCCCATCTCTTCTAAACTGGTCGTTCTTCAATCACTTTATCGATCAAGCCATATTCTTTTGCTTCTTCTGCTGACATGAAAAAGTCACGATCCATGTCTTTTTCGATTTTTTCAATTGATTGATCGGTATTGTTGGCATAAATGGTATTTAGCTGGTGACGCATCCTTAAAATTTCTCTTGCTTCAATTTGGATATCAGTTGCTTGTGCCATACCCCTAATACCTCCAGAAGGTTGGTGAATCATAATTCGCGAATGAGGTAATGCCAATCGCTTACCCTTAGTACCAGCAGCCAATAGGAAAGAACCCATTGAAGCCGCCAAACCAACACAAATTGTCACCACATCTGATTTGATGTGCTGCATGGTATCGTAAATTGCCAAACCAGCTGTTACCGAACCACCCGGAGAATTTATGTATACAAGAATATCCTTACTTGGATCTTCTGAATCCATATACAGCATTTCAGCTATAAGTGCATTCGCCATCATATCGTCAACCTCTCCACTCAAGAATATGATGCGTTCGAGGAAAAGACGCTGGTATAGATCGATCCACTGCGTATACTGTTGACCGGGCATACGGTAAGGAACTTTAGGAATACCTATAGGCATTTTATCTAACTCCAATTGATGAATAGTTATGAATTATGAGTTAGGGAATTATATTCTAGAATCAGAAACTATTTTTTATTCCTAACTGTAAATTCCCAACTCCTAACTGTTTTAAAGAACACTAGCAGGAATGGGGGGATTAGCAACTTCGTCTTTCTCGAATACTCGGTCAATTAAACCATATTCTACAGCTTCATAGGGTGTCATGTAGAAACGTCGATCCATATCTTTTTTGATTTTTGAGTTTTCTTGCTCAGTCTTGTGAGAGAGAATATCGACGATTGTTGCTTTACTTGCCAAAACTTCTTTGGCTTGGATTTGAAAGTCGGTGGCTTGACCTTGAGCAAGCCCATAGGGTTGTTGCAATATAATAGAAGCATTGGGTAAGCTCGCACGATAACCCTTTGTTCCAGCAGCAAGAATTATCGCTGCCATACCTGCTGCCATACCCATACAAATGGTATGAATGGGGGGCTTTATGTACTGCATAGTATCGTATAAAGCAAAACCTTCTGTTTCAAATCCAGCAGTACCAGCTGAGTTAATATACATTTTTATCGGCTTTTCTGGGTCATCCGACTGTAAATATAACAATTGAGCGATGATTAAATCGGCGACGGAATGTCCATCTATCACTGCTCCAGAGTATAACGGCAGCCCAAGGTACACAATACGTTCCTTCAACATTAATGAAGGTAAATCTGGGGGTGGTGTGCGATAAAAATTGTCGCCCGTATAAGGCGCTTGCATAGCCTTGATGGGTGAATGTTCCATTTTCCAACCGTTGCCTGAATTAACGCTATTAATTGTAGAACATACTAACGCAACGGATAGCGACTATGGAGGTGTGGATTTCTCGCTTTTTACAAATTTAGTAGTTAGTTGTTAGTTGTTAGTTGTTAGTTGTTAGTTGTTAGTTGTTAGTTGTTAGTTGTCTT
>JBARZF010000441.1:0-4311 GCA_049649675.1 Rivularia sp. (in: cyanobacteria) | reverse complement strand
AGACACAAAGCCACAGAAAGAGGATTTGAAGTTAATGTTCATGTTCCTTTGGGTTTAGTAGAGCGCAAACAGCAGCAACGACGGGATAAACTTTCTTCACCACAGAATCCCTATAATTTGGAACAGGAAGTTATTGTCAAAACTTACGAGCATGATGCTTTTCTACAGGAAGTAATCGGTTTACAGTCTACTGAAAATAAAAAGCATATTGGAATCATTGGGGAAGCGGGAGCGGGTAAAACAACTTTATTAAGTAAGGTTGCTGAATATCTCAAAAATGAAACCGAATATTTACCAGTTTGGATTTCTCTTGCTAGTTTGCAAGGGGAGACATTAGAAAATTATTTGCTAGATACATGGTTTTCTAGTATTGAATGTTCAAAAAAGCCAGAGCAATTAAAACAACGTTTTTCTCAAGCAGATATTTGGCTGTTGCTGGATGGTGTGGATGAAATGGCGGAGAATTCACCTCTGGATACTTTAAAAATCGACAAATTACCAGATTGGTTGAGAAAAGCGCGGTTTGTGTTGACTTGTCGGTTAAATGTTTGGGATGAAAGAATTAATAATCCTCTCACGGGTTTTGAAACATATAAAACTCAAGAATTTAAACCCAAACAAGTTGATGATTTTATTCAAGATTGGTTTGGATGTGCGAAAAGTATAGAAAAAGGTAAAGCGCTACAGACGAAGTTAAAAGAAAGCAGACACGATAAAATCCGTTCTTTGGTAACAAATCCTCTACGCTTATCGCTGTTGTGTCAAATTTTCTATTTGGATAAGCAAGGAGAATTACCAGAAACCAAAGCGGGATTATATGAGAGATTTACAAATTATTTTTATGAGTGGAAACCAGAAAATATTCCTGAAGAATTAAGGAATTCCGATGAGAAAAAAGATGAATTACACGAAGCATTAAGTAAATTAGCACTTGCTGGAATTGATAGTAATGCGAGGTTTCGTTTAAATCATAAAGTTGCACGCAAGCAAATGGGTGAAGAGCTTTTTAAGTTAGCTTGTGATGTTGGCTGGTTGAATTTGGTTGATAGAGATGCAAAAACGGATAAAGGGGTTTATGCTTTCTTTCATGCTAATTTTCAGGAGTATTTTGCAGCACTAGCAATTGATGATTGGGATTATTTCTTACCCCGCGAACATGATAATAAGCCAGTTGCAGATAGATATCGCATTTTTGAACCGCAGTGGAAAGAAGTTATTTTGCTGTGGTTGGGAAGAGATGAAGATGATATTCCAGATGTAGAGAAAGAAGAGTTTATTAATAAGCTGGTGGAATTTGATGATGGTTGCTGGGATGAAAATTTACCCCATCTTCTTAAGTTGGAAAGCGATGAAATCAAAATAGTAAGCAAGGGTTTTCATCGATATCCCGCTTATTTCCTTGCTGCTGCGGGTATTGCGGAATTTAAAAAGTGCAATTTAGTTAATGAGATTGTGGAACAAATAGTTGAATGGGGGTTTGGTAAATTTAATTCAGAAACGAAAGAGTGGGAGACATTTATTTACGAAATTAATCAGTCAGCAAAGGAAGTGCTGCAAGAAACGAATAGGGAAAATGCAATTAATACTTTGGTTGATTTAATCCGCAATCAAGATGTTGATAATCGTACCAAATTAGATGCTGCGGAAAGCTTACGGGAAAATAGCCGTTGGAAATGAATATGCGATTAATGCTTTGGTTGATTTAATCGGCAATCAAGATGTTGATAATCGTACCAAATTAGATGCTGCGGAAAGCTTACGGGAAAATAGGCATTGGAAACGAAAATGCGATTAATGCTTTGGTTGATTTAATCCGCAATCAAGATGTTGATGATTCTACCAAATTAGATTCTGCGGAAAGCTTACGGGAAAATAGCCGTTGGAAATGAATATGCTATTAATGCTTTGGTTGATTTAATCGGCAATCAAGATGTTGATGATTCTACCAAATACTATGCTGCGAGAAGCTTAGGGGAAATTTTAAAAGATAAGCATATGCCCAAAGTTGTCACAGCTTTAACACCTTACTTATCGGTAGAGACTTATAACAATAATTCCAGTCAATTCGAGATATGCCACGAAATCATCTGGAAATGCGCTGATAATATGACATACTCGGAATTCTATCAAGCATGGCATCAATAAAATAATCCAACCATATAACCGCAGCGAAACTATACAACCTGAACAAATGGTTTAAAAATATCACCCAGTCATCTTTAGATGACTTTTGCTATTAGCTTGCGGTTTGCAACCGGAAGCGGGATGAAAATATATCGAGAAATCTTTCTAATTCTTCTTATTTTTAAAAATGTTTAATAATACGATGGTGCGTTACGGCATTTTCAAAATTGTAATTTAAATAGATAAATTTTAAAGCCGTAACAGCACCCTACAAATTATTTTTCGCTGGAATTTTCGCTTTTTGAAACACCGCAAAATTAAGAATTATAAAATGGTGCGTTACGGCATCACCAAAGATGTAACCTCAAACAATACATATTAAAGCCGTAACAGCACCCTACAAATTATTTTTCGCTGGAATTTTCGCTTTTTTAAACACCGCAAAATTAAGAATTATAAAATGGTGCGTTACGGCATTTTCAAAATTGTAATTTAAATAGATAAATTTTAAAGCCGTAACAGCACCCTACAAATTATTTTTCGCTGGAATTTTCGCTTTTTTAAATACTGCTTCAACTTCTCCTTTGTCTTCACACCATGCATCAATTAAGAAGAGAAAAGCGCGGGTAAGTTTAGCGTGAAAAAATTTTGGTGACATTTTAGGAATTGCTTTTCCATCAACGAATTCGTAGGTAATATCTCCTTCACCAGGAGGAAGATTAAAAAACTCTTCGAGGGTTAGTTGCACTTTGTGTTGCAGTACCATAATTCAAAAGTTAGAAGTTAGAAGTTAGGAGAATCAGTTTTGAATTGTAGCGTTAAATTCTAATATTAGGTAAACTAGCCCACAAAAGTGGGCTTAGTAATTGTAGCGATACCTTTCGGGGGTATTGACGGGAAATTTCTTTACTTACTTTCCAACCCTGGCAATCAACAAAGCGTGTTTTATATTATGACTAACTGCGAGCAACACCGCGATTGTAGTAGGCAATGTCTAGCTTGGGATTGATTTCTATGAGAGAGCGTGAAATCGGTTATTGCTGCTTAATTATCTCCCGATAGCCCATGAGCAACGCCTCGATTGTAGTAAGCTTCGGTATACGACGGATTAAACTGTATGGCTTTAGTAAAATTAGCGATCGCTTTTTGATATTCTTGTAGCTGATGGCGAGCAATAGCCCGGTTGTAATAGGCTGCGACTAATTTGGGATTATTTTCGATTGCTTTGCTGAGATAGTTTATCGCTGTTTGATAATCCCCCTGCTCTAAAAGTTTTATGCCTTGATTCAAATATTTTGCAGCATCTTGGAGATTTACTTGAGCTAGCTGTAATTGAGATTCGAGTTTAATAAGGGTAGTTGAAGGTAAATCTGTCGCATTAGCTTTGGAGCTATAAACAATTGCTCCTAATGCCAACATAATTGCAGTTATTTTTGATATTTTCACCTTGAAATCCTAATTAATACAAATGTTTATTTAAAGTTTGTTTTGAAACAATTTTAACTGAGTTATATTAAGATATTTATACGCGCTATTACTTAAAATAATATAAAGATATATCTGTATGTTTGTTAAATATTTAAGAAGTTTTGAACTTGATTAAATAGTAAAAAGAGACCATTAAGGATGCTCGTACCATAATTGTAAAGCCATAGTTTGCACTAGCTATTAGATAAATCAAAAAAATCCTAAGTAATATTATATTTATTCAACTGTATCCTCACCTGCTTATGGTTGCTAATCATAAACGAATAACGAAAGTCTATTAAAATATACATCTCCGGAAATGAAAAAACCTCTCTCCTACTAGGAGAGAGGGTTAATTTTCCCCCTTCCCTCCGCAGGGAAGGGGGGTAGGGGGGCTCGCGGTTTTCGCGTAAATTTGGAAGCATCTAAATGTTTTCCGGAGATGTCTAATGATCTGACAATTAATTTAATGAACTACTATTAAATATCTGCATATTTGATGATTAAGTACTTACTGCTAAATGCAAAATGTAAATAAAGGTAAGTCATTCAAATTTCGGATGTTTATTTAGATTTTATTGACTTCTAATTTTTGCATTCATCTTAATAATTCTTGGGTTTAAGCTTGTTTACTTAAGGATAGCAATTTGATTAATTTTCAGGATATCCCTCTAACAGCAGCTTAATACTCTTATTTAATTCACTTTGAGCCTGTGGAAT
>JBARZF010000440.1:0-3626 GCA_049649675.1 Rivularia sp. (in: cyanobacteria) | reverse complement strand
ATTCTGGCTTTCTCTTGAGTCCCTTCTACTCTTTGTAAGGGTTCATCTAAATAGGAAAGTGCATCTTTTAAATAATCACCGGAAAATGAAGCGAAGATGCCGCCATATAAAGGAAAATACGGTCTTTGGGAAAAGTTTCGCAATATTTGTAACACTATCTGCCAAGCCGCACTACCATAGGAAGTATCTGCACCAAAACCATTTCCTAATTGACTCCAAATAACAGAAAAGGTTAAAAAAGTTGAAATTGATAAGTTAGAACCGGCTTTGACATTGTAAGCTTGTTGATCGAACCAATTAACTAATCCTCGCTGCAAAAATTGCAAACTTAATGTTAATTCAACCCAGTCACTTAAACTAATACTACGATGACTTTGAGCAAATTCTACAGGAGATTCTTGTTTCGCTAAAGTACTAAATAATCCTTTGCTAAATTCCCCATCAACTTGTTTTCCCCAAGTTGCCCAAGGACCATTTTCTCCAGGTACTCCACCAAATCCTATTGATGCGCGATTTTGTTCGTACATCCAGCTGATCAAATGTTGCTGCAATTTCCCCCAAGAACTAATTCCGCGAGTTATTCCTTGAGCAAATTCTTCCAAATAATCTAACTTGAAAGTCTCCGCATTTTTTTGTAACGATTTTGCTAGCTGCTGGAGTTGTTTTTGATTTAAAGGATGCTTGCGATTTGGATCGGTAACGCTTAAAAATATAGTTAGACGTTCGTTTTCTGGTGCTGTTGTAATTTCTCTAGCAGCAGATAAAATTGATTCTGTAGCTTTATTTTGTTCTTCAACTTGCTTCCATTGCGTCTGAATTGTCTTTAATGCTCTTAAACTACGGGTAGCCTTGGCTTTTTTAAATTCATCAGCTTGAGCTTCCACCTGAAAAGTTGTAGAATCGAAAATTTCGCTCAAAACTAACTCAAATACTTCTCCAGTCCCCACGGTAACTCCTTTGAGCAGCATTTGGTATACTTGCCCTTGAGAGCTAATTTTTCCCTTTAGGGTAGCTTGGACAATTTCATCGATTAAAGCCAGATATTTATCCCGTAATGACAAAGATTCAGACACTTTAGTAATAATTATAATGAATTTTGTTTATTAATTCTAATTGTAATGGGGAGTAGGGAATAGCGAGTAACGAGGAAGGAAAAATTTTTAGCGCAGGTGCAGTTTATCGTTTGACAAAGTTTACGTAGGTGCAATTCTAGTATGATTTTTGCTACTTGCTTAAACCTTAAAAAATGTTAAGTTAAGTAGAGTGTGTTAGATGGAATGTCGTAATGCACCAAATTATTACCCATTGGTGCGTTACCATTTATGCTAACACATCAATATTAGCTAAATCATTTGTGAAAATTCAGAAACCCGGTTTTTTTGAAAAGATCGGGCTTCTCAATAGTTTACGCTTTAACCCAATATCGCATCGTCGGGATTTTACAATATATCGATAGAAATCTATTGTAATGCGGGTTATGCGATCGCACGGTAAGTCACCTATAACTATGACGGTTATTTCAACGGACATGATATTACGACACGATTAATATAATTCGTTACAAATCAAATTTATGAGAGGTGTCTAACCCAACCTACTGTTTATATAAAATTCAGTATTTAGAATCTTTTTTCATGTTACATAAAAACCATTTCTGATTATATTTATCTGTAATTATTCTGAAAAGATCGCCGATTTTTTGAAATTAATTTTAATTTTAGTGACTAATTATGCACCGTTATGAGGTATTAGTAAAAATATCACAGAGTTGGGAAAACTCTAAATGGGTCGCATACCAAAGCTAACATTTAATCGCGGTACTTTAATTTTGCATCCACCTCCACGCGGTAAGGCATGGATGGATTTTGCCACGTGGGATGACAGAGTAGAAAAATTCCGCATCAAAGCGATTGAATACCGTCGTTTGGTGGAAGCTTTGCAAGCAGAAAAAACGGATTTTGTTGATGAGGCTAAGGAATTTTATCCTGTAGAAATGATCCCCGGTTTGGTGATGGAACCTTATCCCCATCAAAGTGAAGCTCTGAAGGCTTGGAAGTTAGCAAAAAGACAAGGTGTTGTTGTGCTTCCTACCGCAGCCGGGAAAACCTATCTCGCACAGTTGGCGATGGAATCTACGCCACGCACTACGTTGATTGTGGTACCAACTTTGGATTTAATGCATCAATGGTACGCTCATTTAGAAGCCGCTTTTCCCGACGTGCAAATCGGTTTGCTCGGTGGCGGAAGTCGCGATAGAACGCCTATACTAGTTTCTACTTATGATAGTGCCGCAATTCATGCAGAAACCTTAGGAAATCAATATGCGCTGATAATTTTTGATGAGTGTCATCATTTACCAACCGATTTTAATAAAGTTATTGCCGAATTTGCGATCGCACCTTATCGGTTAGGGCTTTCTGCAACACCAGAGCGCACTGATGGAAAACACGCCGATTTAAATTATTTAATTGGTAGAGAAGTTTATCGTAAAAGAGCCGAAGATTTAGCTGGAAAAGCTTTAGCAAAACACGAGATAGTTCAGATTAAAGTTAAGTTATCCCAGTTAGAGCGAGAAAGATACAGCGAATTGATGCAAACCCGCAACGATTTTTTAAAAGATTCTAAAATCTCTTTGGGAAGCATTCAAGGTTGGCAGAGATTTGTACAGATGAGCGCTAAATCTCAATCTGGTAGACGCGCCATGTTAGCCCATCGCGAAGCCAAAGAAATCGCTTTGGGTACCGATGGAAAAATTAGAATATTAGCGGATTTATTAGCAAAACATTATCCAGAGCGAGTGTTAATTTTTACCGCCGACAACGCCACAGTTTATCGAATTTCCAATGAATTTTTAATTCCGGCAATTACCCATCAAACCCCGGTGAAAGAAAGACACGGCATACTAACTAAATTTAAAGAAGGTGAATATAAGTCGCTGGTAGCCTCTCACGTACTGAATGAAGGCGTAGACGTACCCGCAGCCAGCATCGCAATTATATTATCGGGAACGGGTTCGGCAAGGGAATATATTCAGAGATTGGGAAGAGTTTTGAGGAAAGGGAATACCAAGAATAAACACGCGATTTTATACGAAGTAGTTGCGGAAGATACTAGTGAAGAAAGAACATCAGAAAGGCGCAGAGGAGTTGATACGCAGAGTCGCAATGAGCGCAGAGATGGAACCGGGAATGTAAGGGTGATGTATGGAGGTGGGGGAAAAAGTTATAAAGCAGCTGAGAAATCTGATGGTAAATATAAGACTCGGAATAAGCAAATGAATATTTGGGACGATGAAGATTAGAGGGGGAAGAAATCAATTACCAATTATCAATTACCAATTATCAATTATCAATGATCAATTACCAATTTTATTTAAAAAAACATCATGAACAAAAAACAAGAGTTACATCAGGATTTACGCCCAGTTTTCGATGCATTACAAAAGTTCAGGAAGAGTCATCCAAATGCTTGGAGAGATATCAATAAGCATCTGACTAAAAATGGTAGTACTACTCTTACCGATGCAGATGCAGCACTTTTTTATGCATTGGAAATAATTGAAGAGACAGACTTTGAAATTTGAGAAGGGGAGATGGGGAGATGGGGAGATGGGGAGAGGGGGAGAT
>JBARZF010000439.1:0-2328 GCA_049649675.1 Rivularia sp. (in: cyanobacteria) | reverse complement strand
AGCCAGTTAAGCAAATCATCCATCGCTGTAAAATCTAATAAAGCCTCACCAAGTGCTTCTAATCGCTCTAGGGAAAGAGCTTGAATTTGTTCAATTACCTCTTGTGGTAACTCTCCTACACGTCTTTGTAGTAGTCGTAAAACAAGATTTTGCTCACCTTCTTCTTTCCCTTCTTCTTTTCCTTCTTCTTTCCCCCGCTCGTAACCAATGCGCTCGCCAGTGGTAATATAACTCATAGTTCGCTCCTGTTCAAACTCCTTAAATTCTTGCCAAAATTCTGCTTCCAATGCTTTAGGTAAAATCATAACCCAATCGATAAATCGGTAAAGGTTACGAATATCCTTTTCTTGCAATCCCCGTTCGTACAATCGCCGAATTAAACTAAATTTCCAAGTTTTTCGCTCTCCTAATTTTTTACTGGTTTGCTGTGTTTTTAAATGTGCCATTACCACCGTTGCAAATGGATTGTCGCTGGCTTCTAATTCCGTCCAACGGTTTTGATAATCGAGAAGTTTCACGCTTCCAAATCTAAAGTGCAGACTACAATCGGGGAAATCATAGCTGTATTGATTTGGTCGCCAGTTTGCGTCGGTGTCGCACAATATTGCTAGACTAATTGTTGGTTTCGAGAATTTATCAAAAATTCGCAGGTTATAAGTAAACATCCTTTTGGAAAAGATATCTTCCGGTTTGGCTTGAATTTCTGCATGAATTAATAACCAAGTTTCTTCTCCATTAGTTTGCCAAACTTTAACTAATTTATCCGCATATCTCCTACCCTGTTCGGCTTCACGAGCAATTTGTTGAAATTCCTTATCGAGAAACTCGTGCGGACGTTTCCAGTCTATCAATGCTGCTGTTTGGGGAAAGAAAAACTGCATCGCTTGGGGAAAATATGCTTCTAAAATTTCTTTCCACGGTGAATCATTATCGGCTCTTTCTAATTCTTCTTCATCCATGAGTTAATTAGTAGATGGTACCCATGTTCTAATCATAGGATGTAAGCAGCCGATGTTTTTCTAAATAATTTGCGATAAAAATTTACGAGTTCGTTCTTCTTGGGGATTGGAGAAAAAGTTATCGGGTGTAGCTGCTTCTACGAGGGTTCCCCCATCCATCAAAACTACTCTATCGGCAACTTCGCGAGCAAATCCCACTTCATGGGTAACTACTACCATTGTCATCCCTTCATCAGCAAGGTTTCGCATCACGTCGAGTACTTCTCGTACCATTTCCGGATCTAAAGCTGAAGTAGGTTCATCGAACAACATTATTTTAGGCTGCATTGCTAAAGCACGGGCGATCGCCACTCGTTGTTGTTGTCCACCAGATAATTGTCCTGGATATTTCTGCGCTTGTTCTAAAATTCCAACTCTTTCTAATAACTGCATTGCTAATTCTTCGGCTTTGGGCTTGGCTAATTTACGTACCCAACTTGGAGCTAAAGTAATATTTTTGATGACGCTCAAATGGGGAAATAAATTAAATTGTTGAAACACCATTCCCACTTCACGACGAATGGTTTCAATATTTTTTAAATCGTGGCTCAGGGTAACACCATCAATTTCAATTTTGCCTTTTTGGTATTCTTCCAAAGCATTAAAAGTGCGGATAAAAGTTGATTTTCCAGAACCAGATGGCCCCATTAATACAACAACTTCCCCACGATTTACCGTTAAACTAACACCTTGGAGAACGTGAAATTTACCGTACCATTTATGAACTTCTTCGGCGATTATTATTGATTGATTTGACATAATATTTGGGAATAGGGCATGGGAAAATGGAGAGAGAGGAGATCAAATTGTTTATAACACCTAATCTAACTCTGCTTCAATAGTTTAAATTTTAGCTGACAAAGACTGTTTAACTTGATTACAGATTGTTATAACTCTAGGTAGACGATATTTATAAAGTTCATTTGATAAAATATTGGCTATATTTTGTAAAGCAGACTCAAAATTTAAAATTCCTGTACTAAAAGCGGTTTTCATATCTCCTTTTAGTTTAGCTTTTAAAGCAGGTAAAGCATCAACTCGATATAGATTGTTAATTCGATCGGGAAAATTGCCGCGAAATTATTCAGCCAAATAACGCGCTCGCTGCATTACCATTATTTGATCTTTAACTTCTAATAAATTCAAAAAATTAACTACGAAAATAACGGTTGTAATTTCACGCTCAATTAACCAATGTTGAAGATTTCTTGCTTCTGTTAAAGTAAATAGCTGACTTGCATCTAAAACGTTAATAATTAAATCTGTGCTGAGTAATTGATTGCGAACTAACTCATCCTGTGTTTCCCCGTCGTTAGTTCCTGGTAAGTCT